>NZ_JAKEIP010000002.1 GCF_021474425.1 Streptomyces muensis | reverse complement strand
ACCCGCCCCTGCCCATTCCCATACCCAGATGAGCTCGGAGCGCAGCGGTCAGTAGTTCTCCCACTCGTCCAGCACGTACTCCAGCACGGCCGGGTCCATGAGCGTGCTCGGGCGTACGTCCTGGCGGCGGCGGTCCACGGGGAACACGGCGGCGGCCTTCAGGACCGCCTCGTCCAGGTACCGCAGTCGCGGGGCGTCCGATGCCAACCGCAGGGGTGGCGACTCGCCACCGCCCGGGGCGGCCAGGACGTAGCCCCAGTTGCCAAAGCTCGGTACGTCGACCTGGAACTCGGCCGTCGAGTAGCCCGCCGTCTCGATCGTCTTCGCGATCGACCAGTACGTCTTGGGCGCGAAGAACGGCGACCCGCTCTGCACCATCACCCTGCTCTGCGGCGTCAGGACCTGGCCGAGCAGGTGGTAGAACTCCACCGAGTACAGCTTGGCCAGGGCCGCCGTGTCCGGGTCGGGGAAGTCGATGACGACCGCGTCGTAGCTCTGGCGGGCGCCGCGCAGCCAGTTGAAGGCGTCGGCGTTGACGACCTTGACCCTGGGGTCGTCCAGTGCCTTGTCGTTGAGGTCGCGCAGGGGCTTGAAGTCGCGGGCGAGCCGGGTCATCGCCGGGTCCAGTTCGACGAGTGTGACGTGCTGGACGTCGTCGTAGCGCAGCACCTCGCGCAGGGCGAGTCCGTCGCCGCCGCCCATGATCAGGACGTTGGCGCGGGGGCCGGAGAGGGTGGGGTGGACGAGGGATTCGTGGTAGCGGTACTCGTCGACGGAGCTGAACTGGAGGTCGCCGTTGAGGAAGAGCCGGATGTCCGGTTCGCCGGTGAAGGCGGTGGAGCGGGTGACGACGATTTCCTGGTACGGCGTCGTCTCCGCGTGGATGATCGGGTCGCGGTACATCTGCTGGCGCGCCGTCACCTCCAGGTCGTCCGCGAACGCGTACGCCGTACCGAGCACGGCGAGGACCGCCGTGACGCCGGCCAGGAGGGCGTTGCGTACCCAGCGCCTGATCTGCCGGCGGAAGATGAACACCACCACGATGACACCGGCCACGGCGTTGACCGCGCCGACCACCAGCGTGCCCTTGAGCTGACCGAACGTCGGCAGGAGCCACAGCGGGAAGCCCAGGCCGCCGACCAGCGCGCCGATGTAGTCGACGGCGAACATGTCGGCGACCGCGCTGCCCGCCTCCTGCCGTCGGATCCGCTGGAGCAGGGTCATCAGCAGCGGGATCTCGGCGCCGATCAGCACGCCGACGGCCACGGCGATCACGATCATCGCCGGGGTGTAGAGCTGGAGCCAGGCGAACGCCGCGTACAGCACCAGCACCGACAGTCCGCCGACCAGCGCCAGTACGCCCTCCACGAGCGCGAACGCGCCCACCGCGCGGCGGCGCAGGGGTTTGGCGGCGAGGGAGCCGAGCCCCATGGCGCACACCATCACGGAGATGACCACGGAGGTCTGGAGCACCGAGTTGCCGATGAGGTAGCTGCCCAGCGCGGTCAGGGCCAGCTCGTACACCAGGCCGCAGGCCGCGCAGAGGAACACGGCGAAGAGCAGCAGGAAACGTGCCCCCCGGGTGTGTTTGGCGGCCGGGGGGCCGGAGGGTGCCGTGGTGGTGTCGCGGTCTTGCAGGGTGGTGCTCATCGTGAGGCGCCGCTACGAGATCGCCGCGCCGACCATGAACCCGGTGCCCAGGTACATGCCGGCCTGGACCCAGGCGGCGGGGTGCGGGCGGCTGTCCTGGTCGTCGAGGACGACCGCGCCCATCTGGCCCGGCGTGAACACGCCGATCACGATGCCGACGACGGTCATCACCAGCACTCCGGCGAGGCCGTACAGCAGCGTGCTGATCAGGCCGTAGCCGAGGCCCTGCTCGGACTCGCTCGCCTCGATGGCCTTCATGATGACCAGGCCCACGGCGACGGACTGGCTGCCCAGCAGGACGGCCGCGCCGCGGTTCCGGTCGGTCCATACCACGTGGTACAGCTTGCCCGGCGTGACGAGGTCGAGCGCGATGAAGCCGACGGCCATCACGACGAGGCCGACGACTCCGTAGAGCAGGGCCTGGCCGGTCGACTCGAAGATCTCGGTCACTGCGTTGCCTTTCTTGGGGACGGGGTCGGGGCGTGATCGGGGTTGTGCGGGAGGAGCGTGGGAGGCGTCGGACGGTGGTCCGGCGGGTCCACCGGGTGCTGCTGGCGTTATTTGCCCTCGCCGGGGCCGCCGCCGCGGAAGCTCGCGCTGTTCGGGTCCGGCCAGTAGAGGAGGTGCTGCTTGTGGCGGCGGTAGCCGTTGCGGTAGTCCTCGATCTCGATCAGGCTGCCGCTCCGGTACGGCGAGACGGTGACCATGTCGTCGCCGTAGCGCAGGAACTCCATGGTGTCGCCGGAGGCACGGTCCAGGGCCGCGCGCTCGGCGTGTATCGCCTGTGCGACCTCGCTCGGGCCGCTGTTGGGGTCGACCCAGTCCGCTCCGGTCTCGGTGTACGTCTTCCTGATCCAGTCGCGCGGAACCGCGTCGTCGTCCCCGTCGCCGGCGCAGGCGGTGAGCAGGGTCGCGGCCAGCGCGGCCGCCACCGCTGCGCGGACGAGTCGGGCGCTGTTCATCGGGCCTCCAGCCGGCTGTGCGTCGATACGATCTGGCCGTTCTGCGGATACGTGTGCCAGGTGCGCCAGACGAGCCCGGCGCCGTGCGGTCCGTCGACCGTCTCGACGACCACCGCGGTGACCGCCTCCGGCGAACCGGGGAAGACTCCGCACAGACTGTGCTCGGCGTCGTGGGCCTGGCCGAGGATCTGCGCCACCTCTGCGCTGAATTCCTCGGGAACCAGTCGGC
Organism: Streptomyces muensis; assembly: GCF_021474425.1. Classification (GTDB taxonomy): domain Bacteria; phylum Actinomycetota; class Actinomycetes; order Streptomycetales; family Streptomycetaceae; genus Streptomyces; species Streptomyces muensis. The sequence continues at coordinate 139,149 of NZ_JAKEIP010000002.1, read as the reverse complement.
GGGTGGTGGCACCGAAGTCGTAGACCCAGCCTGGCAGATGACGGGTGCAGGTTTCGGGCAGACCCCTCACCGCGCCTTGCAGACAGGCCACCGTCTCCCGCACGGGACCGGCGAAAACCTGGTGCGAGGCGCCGAGCAGCCGGAGCCGCACGTCCAGCCCACCGAGCGACATCACACGCTCTGCCAGCGCCGGACGCTCCGTCAGGTCCAGCGAGAAGCAGAGTTGATCCGCATCCGTGTCCAGATAGGGAGCGTCCAGGGAAACGGCGTCCACACGGCCCCCCGGTCGTTTCTTGCCATGATCGGCGCCCGAGTATGACACATGCGTTCGTGGGGCCTGAGGGTGGGGGGAGGGTGGAGTGAACTGGAGAGCCTCCCACCCCTCGATGCCATCGTCCTGATCCAGGACCCGGGTCCATGATCCTTTTTCAGCCGTGTGAGGGATGGGCCGGACCGGGCACGGCCGACTTTACTGAAGGGCGGATGGCCCTGTGCCCCTGGTCTGATCGCACGAGACGGAGCCGCTGGTGGCGCAGCCTCTTGACCTCCCCTCCTTCTACACGCCGTGTCCCGCCCGTCTGAATCCGAACCTGGAGGCGGCACGCGTCCACACCCGGCAGTGGGCGCAATCGATGGGGATGCTCGGTACGCCGGTGGATGAGGGTGTTCCCAAGGTGTGGGGCGATTGCGCCTTCGAGGCCATGGACTACGCGCTGTTGTGCGCCTACACCCACCCCGACGCGCCGGCACCGGAACTCGACCTGGTGACCGACTGGTATGTGTGGGTGTTCTACTTCGACGACCACTTCCTCCAGGTGTTCAAGCGCACCCGGGACATGGACGGCGCACGGCAGTACCTCGCGCGGCTGCCGTCGTTCATGCCGCCGGACGGCGGCGCGCCTTCGCTGGAGCCGGTCAATCCGGTGGAACGCGGCCTCGCCGACCTGTGGGCGCGCACGGTGCCGGGTCCCCCACCCGCTGGAGTACATCGAGGTCCGCCGGAGGGTCGGCGGCGCCCCCTGGTCGGCGGGGCTGGTCGAGCACGCGGTCAACGCCCCCGTCCCGGCCCGGGTGTCCGGCTCCCGACCGCTGCGGGTGCTGAAGACTTCATCGAGATGCGCCGCCTGACCGCGGGAACCGACCTCACCGCCATCTACCTGCTGCTGACCGCCGGCCGCGACCTTCCCGCCGAACTCCACGAGCACCGCGTCATGCGGGAGCTCGTCAACACCTTCGGGGACCAGTACGCCCTCATCAACGACATCTACTCCTACCGTCGGGAAATCGACCACGAGGGCGAGGTCGACAACAGCGTCCTCGTGGTGCGGGACTTCCTCGACTGCCCCCTGCAGACCGCGGTCGACATCGTCGGCGACCTGGCCTGGTACCTAGGCGACCCGCCCCGCTGCACGGGTACGCGCCGCTATGACGTGTCCGAAGTTCCGGATCCGGCCGCCCCGCTCGTCGCCCTGGGGGGTGCGTCTCGTGGTCGTGCTGTCAGCCCCTCCGTACCGCTCCGAGCTGGGCGCGGTGCAGGTCCGGGGCGGTGAATCGCTGGGCCACCGTGCGCAGGACGCGGGCCATGGCCTGGGCGGGTGGGGTGGCGGGGCGGGCCGTGGCGCGGGCGAGGAGGATGCGGCGGGTGGGGGCCGGGACGTCGGAGGCGAACGGCAGGAGGCGTACGTCGCTGCGTCGGCTGGTGAGGGCGAGGCGGGGTGCGAGCGCGATGCCGAGGCCTGCGGCGACCATGGCCTGGGCCTCCTGGTAGTCGTGCGAGGAGTAGGCGATGTGCGGCTCGAAGCCGGCCTGGCGACAGCTGCGGCGCAGGACGTCGGCGACGGGGTGGTTGTCGGCGCGGATGATCCACTCCTGGTCGGCGAGGTCGCCGAGACGGACGGAGGGATGGGTGCGCAGAGGTGAGTCGGCGGGGACGACCAGCACCGTGGGGTCGTCCAGGAGGTGGGTGAGGGAGAGCGCCGGGTCGTCGAGGCGGTTCCATTCGTAGTCCCAGAGCAGCCCCTGCTCGACCTCGCCGGTGTGCAGCATCTCCCGGAGCTCGGCGAGGACTCCTGCGCGTACCTCGATGCGGATGCCGGTGTGGCGGCGTCGGAAGCGGGTGAGCGCGAGGGGAAGCAGGGACGCGCTGGCCGTGGGGAAGGAGCCCAGCCTCAGGGTGCCCTGGTCGAGGGCTGTGAAGGAGTCCAAGTCGGCTTGTGCCGCGCGCAGTTCACGGCGGATCGCCTGGCCTCGACCGGCCAGCGCGGCACCGGCCGGGGTGGGCCGGATCCCGCGCGGCAGCCGCTCGATCAGGGGCTGTCCGGCCTCCTGCTCCAGCAGGGACATCTGCTGGGAGGCGGCGGAGGTGGTCATGCCGAGGGCCTCCGCCGCGGCGGTGAGCGAACCGCGTTCGGTGGCCTCGGTGAGCAGCAGCAGACGGCGCACGTTGAGCATGCCGTCGACTTTAGCTGAGCTAAACCCAGGTGAAGCGAACTGCGATTGTTCCGAAGTCACGCCTCTGCGAAGGTCTCCGCACTTCCCCTACCTCCCTTGATCCAGGAAGAGCCTCAGACGTGCACATTCCCGCGACCCTGGTGCGTGGCGGCACCAGCAAGTGCTGGCTGTTCAACCAGGTCGAAGTCCCTGCCGACCGTGGTGACCTCGAAAGGCTGTTGGTCGCCGCGTACGGCGCCACCGATCCCGTGGAGTTGGACGGGGTGGGCGGGGCGACCCCCACCACCTCGAAGGCGGCCGTGGTCAGCGCCTCGTCCCGGCCCGGCGTCGACATCGACTACCTGTTCGGGCAGGTCGGCATCGGGACGGGCTCGGTGGAGTGGACGAGCAACTGCGGCAACTGCGCCACCGGCGTCGCCCTGTACGCGGTGAGCAAAGGCATGGTCCCGGTCACCGGTGATCGGACGCGCGTGGTGATGCGCAACACCAATACCGGCGCGGTCCTCGAAGGGATCGTCGACACCCCCGGAGGCGTGGTGCGGCACTTCGGCCGCCAGACGGTGCCGGGCACCCGGGCCGGTGGGGTCGCGGTCGGTCTCACATTCCGCGACCCGGCCGGTGGGACCACCGGCTCGCTGCTGCCCACCGGCCGGGCCGCGCAGGATCTGCGGGTGGGCGCCGCCGAGCCGGTACGCGTGAGCATGGTGGCCGCGGGGGCTCCGGTCGTCCTGGTCGACGCCGCCAGTGCCGGGCGCACCGGTGCCGAGTCACTGGAGCGGATCAGTGCGGACGTCCCCTGGCTGCGCACCGTGCGTCATGCGGCCGCACCTCTGATGGGGCTGGGCCTACCGGGCGAGGAGCCGGGGGACGCGGTGCCCAAGGTGGGCCTGGTCGGCCCGCCGGTGCCGTACACCACCACCCTCGGTGAACCGATCGGTGCCGAGGACTACGACGTGTCGGTGCGCATGCTCAGCATGAACGCCCCGCACCCCGCGATCGGCCTGACCTCCGCCGTCGCCGTCGCGGCGGCCGGGCTGCTGGAGGGGTCGGTGGTCTCCCGGAGCACGGGCGGCCCGACCTACGAGTGGTTGCGCCTCGGCACGCCCGCCGGCGTCGTCGCGGTCCGCTGCACCGACGTACGGGACGGCCTGCCGCACCGGGTCACCGTGCAGCGCGCGGCACGGCTGCTCGCCGACGCCCGCATCTACGTACCGGAGGCGGGCCGCCCGCAAGCCGCCTGAGCCGCGACGAACATCACCTCGGTCGGGCCGGCTCCCAGCCGTCCGCACCGGGATACCCTCGCGCCCTCGGGGCGCGCCATCCCGTCCCCACCGCACCAAGGACAAAGATGTCTGTTGAAGTGATCTCCATAGGCGCCCTGCTGGTGATGTTCGTGGTCGGCACCGTGCTGCCGATCAACCTGGGCATCCTCGCCTTCGTCGCCACCTTCGCCGTCGGCACCGCCTCGCTCGGTCTCACCGAGGACGAGATCTTCGAGGGGTTCCCGGCGAAGCTCTTCGTCACCATCGTCGGCGTCACCTACCTGTTCTCCGTCGCCCGCCGCAACGGCACCATCGACTGGCTCGTCGCGGCCGGGGTGCGGCTGGTGCGGGGCAAGGTGGGGCTCATCCCCTGGGTGCTGTTCCTGGTGGCCGCTCTGCTGACGGCGTTCGGTACGTTCACTCCGGCCGCGGTCGCGATCCTCGCGCCGATCGGGATGAACTTCGCGTACCGCTACAAGCTCAATCCGCTGCTCGTCGGCATGATGGTGATCAGTGGTGGGCACGCGGGCGCGTTCTCACCGCTCGCCGTCTCCGGTGCGCTGGTGCTCGGCCTCGTCGACGAGACCGATCTGCAGGTCTCCGCCGTCGCGCTGTTCAGCGCCAGCTTCCTGATCAACCTGGTGCTGTCGGTCCTGAGTTACGCCCTGCTCGCCAAGCGTCCCGCGCCGCTGGCCGAGGGCGACGCGGAAGCGGCCGACGACGAGGACCTCGCCGTCTCCGGCAGGCCCGACTGGCGGCAGTGGCTCACCCTCGCCTCACTGATGGCCCTCGTCGTCGGCGCGCTCGGCTTCCACCTGGAGATCGGTTTCCTCGCGCTGGCGGCGGGCGCGCTGCTGGCGCTGGTGGACATGAAGCGGCAGGAGAAGGCCGTGGACGGCGTCAGCTGGTCCACCCTGCTGCTGGTCGCGGGCATGATGACGTACATCGCGATGCTGGAGAAGGCCGGCGTCATCGAGGAGATCTCCGAGCACGCGGCGGACCTCGGCGCCCCGGTCGTCGTCGCCCTGCTGCTGTGCTTCACCGTGGCCATCACCTCCGCCTTCGCCTCGTCCACGGCGATTCTCACCGCGATCATCCCCATCGCCGTACCGCTGCTGCTCTCCAGCCACCTCAGTGCCGCCGGACTGATCGCCGCGCTCGCCGTCTCCACGACGATCGTCGACACCTCTCCCTTCTCCACCAACGGGGCCCTCGTCCTCAGCAACGCCCGTGGGGTGGACACCCGGCGCTTCTACCGCCAGGTCATCGGCTACACCGGCGGAATCGTCGCCCTCGGCCCGGTCGTCGCCTGGGGCGCCCTGGTCCTGCCCTGGTCATAGGGCGAGGACGGACAAGGGACAGTGGAGGGCGCCGGACACGACCATGCACGGCGCCCTCGCTCATGTCATCCGTCATCGCTCCGACGCCGCATCCCCTCGCGGCGTCCGGGCGTGGCCGAGCGCCGCCGCGCCCGGGCCGCTCGCCTCATACCGAGGTGAGATCCGCCATCTCCGACCAGCCCATTCCGGGTACCTCGGCGTGGACGGTATCTTTCCGGTCCTCCGGAGGTCTGGGACCTCGGCGACTTCGGGGTCCGGAAGGTGTTGAACATCAAGGACCCCGACGGTGTCATGCTCCAATTCGTCGAGAAGGTCCAGTCGTCCGACCCCGAACCCGTGTGACCGCAGCAGGCCGGCGTGAGCCGGCGTCACGCCGTCGTTGAACCGCACGACTCCATGCACCGGGCCCCGGGGAGGTCTTCTCCCCGGGGCCCGGTGTGCGTCCGCAGGGCCGGTGGCCGCGCCCTCGGACCGTCGGAGCGGACTACGCGTAGAGCTTGATGCTGTTGATCGACGTGATGTCGTCCACGCCGACGGTGTAGCTGTTGATGATCAGGCCGGTGCAGTTGGCACCGTTGTACCCGTAGCACAGCCGGGCCTTCGCTCCGGAGTGCTGGTTGTTGAAGACCCACTTCTTGCCGTACTGGTTGTTCAGGTTGTGGGCGCCGTACTCGTACCAGCGGTGGCTGGGCCGGCCCGCGTTCCAGTCGGCCTCGTTCTGTTACATGCAGACGTAGCCGACCTTGCAGCCCGCGTAGTCCCCCTGCCGCACTCCCAGTTCACCGGCCTGTGCGGTCGCCGCGGTGGCGGCGAGAGTACCGGTGGCCAGTGTCAGGGCCACGGCGGTCCGCTTGATCGTCTTGAGTATTGGTTTCCCCTCGTTCGACGAGTACGCGGCGGCGAGGTGCCGCTCTGCCGCGCCCCGGTTGCGTGTGCAGCATCCTCACAAGCGGCTAGTAGTGCCTGGTCAGGTTCACTTGCCGGTGGCGTGTCTGTTTGATCGCTTGTTCCGTTGACCTGTTGTGATGGGTGGGGAGCTGGCCGCGGTCCGGTGCGATCTGGAGGACTTCGCGGCGGAGATGTTCGAGCCGTTCGCGCGGGCGGATCAACGCCGGTGGGGAACGGTCTATCTGCGGGGTCTGCTGCTGGACGGGCGGCGCAAGTCGGTGGAGCCGATAGCCTCGGGATCGTTGGTATTCGATTCCGCGCGGTTCGAGAATCTGCGGCCCTATGCCGGGTTCGATATGGACCGGTACGTGCGGCGGACGTTCTGCAGCTGGCAGGACTTGGGCTGGCAGTCCCTACTGGTTCAGCGGTTCGAACACGTCCCGGTCGCCGAGGACATGGCGCTGCCCGGCACGGCTGCCAGCCGCGCCGCTTCCCCGTTCTCCCCGAGGGAGAGGGGAAGGACACCGAATGAGTGGCGCCCGCCGCCCCGTTGAAGGAGCGGCGGGCGCGCAGACATGCCCATCAGGCGCCGTTGAGCACCCAGGCAATCGGTCAGGCACTCAGCAGGTCGGCAGCGAGTTGGTCTCGCTGGAGATGTCGCTGTCCCTCATCCAGCCCTTCTTGCCGTTGTCGGCCGTCGTCCACACCCAGCGGTTCGGGTGCGGGCCGCCGCCGCCGGTGGGGTTGCCCTCCTGGCGGCAGACGAACCACGACGGGTTCGAGTTCATGTAACCGACGACCTGACCGGTGTTGGCCTCCAGGACCGGGGCGCCGACCCTGTTGTTGCACCACCAGTGGCTGCCGCTGTGCCAGCACGGCGCCGCTTGGGCCCGCGTCTCGCCGGACGCGCCGGCCGAACCTGCGGTGCCGGCCGAGGCCAGCCCCGCTCCCCCGAGCATGAGTGCGGTCGCCGCACCCAGCGTCGCCGCGGCGACGGACATCTTGCGGATCACATCGACTCCTTCCCCCGAAGGGTGTCGCATTCGGTGTCGGCGGCGCCGGTTCCCCGTGGCCTCCGCCCACCGCCAACACTGCAGGACGCGGCGACGCCGCAACACCTCTGATATCTGAGGGTGTTGCGGCGTCGTCCCGCCCGGCTGGCCCTATAGGCCCGGCCCTTCGCCAGGACAGCCCCTAGTAGTGCTTGGTCAGGTTGGTATCGGTTGTGGCATGTTGCGGTGACAGGTGGGGCAGGCGCCGGTCCAGACCGCGAGGAGTAGCTGCAGTTCGCGGGCGACCTGGTAGAGGCTCAGGCTGGCGCCGTCTCTTTTGGGGACCGAGTGATGCGCTGGAGGGTGCAGAAGGCGTGTGCGACGGAGACCAGGGTGACGTGGTGGTGCCAGCCCCTCCAGGTACGGCCCTCGAAGTGGGTCAGGCCCAGGGTCTGTTTCATCTCGTGGTAGTCGTGCTCGATGCGCCAGCGCAGTTTCGCGGTGCGCACGAGGGTGGCCAGCGCCGTGTCGGCGGGCAGGTTCGACAGCCAGAACTGCACGGGTTCGGGCTGGTCAGCAGGCCATTCGGCCGGAGCCAGCGCACGGACAGTTCCGGGCCGCTGGCGGCTTTGCGGATCTCTCGTCCGGCAGGCCGCACCCGCAGGGCCACGAAACGGGAGTACATGCGCTTGACGCCGCTGCGGCCGCTGCCCGGCCGGGAGCCTTCCCGCCATTGCACCGGCCTGGCCGTCTGCTTGCCGCCTCGATGACCAGCTTTCTTCGCCGTCTTGGCCGCCTCCGGGTAGACCGGCTGGGGCCTCGGGCCGCGACCGCCGTAGGGCGGGGTATGAGGCCGTGCCGATTCCGGATGGGCGGTGGTCGTGGTAGAGATGCCGACCGCGTAGGTGAGCCCGCGTTCTTCCAGGCCCAGGCAGAAGGCTGCCGTATCGCCGCGTAGCCGCCGTCGGCGACGACGAGCGGGACGTCGATGCCCCACGACCTGGTCTCGTCGATCATGTCCAGGGCCAGCTGCCACTTCTCAACGTGTCCGACATCGGCGGGGATGCCGCACGTGGTGCGGCGGGCCACCTTGCCCGGATCGGCCTTGGGCGAGGCGGGGTCCCAGCTCTCGGGCAGGAACAGGCGCCAGTCGACAGCCGCCGACGCAGTATCCGAGGCCAGGTGCAGGGAGACGCCAGCCTGGCAGTTGGTGACCTTACCGGCGGTACCGGTGTACTGCCGGGCCACGCACGCCGAGGCATCACCGTCCTTGAGGAAACCGGTGTCATCGACGATCAGCGCGATCGGGTTGATCACCTGCTGCATCCGCCAGGCCAGGCGGGCGCGGACGTGTGCCGCGTCCCACGGACTGGTGGTGATGAAGTTCGCCAGGGCCTGCCGGTTGCCGTCCTTGCCCAGCCGGGCGGCCATCGGCTCCACCGACTTGCGCCGCCCGTCCAGCAGCAGACCCCGCAGATAGACCGTTCCCCACCGGCGTTGATCCGCCCGCGCGAACGGCTCGAACATCTCCGCCGCGAAGTCCTCCAGATCGCACCGGACCGCGGCCAGCTCCCCACCCATCACAACAGGTCAACGGAACAAGCGATCAAACAGACACGCCACCGGCAAGTGAACCTGACCAGGCACTACTAGTGCCGCGTGAACCTCGCATGTGCGAGGTTGACCCGTCCGCTGCGTGGCTCGCCCCCGCACCCGACCCTGAGATGTCCCCCATCTCCCCCTGATATGTGTCAGGAATCTTTGACAGGTGCTCTCGAGCCCTGTCAGCCTTTTCTGACAGGTACGACGGAAAGGGGCCGCGATGCCCGAGGTCCCGCCTCCGGCACCGACGGGAGACGCGTTGCTGAGGGTGCTCTCCGCACTCGGCAATCCGCACCGTATGCGGATCGTCGCGGCGCTGCTGGAGAGCCGGAACTACGTCAGTGCGCTGGCCCGCGAGATCGGGATGAGCCGGCCGCTGCTGCACATGCACCTGCAGCGGCTGGAGGCGGCCGGACTGGTCGTCGGCACGCTCGAACTCGCGGAGGACGGCAAGGCGATGAAGTACTTCGATGTCACGCCGTTCTTCTACGAGCTGACTCCCGACGTCGTCGCACGGGCGGCCGCGACGCTCACCGACGCCGAGAGGGCCCAGCCCGAGAAGACCGAGGCCGAGAAAGAGGAAGCGAAGTGAATGGGGAACAGGTGACGCTCGCCGACAGCGCCGAGACCGTGGGCGCTCTGGCCGGAGCCGTGGGCGCGGCCGGGGTCTTCACCCTGCTGATCGTGATCGTGTGGCAGGTCGCCGCCACCTGGCGGGCCCGGATGCTGGCCGCGCGCGAGCAGCAGTACAAGGACCTCGCGGCGAGGTACGCCCAACTCCTGGAGGACACCGTGGAGTTGCAGCGCCGCATGGCCGACGAGCAGCGGCAGACCCTCGACGAGCTGACGCAGACCCGGCTGTCGGTGTCCGCGATGGAGAAGATGATGCGCGAGATCGAATAGACGCCCACCGCAGGTGTACGGCCGGGAGCGGCAACTCCCGGCCGTACCGCGGAGGAACACACCCCTCGGACACACCCACCCGTACATCACGGCAGGTCGTCACACCTGCAAGCGCCGTGATGCGGGCCCCGTGCGCCCTGGTGCCGGTCGTCGAACGTCCGGCGGCGCGCTCCCTACGTAAAGGAGACTACTCATGCGTGCGCTGCTCCAGCGCGTCGCCCGCGCCCCCGGCGGGCGACGCGGCAAGTGGCTGGTCCTGGCGGTCTGGCTGATCCTGGCCGTCGCTCTCGGCCCGCTGGCCGGCAAGCTCGGCGACGTCGAGGAAACCGGACCCAACGCCTTCCTGCCGCGCGGCGCCGAGTCCGCGCAGGTCAACACGGAACTGGAGAAGTTCCGTACGGACACGGTGATGCCGGCCGTCGTCGTCTACACCGGCGACGGCGCGCAGGCGGCGGCCGCGGCCGAGCGGGACACGTTCGCGCGGTTCGTGGCCGTCGGTCAGGAGGTCTCGGGGCCGATCCCGTCCGAGGACGGCCAGGCCCTGATGACGATCGTGCCGCTGGACGGCGAGGACGACGTCACCGACAAGGTCGACGAACTGCGTGACGTGGCCGGTGCCAACGCCCCGCCCGGCGTGGACGTCGAGGTCGGCGGTCCGGCCGGCTCCCTCACCGACTCGGTGGCGGTCTTCGACGGCCTCGACACGACCCTGCTGCTGGCCACCGGCGTCGTGGTCGCCGTCCTGCTCCTGCTCACCTACCGCAGCCCGGTCCTGTGGCTGCTGCCCCTGCTGTCGGTGGGCTTCGCGGCCGTCCTCACCCAGGTCGCCACCTACCTGCTGGCCAGGCACGCCGGGCTCCCGGTCGACCCGCAGAGCGCGGGTGTGCTCATGGTGCTGGTCTTCGGCGTCGGCACCGACTACGCCCTGCTCCTCATCGCCCGCTACCGCGAGGAGCTGCACCGCCACGCCGACCGGCACGAGGCGATGCGCATCGCGCTGCGCCGCTCCGGCCCGGCGATCCTTGCCTCCGCCGCCACCATCGCCGTGGGCCTGTCCTGCCTGGCCTTCGCCGACATCAACTCCTCCCGTTCGCTGGGGCTGGTGGGCGCGGTCGGCGTCGTCTGCGGCCTCCTGGCCATGGTCACCGTGCTTCCGGCGCTGCTCGTGATCGCGGGCCGCTGGGTGTTCTGGCCGTTCGTCCCGCACCACGGCACAGCCGTCCGTAAGCCGCGCACGATCTGGTCGCGTATCGGGTCCGCCGTGGCCCTGCGCCCCCGCTGGTCGTGGCTGATGTCGGTCGCCGTGACCGGGGTGCTCGCGCTGAGCGCGGTGGGGATCAACATGGGCCTGACGCAGGCGGAGATGTTCCAGGACAAGCCCGAGTCGGTCGTGGCGCAGGAGAGGATCTCGGCGCACTACCCGTCGGGGGCCTCCGACCCGGCGGACATCGTCGCACGGACCGACCGGACCGCCGAAGTCAGGGAGGCCGCGGCGGCAGTGGACGGCGTGGCCCGCGTGGAGGACGACGCCGACCGCACACCGGACGGTGAACTCACCAACCTGACCGTGGTGTTGAAGGACGCACCCGACAGCCGGGCAGCCAAGGACACGATCGACGACCTCCGCGAAGCCGTGCACCCGATGGGCGCTCTGGTCGGCGGCACCACGGCCGAGACCCTCGACACCCAGCGGGCAGCCGACCGGGACCTGACGACGGTCGTCCCGATCGTGCTCCTCGTCGTCCTGGCCGTACTGATCCTCCTGCTGAGGGCGCTCGTCGCCCCGATCCTGCTCCTGGCCACCGTCGTGCTGTCGTATTTCGCGGCCCTCGGCGCCTCGAACCTGCTCTTCGAGCACGTCCTGGACTTCGCCGGTGTCGACTGGTCGATCCCGCTGATGGGCTTCGTGTTCCTCGTCGCCCTCGGCATCGACTACAACATCTTCCTCATGCACCGCGTGAAGGAGGAGACCGCGAGGCTGGGCCACGAACGCGGCGTCCTGGAAGGGCTGACGAGCACCGGCGGCGTCATCACCTCGGCGGGCATCGTCCTGGCCGCCACCTTCGCGATCTTCGCGGGGCTGCCGATGGTGACGATGGCCCAGATGGGCGTCCTCGTCGGCACCGGTGTCCTCCTGGACACCTTCCTGGTCCGCACCGTCCTGGTGCCCGCCCTCGCCCTGGACCTGGGCCGCTGGTTCTGGTGGCCGGGCCGCCTCTTCCGGACCCCGCCCCGCGTCGACGGCGGCGCCTCGGCGAACACCCCCTCCGCCGCCGACCGGCACCGAGCCCACGAGGTGGCGTAGGCCGAGGAAGGACCCGCTGGGCTCCGAGCCACGTCGTAAATCCGTTGCCGGAGCATCAGCGTCTTGGATCGAATGCATCCATGACTGCTCATGACAGCCGTACGGACCATGTGGAGCAGAACCGCCGCTTCTGGGACGAGGAGGCGGCCGCGTGGCACGGTCCGCTCGCCCGTGATCACTGGTCACAGTCGGAACCGCGGTGGGGATTATGGGGCACCCCCGAGTCACAGGTCTCCGTACTCCCCGACGGCCTGGCCGGGATGCGCACCATCGAGCTGGGCTGCGGTACCGCCTACGTGTCCGCCTGGCTGGCCCGAGCGGGGGCCCGGCCTGTCGGGATCGACCTCTCGGAGAAACAGCTCGCCACCGCCCGCGCGATGCAGGCGGAGTTCGGCGTCGACTTCCCTCTTGTCCTCGGCAAGGCCGAGGCGGTGCCCTACGAGGACGACACGTTCGACTTGGCGATCAGCGAGTACGGCGCGTCGTTGTGGTGCGACCCCTGTCAGTGGATCCCGGAGGCGGCCCGGCTTCTCGTTCCGGGCGGCCGTCTGGTGTTCATGCGCTACTCACCGCTGTTCGCACTGTGCGCCCGGCCCGACGGGCCGGCGTCCACGGCCCTGTCCCGCCCGCAATTCGGCCTGACGCGGCTGGACTGGGGGAATCACGTGCAGTTCGTCCTGCCGCACGGCGAGATGTTTCGTCTGCTCCGGTCCTCCGGCTTCGTCGTGGAGGACCTGATCGAGGTCCAGGCCCCCCGGCCCGCCGATCGGGACTACGCGGAGGTCCCCGCCGAATGGGCCCGGCAATGGCCCAGCGAGGAGATCTGGAAGGCCCGGCTGGCGGGCTGACGGTCAGGGCCGTCACCTGACGCGGCCCCGGCCCCGACCTCGACAGGGGTAGGTCAGGCGTCCATGGACTCGGCGAGGGAACGGGGCCGCAGGTCGGTCCAGTTGGCCTCGATGTACTCCAGGCACGCCTCCCGGGTGTTCTCCTCGAAGACGGTCGCCCAGCCCCCGGGCACCTGAGCGAAGGACGGCCAGAGCGAGTGCTGGCCCTCGTCGTTGACCAGAACGAGGAAACGGCCTTCGGCGTCGTCGAAGGGGTTGGTGCTCATGCTGAGTGCCTCCCAGGCATGCCAATATTAGGTTAGCCTCGCCTAATTGGAATGAGCCTAGCTTCTTCCCCTTCCCTCTCACAAGGAGACGTTCATGCGGGGCCTCGCGGCCGAAATGGAGGGCGCCTTCGCCGAGTTCGGGCTGCCCGGCACACCCGGCACCGACGAGTTCTGGACCTCGGTACGGGCACCGGCGTCGGTGCCCGCCGACGACGGTGGCTGGACGACCTTGTTCCTGTGGCGCGGGTCCGAGGCGAGCATCGGCTTCGAGAGCTGGTCGGAGCCGGTGCCCCTGCGCCGATGGGACGGCACCGACTGCTGGTACGCCGAGGTGCGCATGCCCGCGCGGCTGCGGGTGACCTACCAGTTCCTCGTGGGCGACGCGGCCCACGCCGACCCGTTCAACCCGGTCGGTGCGGGCGGTGACCGGTCCATCGCGGCGACGCCGGACGCTCCGGCACAGCCGCACTGGCCCGCCGTCGGCTCCGACGACGTACTGCCCGTGCCGCGCACCCGGATCCGCTGGGCGAGTGAACGGCTCGGCGGGCGGCGTACCGTACGCGTCCATCCGGCGGGCGGTGGTGGGCCGGTGGTCCTGCTGCTCGACGGGGACGACTGGCTGTATCTGCACCCGGCCATGACCGCGTTCGACTCGGCCGTGGCCAGCGGCGACATGCCGCCCGTCACGCTGGTGTTCCTGCCCGCCAAGGACAGGGCGGCCGAGTTCGTGTGCAGGCCCGAGCTGTGGGAGGCGGTCCGGGACGAACTGCTGCCGCTGGTGGCGGAGTCCGGCGTGCCCGCCGACCTGGACCGGCTGGTGGTCGCCGGACAGAGCCTGGGCGGGCTGAGCGCGCTGTACGCGGCGCTGGAGTTCCCGGAGCTGGTGTCGCGTGTCGCCTGCCAGTCGGGGTCGTTCTGGTGGACGCCCGACGCCATGGACCTGCCGGATCCGTTGGGCGGCCGGGTCGGCGGTGCCCTCGCCGCGCGCCTGCGGGAGCGCCCCGACCTGTCCGGTCTGCGGGTCGCGTTCGACGTGGGGGAACACGAGAGGCGGATGCTGCCTCACTGCGAGCTGACCGAGGCGCTAACGGAACAGGCCGGTGCGACCGTACGGGTCTCCCGCTCGGCGTCGGACCACGACCGAGCGGGCTGGCGGCACGCCCTGCTCCGGGATGTCGCCTGGGCACTTGGCGCTCCACTCAAAGGAACTGAATAACCGCGGGCCGGTGAGGGCTTCTCGCGCCCACGCGGCCGAGCCGCCCATCGACACGGCCCCGCGTCCCTTCGGGGCGCTTCACCGGGCCACCGCCGTGCAGTACGCCTCGTCCGTGGCCAGCAGGTTCCGGTGGGTGTCCTCCGCTGTGATGACGCCCTCGTCCAGGACCAGGACCCGGTCGGCGGCGTCCAGGAGGGCCGGGCTGCTGGTGAGCACGAGGGTGGTGCGGCCGCGGCGCAGCTTCGCGACGTTGCGCGCGATGAGCTGTTCGGTGACCGCGTCGACGGCTGTCGTCGGGTCGTGCAGGACAAGGACGTCGGTGTCGGCAGCCAGGGCGCGGGCCAGGGACAGTCGTTGGCGCTGTCCCCCGGAGAGGTTCGCGCCGCGGTCGCGGACGCCGTAGTCGAGTCCTTCGCGGTGGAGGGCGACGACATCGGTCAGCATGGACGCCTCGACGGCTTCGGGGACCGTCCGGCTGGTGCCCGACGGGTCGATGTTCGTGCGGAGGGTGCCCGCGAAGATCTCCCCGTCGTACGGGTTGACCAGCAGGTGCGCGCGGAGCGCCTCGACCGACAGGTCCGCGACCTCCTGCCCGCTGACGCGCACGACTCCCTCGTACGCGTGGGGCGGTACGGTCGCCGCCAGGACGGAGGCGAGGTCGGCCGCCGCGCGGGGCTGGTAGGCGGTGATCGCCACGAACTCGCTGGCCGACACCTGGAACTTCAGCTTGCGCAGGGTCCCGTACCGGACGCAGTCGACCTCGAGGTCCCCGCCTGCCGCCGGGCGCCCCGTGCCCGGGGTCGTCACCGGTGGCGCGGTGAGCACGAGTGCCATCCTCTCGGCCGAAGCGCGCGCGATCATCACGTACTTGGGCATCTCCGAGAACAGCTTCAGCGGCTCCATGATGAACTGCGCCAGCCCCACGGCCATGACGAGTTCCCCGATGTTGATCCGGCCCTCGAACGCCAGCCAGCCGGCCGTCAGCGTCACCGCGCCCGCGAGGACCGCGTTGAGGGCCAGCGCGGCGCCCGCGTAGGCGCCGTTCACCTTGGCGACGGTGATCGCCTGGAGCTTCGCCTCCGTGCTGACCTTCCGATAGGACTGGAACGCCGCGTGGTTGCCGCCGAAGCCGTGCAGCGGGCGCAGTCCGGTGATCAGGTCGGCGACCTTCGCGCCCGCCCGCGCCACGCGGGCCTGCTGCTCCTGGGTGCTGGCGCCGATCCGCTTGGACAGCACGCTCAGGATCGACATGATCGCGACGGTGCCCAAGATCACCAGCAGGCCGAGCCGGATGTCGGCCAGGCCCAGCGCGACGGCGGCGACCACCACCGCGACCAGCGAGCTGATCAGCAGCGGCACCACCTCGATGATGTCGGCGGTCTGGTCGGCGTCCTCGGTGGCGATGGTCAGCACCTCGCCGGACTTGAGGTCCATGTCCCTCGCCACCGGCTGGAGTCCGCAAGCCGCGACCCTCACTCGCCAGCGGTGCGCCTCGGTCGTGTTGGCCTTCTGCAGGACGCGCATCCCGAATCGCCACGACAGGGACACGGTCGTGATGATCACCGCCAGCGCGGCGATCGACAGGCCGAGCGCGCCGGGACTGCGGTCCCGCATGGTGTGCTCGACGATCAGGCCGAGCGCGATGGGGAAGGCGGTCTCCCCCGCCTGGTACAGGCCCATGAGGGCCGTGCCGCCGGCCATGGCGCCGATGTTGCGGCGCAGTGCGGTGCGGAGGATGTCGGACCCCGAGCGGGGCCGCTGCGTGTCAGGAGTTGTCATCGAGGTGGCGGGCAATCGCTTCCGGGGTGCGCAGGGTGAACAGGTCTCGGATGGTGATCACAGGGCCGTACTCGCGGCGGAGCAGCCCGATCAGACGTACCGCCAGCATGGAGTGTCCCCCGAGGGACACGAAGTCGCTCACCGCGCTCACCTCGTCGTCGTCCAGGTCCAGTGCCTCGGCGAAGAACTCGCACACCACGGTCTCGGTCTCGGTCTGCGGGCCGCGTTCCGCCGCCGTGGTCAGCGCGCCCAGCGGCTTGGCCTCCGGCAGCGCCTTCGTGTCAGCCTTCCCGTTCACCGTCAGCGGGATGCTGTCGACCTGGGCATAGTGCGTCGGGCGCAGGAAGTCCGGCAGCCCGGCGCCCACTTCGCCGGCGACCACCGCCAGGTCGGCGCCCTCCAGCACGAGGTAGGCGGCCAGTCGGTACGCACCGTCGACCTGCGGGTCGGGCTGGGCGACCGCGGCGACGAACCGCACCGCCGGATGCGCCGCGAACACGGCCTCCACCTCGCCGAGTTCGACGCGGTGGCCGCGGATCTTGACCTGCTGGTCGGTGCGGCCCAGGTACATCAGGTTCCCGTCGGGCCGCCGGACCACCAGGTCCCCGGTGCGGTACATGCGCTCGCCGGGTTCCCCGAAGGGGCACGCCACGAAGCGGTGCGCGGTCTGGGCGGGCTGCCCGAGATAGCCGCGCGCGATGCCGACGCCCGACACGTACAGCTCGCCGGGAACCCCGTCCGGCAGCGGACGCAGCCACGGGTCCAGCACGTACACGTCCGTGTTGTCGATGGCGACGCCCACCACCGGGTCCTGGCATTCGAAGGTGCCGACGCCGAGGGTGTTGATGGTGTACTCGGTGGGTCCGTACAGGTTGTAGCCGACCGTCCCCTCGGTCTCGGCGAGCCGCTGCCACAGCGTCGGGGTGACGGCCTCGCCGCCGAGCAGGACCAGCGGCGGTCGCCGGTCCGGGTTGTCGAGGAGGCCCTCGGCCACCAGCTGCTGGGCGTAGGTCGGGGTCACGTTGATGACGTCGATGCCGTGTTCCAGGCAGTACTCGACCAGGCGGGGCGCGTCACGGCGCAACTCCTCGTCGCAGATGTGCACTTCATGCCCGTCGGCGAGCCACAGCAGCTCCTCCCAGGACATGTCGAACGCGAACGACACGGTGTGCGCGATCCGGAAGACCCGGTGGCCGTGGTCGGCCAGCACCGGCTCGAAGATGCGGCGCTGATGGTTGATCAGCATGTTGGTGAGCCCGGCGTACTCGGTCACCACGCCCTTGGGCTTCCCGGTGGATCCAGAGGTGTAGATCGTGTACGCGGGGTGTCGCAGGCGGTTCGGGTCGTCCGGCGCGAACGTCACGAACGGCTCGGCCTCCGGCAGGGGGCGGTCCAGCTCGATCAGGTCGCCGGGCAGCGCGGTCAGCCGGGGTGACACGGCGCTCACGGTGAGGATCACGTCCGGGCGGGCGTCCGCCACGATCGCGGCGATCCGCTCGTCCGGGTGGTCCAGCTCCAGCGGCACATACGCGGCACCGACCCGCAGCACGGCGAACAGCGCCACGATCGAGTCGAGGGAGCGCGGGATCGCGAGACCCACGTTCGTCTCGGGGCCGATACCGCGCCCGGCGAGCACACCCGCCACCGCGCGGCTGCGATCCCGGAGTTCGGCGAAGGTCATGGTCGAGCCGTGGGCGACCAGCGCCACCCGCTCCGGGTCCCGGTCGGCCGCCTGGTCGAACCGGTCGACGACGGTGTCCGTGCCGACGTCCGTACGCTCGCCCCGCGAGGGCTCCGGCCCCAGCCCCCGCAACGCGCCCACCGGTCCGGTCGCCCGGGCCAGGTCGTCGAGAACCCGCAGGTAGTCGTCGAGGAGGCGACGGGCGTTCGCGGTGTCCTCGTCGCGGTACTCCAGTTTGACGGTGAGCCGGTCGCCGGGCGTGACGACCCAGGTGAAGGGATAGTGGGTGGAGTCGTCGGCCTTCACGGAGGTGATGCCGTGCCGTGCGTTCATCTCGGCGAACGCGTCCATGTCCAGGAAGTTCTGGAGCACGAACAGGTTGTCGAAGAGGGTGTCGTGGCCACTGGCACGCTGGATCTCGCCGAGCCCGAGGTGCTCGTGCTCCATCGCCTCGACCCTGGCCGCCTGCACGGCCGACAGGTACTCGCGGACCGTGTCGTCGGGCCGGGCCCGCGTCCACATGGGCACGGTGTTGAGCAGCACGCCGACGATGCCGTCCAGCCCCTCGCCCTCCCGGCCGGAGACGGTCACGCCGAACACGGCGTCGCTACGGCCCGTGTGGGCGCCCAGCAGAAGTCCGAACCCGCCGGTCAGCACCGAGTTCAGCGTGACGCCGTGAGCCCTGGCCGCTTCCCGCAGCAGGTCCGACTGCTCGGCGGACAGCGTGTGCACGAGGGCGCGCGGCAGGT
Source organism: Streptomyces muensis (assembly GCF_021474425.1). Classification (GTDB taxonomy): domain Bacteria; phylum Actinomycetota; class Actinomycetes; order Streptomycetales; family Streptomycetaceae; genus Streptomyces; species Streptomyces muensis. Next base: position 120,867 of record NZ_JAKEIP010000002.1, on the reverse strand, counting down.
CGTCCGAGAGGGCCGGTGTCGGGCCCGCCAGTAGTGTCGGGCCCGGGAGCCCTGCGAGTTGCTCCGCCCAGAAGCGCTCGGATACGGCGACGTCCTTGGCGTCGAGTGCCCGCGCGTGGTCCTCGAAGCTCGGCGTGGCCGGGGTGGGAGCCGGCAACTCGCCTGCCAGAACGGCCTGATAGGCATCGAACAGGTCCCGAAGCACGATCTCTCGGGACCAGCCGTCCCACAGCAGCAGGTGGTAGCTGAGCAGCAGGCCGTCACGGCCGTCGGGCATGCGCACCACGGTCATGCGGATCAGTGGCGGCTCACCGGGATCGAAGCCGGTGTCGCGGTCACGGACGCGCAGGGCTTCGACTTCCTCGTCCGTGGACAGGGCGATCGTACGGACATCGACGCGGCGGCCCGCCGCGAGGACCTGGACCGGGTTGCCGTCGTCGTCGGTGGTGAAGCCGGCGCCCACGACCGGGTGCCGTGCGATCACGTACGCCATCGCCTCGGCCAGCGCGTCGGTGTCCAGGCGCCGGTCGAAGGTGAACCAGCTCTGCGCGACGTAGTGTCCGGCCGAGCCCGCCATCTGGGCCTGGAAGAACAGGCCCCGCTGGAGCGGGGTGACCGGTGCCGTGCGCTCGGCCGTCGCGGAGGCGTCCGCAATGCGCTCCAGCGCGCTCCGCCAGTGCTCGGTGATCTCGTCGGGGATGCCCTCGGCGAGGATGAAGCCCGCGTGCAGGCTTCCGGTGGCCTCGTCGAGCCACGCGTTGACCTCGACGGCGTACGGACTGCCCTGATCGCCGCCCGTGATGTGCAGCGCCTGGGACTCGCTGCCCCGGCCGAGGTAGTTGAACAGCACCTGCGGGCGGCCGTTCAGCAGCGGGGCCGTCTGCGGGTTGAGGTACCGGAGTCGGCCGTAGGCGACGTGGGCGCGCTCGTCCGGCTGGCGTTCGGCGATCTCACGCGCCGCCGCAACGGGGTCGGTGTGCGCGGTGAGTCGTACGGGTGCGATGGAGGTGAACCAGCCGACCGTACGGGTGTAGTCGTGGTGTTCGAGGGCCGGGACCCGGCCGTGGCGCTCCAGCTCGATCGCGAGATCGGTGGGTGACGGCTGGATGCGGGTCAGCGCGGTGCGCAGGGCGCCGCACAGCAGCTCGGTGAGGCCGACGCCGAGTGCGGCGGGCGCGGTGCGCGTCACCTGGTCGGTCACCTCGGGCGGGAGTACGACCATGGTCTCGCGCAGCCTGTCGACCGCCGGCAGCAGCGCGGGGGCTTGGAGCGTGGTGAGCCAGTGTCCGAGGTCGTCGATCGCCTGGGCGGACCGGAGCGTCAGTGCTTCGGCGTACTCGGCGTAGGACGTGGTCGGCGGTGCCAAGGGCTCGTCCCGCAAGGCTGTGGTCAGGTTGTCCAGCAGGATCAGCCAGGACACCGAGTCCACGGCGAGGTGATGCACGGTGACCACCAGGGTCCGGCTCGCCTCAAGCCACGAGAACGCGATGACGTCCCCGGTCTCGGGGTCGAGCCGGTCGGCGGCCTCGTTCGCCGCCGCCGTAGCGTCGGTCGTGTCCGTTCGTACGACGGTGACCTCGCGGGCGGGTTCGGTGCGCAGGGTCCACACCCCGTGTTCGACGCGCAGCCGCATCCGGAGGGCCGGGTGCGCGGCGACGACGGCGTTCGCGGCGCGCTCGGCGTCGGCGAACCCGGTGCCGTCGGGGGCCACCAGCGTTCTGGCCTGGGCGAACCTGACGAGAGATCCGCCCAGTTCGCGTTGGCGCAGGATGATCGGCGTCGGCGTCAGCGGGCCGTCTTCGCAACGGGCCGGTGCGTGCGCTGGCGCGACCTGCGGTGTGTTCGCCCCCAGGTGTTCGGCGAGCGCACGCGGGGTCCGGAGCAGGAACACGTCCCGAGGCGCGATCTGCAGACCGATCGCCCTGGCCCGGTTGACCACGGTGATGGCAACGATGCTGTCGCCGCCCGCCCTGAAGAAGTCGGTGTCGGCGTCCACGTCGGAGCCGGGCAGTGTCTCGGCGAAGATGCCGATCAGGACGGCGAGAGCGGAGTCCGTGGCGGAGTCGGCGGCGCCGGAGGAGCCGACCGCAGGGGTGTCGTCCTGCGCGGCCCGCTCGACAAGGGCCTTGCGGTCCAGTTTGCCGTTGACCGTCAGCGGCAGGGCGTGGACCGGCAGCACTCGGCCCGGGACCATGTGCACGGGCAGCTTCTCGGAGAGCAGTGCGGCGAAGTCGCCGGGTACTCGGCCCACGACATGCGCGACCAGATGATCGCCGCTGTCCGCCACGGTGACTGCCGCGTCGACCACACCGTCGAGTTCCCTGATCGCGGACTCCACTTCGCCCAACTCGATCCGAAAGCCCTTGAGTTGGACCTGGCCGTCGGCGCGACCGGCGAACTCCAGCTCCCCGTCGAGCGTGCGGCGGGCGAGGTCGCCCGTGTGGTACATGCGGGAGCCGTCGCCCGCGAACGGGTTCGCCACGAACCGTCCCGCGGTGAGCCCGGGCCTGCCCAGGTAGCCGAGCGACACCTGGTCGCCGGCGACGTAGATGGCGCCGACCCGGCCCGGCGGCACCGGCTGGAGCCGGTCGTCGAGCAGGTAGGTGGTCAGGCCGGGGATCGGACCGCCGATCGGGCTGATGTCGTCGCCGAGCTCCTCGAAGTCCTCGTCGGTCAGCACGCGGTGGGTGACGTGGACGGTGGTCTCGGTGATGCCGTACATGTTGACCAGCTCGGGCGAGGCGGCACCGTGCCGCTCGATCCAGCCACGCAGCCGCCCGAGATCCAGTGCCTCGCCGCCGAAGATGATCCGGCGCAGCGCGGGCAGCGGGTCCACGGCATGCCGGTCGGCCTCGATGAACTGGTAGAACGCCGACGGGGTCTGGTTGAGCACGGTCACCCCGCGCTCGCGGACCAGCCGGTGGAAGTCGACCGGGGAGCGCGTCAGCCCGTAGTCGGGAACCAGGAGCTCACCGCCGTACGCCAGCGCGCCCCACAGCTCCCAGACCGCGAAGTCGAAGGAGAAGGAGTGGAACTGGACCCAGACGTCGTGCGGGCCGAAGTCCATCTCGGGCTGGGTGTTCGCGAGCAGGGTCACGACGCTGGAGTGCGGGACGACGACGCCCTTGGGTCGGCCGGTCGAGCCGGAGGTGTAGATCACGTACGCGGGGTCGTGCCAACTGACCTCGGGCGCGGTGCTCTCCCCCACCGGCAGCTCGTCGCCCTGTACGAGCACGCGGGCCGGTATGCCCGCCTTGGCCAGCAGTCGCGTGAAGCGGTCCCGTTGCTCACGGTCGACCAGCACGACCTGCGGAGCGGCGTCGGCGAGGATGTACTCCAGCCGTTCGTCCGGGTACGCCAGGTCCAGCGGCACGTACGCCCCGCCCGCGCTGACGATCCCGACCAGGGCGACGACCTGCTCCAGGGAGCGCGGGACGGCGACCGCGACGCGCTGGCCCGGACCGACCCCGGCCGCGCGCAGGGCCGAGGCCAACTGGTCCTTCGCGTCCGCCAGTTCGCCGTACGTCAGTGACCGGGTACTGCCGTCGAGCGCGCACTGAGTGACGGCGGTGGCGGCCGGATCGCGGTGCGCGGCGGCGTCGAACAGTCCGCCCAGGGTCGTCGGAGTGATCCGCGCGGGACGCCGGTCGCTCTCGGACGCCAGGTCGTCGACCAGGGCGTCCGGTCGGGTGAGCAGGCCGGTGAGGGTCGAGGTGAACGTGCGCAGGATCGCCCGGGCACTCGCCTCCCGCAGCAGCTCGCCGTCGTAGATCAGGTTGAAGCGCGGACGGCCGTCGAGTGCACGCTCCACCACCAGCGTCAACGGGTAGTGAGGGGCGCCCTCGTTCACGATGTCGGTGATGACCAGTGTGTCGCCGGGCCGCCGCAGACCGTTCACATCGGTCGTGACGTCGAAGACCACCAGGGTGTCGAACAGGGAGCCTGCGCCGACCTGTCGGCCGATCCTCGCCAGCGAGACATGCTGATGCGGCAGCACCGCGCTCTGGTGTTCGCGCACCGATGCGAGCAGGTCGCCCGCCGTTGTCGCACCGGTCCAACGGGTGTGCACGGGGATCGTGTTGATGAACAGACCCACCATGTCCTCGATGCCGGGCACCTCCGCGTCGCGCCCGGACACCGTGGAGCCGAACACCACGTCCGTGCCGTGCAGGATGCCGCCCAGCGTCACGGCCCAGGCGCTGTGCACGGCCACGCTCAGCGGCACCCCGGCCGCCCGCGCGGCGGCGTCGATGTCGTCGCCCGGCTCCATGGCGGTGTCGGCGAACCGGTCGGACGGGGTGTGGCCTTCGGCGACCAGGGAGGGGCCGGGCAGTTCGGCGAGTTGCTCGCGCCAGACCCGGTCGCTCTCGTCGTCGTCGCGCCCGGCGAGCCAGCATACGTAGTCGGCGAAGCCGCCGAGCGGGTACACGGTTCCCGGCGCGTGGTACTCGGCCAGCAGCGCCCGGAGCATCGGTGGTACCGACCAGCCGTCGGCGATGATGTGGTGCACGGTCTGCACCAGGACGTTGCGGCCCGAGCCCGCGCGGATGAGCGTGTACCGCATGAGCGGGCCGGTGGCCAGGTCGAACCCGGCGCGACGGTCGTGCTCGGCGTACTCGCGTATGTCGGCGTCGGTGGCATCAGGGCGGTCCAGCACGGCGAACGGCGCCCGCACCCCGCTCTCCAGTACCGAGACCACACGGCCGTCGGCGAGGGCCACGAACCGCGCGGCCAGGTTGGGGAACAGGGTGAGCAGCCGGGTGGCCGCCGCCGCGAGCCGGTCGGCGTCCACCTCGCCGTCCAGCGACAGCAGTTGCTGTTCGACGTAGGCGCCGGCCGAGTCGTCGTCGAAGACCGAGTGGAAGTACAGGCCCTCCTGCAGCGGGGTGAGCGGCAGGATGTCCCGAAGCTGCGGGCCGTCCAGGGCGTCTACGTCGGCCTGCGTGAGCCGCACCAGGCCGAAGTCACTGGGCGAGTGGCCGCCCTGGTCGAGAGCGGCCAGTGCGGCCAGGGCCGTCCGGAAGTACTCGGCGAGGCTCGTGATGTCGTCGTCGGTGAACATCCCGTCGGGCCAGGAGATGGTGGTGACCAGCTCGTAATCGCCGTCGGTCGAGGCGGGTTCGGCTATCGCGTTGAACTCCAGTGGGCGTGGCAGGCGCATCCGCGGATCGCGCTTCTCGCCCAACTGTCCTGTGGTGCGGGCGAGTTGCCAGTCGCCGGACGCGCCCGCGTCGAAGCGGCCAAGGTAGTTGAACAGCACCTGCGGTGCGGGGGCGTCGAAGTCGGTGTGGGTCAGGTAGCGCAGCGCGCCATAGGAGACGCCGTTGTCCGGCACCCGGGCCAGGTCCTCCTTGACCGCCTTGAGTGCGGCGGCCAGGTACTCGGGTGCGGTGAAGTCGGCCGTCGTGCCGGGGTCGACGACCACCGGGAAGAGGGTGGTGAACCATCCCACGGTCCGCGACAGTTCCGGCTCGAAGCCGGCCGAGCCCGCCACGAACTGCCCTTCGCGGCCGTGACCCTCGAGTTCGATGTGCGCGAACGTCTGGTCCTGTCCGAGATCGCGGCGCCATCGGGCGAGGGTGACGGCGAGCGCGGTCAGCAGTACGTCGTTGACGCCCGCGTGGAACTTCGCGGGGGTCTCGCCCAGCAGCGCGGCCGTGACCTCGGGGCCGACCGTGACGGTCCGCAGCCGCTCCCCCGCCACGGTGTCCGCCGCGGACAGCGCGCGCCTGCCCACCGGCTGGTCTTCTCCCGGCAGGGGACGCCAGTAGTAGGAACTGTCGGCGTCGAACGCGGCGCGCTCCAGGAGCTGTGTCCAGCGCCGGAACGACGTGCCGACCGGGGGCAGCTCGATCGGCGTGCCCGAGGTGAACTGCCGCCAGGCGGTGGCCAGGTCCTCCATCAGGACCCGCCAGGACACGCCGTCGATCACCACGTGGTGGGCGACCAGGACCAGCTGCCGTGCCGTGCGACGCCAGACGGCCCGCAGCATCACGCCGCCGGCCGGGTCCAGTCCATCGGTGGCGAGCGCGACGCACTCGTCGAGCGGGTCGTCGCTCTCCTGCCAGCTCAGGGCGGTGGCCTGGCCCGCCTCCGGGATGTCGAAGCTCCAGCGGTCGCCGCGTATCAACCGCGCACGCAGCATGTCGTGCCGCCTCACCACCGCGGTGAGGATGTTGTCGAGGGCGTCCGCGGTCAGGTCCGCCGGGGTGTTGAGCACGACCGACTGGACGAAGCCGTCGATCGCGTCCGTCGTCTCGCCGAGCCACTGCACGATGGGTGATCCCACGACCGAACCGGTCGCTACATCGCGGTGGTCCACGACGGAGACGTCCTCGCGGCTCGCCACCGCCGCCAGTGCCCCCACGGTGCTGTGGGTGAAGATCTGCCGTGCCGTGACGTGGAGACCGGCGTCGCGCAGTGCGCTCAGCAGCGAGATCGCCAGGATGCTGTCGCCGCCGAGCTGGAAGAAGTCCTGGTCGACGCCGACCTCGTCGAGCCGCAGCAGCGCCGCGACGGCCGCGCACACCGCGCGCTCGTTGTCCGTGGTCGGCCGCACGAGCGAGCCCGTCGTGATCGTGGGCTCCGGCAACGCGTTGCGGTCGAGCTTGCCGTTCGCGGTGAGCGGGAACTCCGTCATCACGACGATGTGGGCGGGCACCATGTACTCGACCATGTGCTCGGTGGCCCACGCCTTGACCTCGTCCGCCCGCAGGTCCTCGCTGCCGGTGGCCGGGATGACGTAGCCCACCAGGTAGGTGCCGCCCGCCGTGTTCTTCTTCGCGACGACGCAGGTGTGCCGTACGCCGGAGTGCTCGGCGAGTCCGACCTCGACGTCCTCGATCTCCAGCCGCATTCCGCGGATCTTGATCTGGTTGTCGGCCCGGCCGAGGAAGTCCAGTGAGCCGTCCGGGGCGAAGCGCGCGAGGTCACCGGTGCGGTAGAGCCGGGATCCGTCGTTCGCGAAAGGGTTGGCGACGAACCGGGACGCGGTCAGACCGGGCGCGCCCACGTACCCGCGCCCCAGGAGGAAGCCGCCCACATACAGTTCACCGCCCACTCCCACCGGAACCGGGCGCAGTTCGTCGTCCAGGACGTACAGCTGGGTGTTGGGGTTGGCCTTGCCGATCGACGTCGACAGGCGTTCCGCCGCGCCCCGGTAGATGACGTGGGAGACGCCGATCGTGGTCTCGGCCGGGCCGTAGCCGTGGTACATGGGGATGTCGAGCTTGGTGCGGAACCGCTCGTACAGCTCGGGGGTCAGCACCTCGCCGCCGCACCAGACGTGCCGCAGGCTGTCCAGCCGCCCGGAGTCGCCGGCGATCTCCAGCAGCACGTCCAGCATGGACGACACCAGGTAGGTGAAGGTGACGCGCTGCTCGGCGATCACGCTCAGCAGGTGGTGCGGGTCGCGTTCGCCGCCGGGGCGCAGCACCACCAGTCGGGCGCCGGACACCAGCGGCAGGAATATCTCGTTGATGGAGATGTCGAAGGACAGCGGCGCCTTGAACAGGGACGCGTCGTCGTGGCCGAAGCCCAGGATCTCGTTCACCTGCCACAGCAGGCGCTCGCTGATCGCCTCGTGCCGGATCATCGCGCCCTTGGGCCGCCCGGTCGAACCGGACGTGAAGATCACGTACGCCAGGGCGTCGCCGAGGACGGTGACCCCGGTCCCCTCGGTGGGGTAGGAGTCGAACCGCCAGTCGCCCAAGTCGACGGCCACGGCCTCGGGTTCGGCCGGGTCGTGCTCGCCCGAGTCGTTCAACTGCAGCACGACACCGGCGTCCTCGATGACGACGGCCCGGCGCGCGGCGGGCCACTGCGGATCGAGCGGTACGAACGCGCATCCCGCCTGGAGTACGGCGAGCAGTCCGACCACCATCTCGGCGGAGCGGCCCAGGGAGATCCCGACGACCTGCTCGGCGGTCAGCCCGCGCTCGATCAGGTGGTGCGCCAACTGGCTGGAGCGCTCGGCGGCCTGACGGTAGGTCAGTGCCCGTCGCTCGTCGACGATGGCGACGGCGTCCGGCCGGGTCCGCGCCTGCTCGCGGAACATCTCCACGATGGTCGGGCGGTCCCGGTCGGCCCCGGTGTCGTTCCACCGGGCCAGGGTTTCGAGCCTCGCCGCCACTCCGGACGGGCCGATGGTGCCGACGGGCCGGTCCGGGAAGTCGGCCAGGTCGTCCAGCGCGATCTGCGCTTCGGACGCAGCCACGTCTTCGGGGACGGTGATGCTCCGGTCATCCGCGCCGATGCCCCAACTGCCGGGTCCGACACCGCCGTTGTCGACCCAGCCGAGGACGTCGACGAACAGGGTGCCAGGGGTGAGGTCGATGCCGTCGGGGCTCTCGCCTGTCGCCCAGTACGACAGCCCGATGGCGCATGCTTCGGTGATGGTCCTGTCGGAGTGGTCGCCGGTTCGCCGGCGCACGTCGGCCAGGCGTGTGGGAGAAAGCCGTACGAGACGAGCGCTCGGTTCCATCATCGAAGACTCAGCACCCTTTCCAAGGAAACGAAAGCAAGCCCAACTCGACTTAGGCTTACCTAACTACCCTCTCGCCATGCCTGCCAGAGTCGCGCGTACCGGCCGTCCAGAGCCACCAGCTGCTCGTGTGTCCCCTGCTCGACGACGCGGCCCGCGTCCAGTACGGCGATCCGGTCGGCCGCCATCGCCTGGGTCAGCCGGTGTGCCACGAACAGGGTGGTCCGGCCCGAGCATGCGGCGAGCACGGCCCGCTCCAGTTCGGCGGCGCCCTCGCTGCCCGCTTCCGCCGTCGATTCGTCCAGCACGACCACGGGCGACCGGCTCAACACCAGCCTGGCCAGGGCGAGCTGCGCGACCTTGGTGACGTCCAGACGCTCGCCGCCTTCGCCGACCGGGGTCTTCAGTCCGTCGGGCAGCATCTCGGCCCACTCGCCGGCGCCGACCGTGCGCAAGGCGTCCATCAGCTCGGCGTCGGTCGCTTCGGGGGCGGCCAGCCGCAGGTCGTCGGCGAGGGGACCGGAGAAGACGTGTGTCTCCTGCGTCAGGATGCTCACCATGGCCCGCGCCCCGGCCTCGTCCAGGTCGGCGAGGTCGGTCGAGCCGATGCGCACCGACCCCGCCTGCGGGGTCCCGATGCCCGCGATCAACGCGGCCAGGGTCGTTTTGCCGGCACCCGTCGCCCCCACCAGCGCGAGCGAACCGCCGCCCGGGATCGTCAGGTTGACGTCCCTGAGGACGGGCTCCTCGGTGCCGGGGTAACGGAACGTCAGTCCCTCCACCGTCACCGGCAGCGGCTCGGCGTCCACCGGTGCGACGGCCGGGTCGCCCACCAGCCGGCCCTCCCCCGCCTCGCCCAACACGCCGACCAGCCGGGTCAGGCTCGCGCCCGACTTCTGGGCCTCGTCGAAGGTGAACATGATGAGCCCCAGCGGCGTGAACAGCCGGTGGAACAGCAGCGGCGCCGCCGACACCTCGCCGAGGCTGGCGGCGTCGGCCTCCAGCAGGGCGTATCCCACCAGGAGGATCAGGACCAGCCCGATGAACTCGGCGCGGTTCTCCCGGCCGACGAACCGTCCGAAGAACCGGAACACCTCGATGCCGAGATTGCGCACCCGCCACGACTCGTCGGTGACCTTCTCGCGGAAGGAGTCCTCCAGGCGGTACGCCCGGACCGTGTCGATGCCGTTCAAGCCGCTGATCAGCGCCTGCGCGCGGTCCGCCTGGGCCACCCGCTGCTTCTGGTAGAGCGGGGCGGAGCGGGGCAGGTACCAGCGCAGGGCCAGCGCGTACGCGGGCAGCGCGCCGGCGCCCGCGAGGCCGAGCCGCCAGTCCAGTCCGAACATGCCGAACGTGGCGATGGCGACCAGTACTCCCGCGGAGAACACCGTGGGGATGGCCGTACGGATGCCCTTGGAGATGACGGCGACGTCGTCACCGACCCGGGAGAGTACGTCTCCCCGGCCGACCTCCTCGATCCGTGCGCTCGGCATCCCGAGGACCGCTCGGACGGCGCCTTCCCGCAGCCACGCGAGCAGATCCGCGCCCAGCCGTCCGATCAGGTAGGTCGACACCGCGGTGGCCGCCGCGCCGAGCAGCGCGGCGGCCCCCATCAACACCCCGATCGTGACGAGGATCGAGCGCGATTCGCCCTCGACCACCCCGTCGACGACCCGGCCGAGCAGGAGCACGGGGAGCACCTGGAGCGCCGCCCCGGCCACCGTGGTGAGCACGGTGGCCGCCGTCAGCCAGGGCACCTCGCGGCAGTGCGCCGCGACCCATCGGGTTGCCTCGCGTCCGGTCGCCGTGCGCAGGGTTGCCGGGGCGAGCCGTGTGTCGGTCGTACTCACGCCGCTACCTGGGCGGGCCGGGGACAGGAAGTGGTGACCGGCATCTCTACTCGGCCGCCGACTTGACGAGCTCGTCGACGGCGTACGGCATGGACAGCAGGGTGCCCTGGGAGATGGCCGCGCCGACCGCCGGGCCCTCGCTGTCCAGCAGATAGGACACGTTGCCCTTCTTGACGGCGTCGAGGTTGGCGAACAGCTTGAACTTCTTCAGCGCGTCCGTGTCCGCCTTGTCGTTGATGACGAAAATGTGGTCGACGTCGACGAGGTCGATGCGTTCGGGGGACAGCTTGGTGTAGAAGCTGCCGTCCGCGACCTTGTCGATCTCGCTCTGGTACTTGAAGCCGATGCCCGACACCAGTCGTCCGCGCACGTCGGTGGAGGTGAACGGCGCCACCGAGTCCTCGTACCAGGACAGCGCGACGGCGGTCTGGTCGGCGAACTCGGGGTGGTCCTTCTTGGCCGCGTCGAGCTTGCCCTGGATGTCCGCCACCATCTTCTCGCCCTCGTCGGCCTTGCCGAGGGCCTTGGCGATCTGCAGTGCGTTGTCCTGCCAGGGCGCGCTGAACGGCTCCTTCTCGGCCTTGGTACGGCCGACCGTCGGAGCGATCTTGGAGAGCTTGTCGTAGCCGGCCTGGTCGATCTCGGAGTAGACCGCGATGATCAGGTCGGGGCGAAGAGCGGCGATCTTCTCGAAGTTGGGGCCGTTGTCACCGTTCTTCATGATGACCTCGGGCTTGCTGTCGCCCCACTTGTCCTTGACCCAGGGCCACTGGGTGTTGATGTCGGGGCTCTGGCCCGCGGGGTTGGGGTACTGGTCGGTCATGCCGACCGGCTTGATGCCGAACGCCAGGACGGTCTGGTCGTCGGTGTAGCCGACGGTGACGACTCGCTTCGGGGCTTCGGTGATCTTCGTCGTTCCGAACGCGTGCTCCACGCTGACCGGGAAGGCGCCGGCCGCGGTGGTCGAGGTGTTGTCGCTCGCCTTGTCGGCCGAGTCGGACTCGGAACCGCAGCCCGCGAGGAGGCCGACGCCGAGAGTCGCGGCCGAGAGCATCGCCGCCAGCCGCCGCCATGGCTTCCTACGCGTCGTTCTGTGGAGGAGCATCCGCAATCCCCTTGCTTTTCGCGCTGTCCACTTCGCCCCCGTCTAAAGGGCAGGCAAACCGTACCGCATGGAGATAAGGCAAGCCTAGCCTAACTTTTATAACTTTAGTGCGAACTAACCGAGTTGAACGTGCGTACGACCGATCGGCACGATCAGCGGCCTGTCGCCGACCGGATCGTCGATCACCTTGGCCCGCAGTCCGAACGCGTCGTCCAGCAGCTCGGCGGTGATGACGTCACGCGGATGCCCCTGCGCCAGGATCGACCCCTCCCTCATCACGATGAGGTTGTCGCTGTAGCGCGTGGCCAGATTGAGGTCGTGCAGCACCATGACCACGGTGCACCCGGACTCGTGCAGGTCGTTCACCAGGTCGAGCACGTCGATCGCGTGCGCCAGGTCGAGGTAGGTGGTCGGCTCGTCCAGCAAGAGCAGGTCGGTGCCCTGGGCCAGCGTCATCGAGATCCAGACCCGCTGGCGCTGGCCGCCGGACAGCGTGTCGACCGGACGGTCCGCCAGGTCGGACACCCCGGTCATGGCCAACGCGCGTTCCACGACGCCGGCGTCGTCCGACGACCACTGCCGCAGCCAGCTCTGGTGCGGATGACGGCCCCTGGTGACGAGGTCGGCCACCGTCAGCCCGTCCGGCGCGACCGGCGCCTGCGGCAGCAGGCCGAGCTTCTTCGCCACATCCCTGGTCTTGAGCTTGACGATGTCGTCGCCGTCCAGCACGACGGTTCCCTTCGTCGGCTTGAGCAGCCGCGACAGGGTTCGCAAGAGGGTGGATTTCCCACAGCCGTTGGGGCCGATGATGGTGGTGATGACGCCGGGCGGTATCGCCACGTCGAGATCGTCGATCACGGTCCGGGCGCCGTACCCGACCGTGACGCCCCTGGCCGCCAGCCGTGAGACGTCATCGACCGCGGACTCGATCCCGGTGATGGACTGAGTGACCACAGGCCCCCCTCCTTTTGTTCAGGCTTGCCTAACTTCTGTACCACTACCTGCGGTTGGCCCGCACCAGCAGATAGACGAGGAAGGGGCCGCCGATCGCCGCGGTGACCACGCCGACCGGGAGACTGACGGGCAGCGCGGTCCGTGCGACCAGGTCCGAGCCGATCAGCAGCACCGCACCGACCATGCCCGAGGCCACCATCGGCGGTGTCGGACACCGTGCCAGTCGCATCGCCATCTGCGGCGCCACCAGCGCGACGAACGGGACCGGGCCGGCCGCGCTCACGGCCACGCCGGCCAGCAGGACCGCACACAGCAGAAGGACCGCTCGCACCGCGGAGTACCGGACGCCGAGGCCCGCGGCGACATCGTCGCCGAGGTGCAGCGGTTTGAACTGGAACGCGATGCACGACACGACGACCAGGAGGGCGAGCGTGCCCCACAGCGCCACGTGGACCTCGTCCCACGACCGGTTGTCCAGCGAGCCGACCAGCCATGCCTGGGCCTGCGCCACGTCCCTGATGTCGGCCGTGGCCAGCAGCCAGGTCGTGATCGCCTCCATCACGGCGCTCACCGAGATGCCGATGAGGATGAGCCGGAAGCCGTCGATGCCGCGCCGCCACGCCAGGAAGTACACCAGCAGACCCGTGCAGAGACCGCCCGCGAGCGCCGCCGCCGACAGGCCCACGGAGTGCACGACGGCCGCGGCGGTCCCGCCCGACACCGTCACCCCGAACACCGCGACCGCACTGGCACCCCAGGTGATTCCCAGAATGTCCGGGCTGGCCAGCGGATTGCGTGCGATGGACTGCGTGATCGCCCCGGACACCCCCAGCGCGATCCCCACGACGAGCCCGGCCAGGGCACGCGGCATCCGCAGGTCCATGATGACGAACTCGTCGACCTGCTCGCCGCGGCCGAGGATCGTGGCGATCACCTGGGACAGGCCGAGGGGGAAGTCCCCGACCGCGATGGACACGCAGAACACCAGGAAGGTCGCCGCCGCCAGCAGGAACGTGACGGAGGCGATCCAGGGCCGCCACACGAACGACACCTGTCCGAGCCGTACGCCCGGCGCCAACGCCGGTTTCACGTCTGCCCCGTTCGGCTTCACGTCTGCCCCGCTCATGCGTTCTTGAACTTTCCGAGCCACACCAGAGCCGCGAGGAACGGGGCTCCGAGGAGGGCGACGAGTACACCGGCGTCCAGTTCGCTCGGCCGCACCACCAGGCGCCCCACGATGTCGCAGACCAGCAGGACGATCGCGCCGAGCAGGCCCGCGTACGGCACCAGCCAGCGGTAGTCCGGCCCGGTCAGATACCGGGCCACATGGGCCACCATGAGTCCGACGAACGCGATGGGGCCGCACGCCGCGGTCGCCGCGCCGGCCAGCAGGGTGATGGCGGCGATGCCGACGGTCCGGCTCAGCGCGACGTTCACGCCCAGTCCGCGGGCCACGTCCTCGCCCAGGTTGAGCAGGTTGATGGCGGGCAGCGTGGTCAGCGCCAGCACCAGCCCCGCCGCGATGAAGGCGGTCACCGGCCAGATGACGTCGAATCCGACGCCGGCCACGGAGCCCGAGTTCCAGAACCGGAGCGCGTTCAGCGACTGCTTGTCCGACAGCGCCACCGCCGTGGTCATAGCCGCGAGGAACACCGTGACCCCTTGCCCGGCCAGGGCGAGCGTCAGCGGATTGCCGGCCCCTCGCCCGATACTCGCAAGGCCGAACACGACGACACCGGCGACCGCCGCCCCCAGGAAGGCGAACCAGACGTACTGGAAGGGGCTGGAGAACCCGAACAGCGCGATCACCGACACCACGGCGAACGACGCGCCCGAGTTCACCCCCAACAGGCCGGTGTCGGCGATCGGATTGCGTGTGTACCCCTGGATCAGCGCCCCACTGACCCCCAGGGCGACGCCCGCCACGATCGCGAGCACCGTGCGCGGCACCCGCACCGTCTGCACGATGAGCCTGATCTCGGTGAGCCGCTGGTCGGAGTCAGGTGCCGCGAAGAGACCGTGCCAGACCTCGCCCGGACTCAGCGCCCGCGCACCGACGGCGAGCGACACCACCCCCGCGGTCAGGAGGATCACCGCCAGCGTGCCCAAACCCACAACTCGCCGACGGCGGGCCTGTGTTGTGGCCTTGGCCGCGGGGCGCTCAAGTGCAGTCGTGCCCATGTGGACGTACGTTATCCCTTTGATCAGTGCCGCCACGCCGGCCCGGTGGGGTTCGCCGGGCGGGCGCGGCCAGGTGAGCGGCTGAGGCAGCGGGCGGGCTAGCGGGCTGCGCTGCCGGTGCCGTCGGCGACCGTCCGGACTTCGCTGGAAGCGGACTTGAAGCCCCGGTCGAGGAGCGAGTCCAGGATCTCGCCGACCCTGATGGCGGTGTTGGACAGCAGGGACGACGTGATGCCGTGGGTGTGTTCCGTGCCGCCCTGCAGATAGATGCCGCAGCGCAGATCGGGGTCCGTCGCGATGCGGTAGTCCCGCTCGACGCGGACGCGGCCCTCGTCGTCGCGCAGGCAGCGGTCCGCGACCTCGCCGAGCAGGCCGACGGGGTCGGCGGGGCTGTAGCCGGTGGCGAAGACCACGACGTCGGCGTCCAGGAGGGTCTCCTCGCCGGTGACGAGGGAGGTGACGGTGGCCCGTACCTTGTCCGGTGTCTCCTTGACGTCGGTGAGCCGGGAGACGTTGTGGAAGCGCAGGCGCTCGGTGCCGAGGACCTTCTCCTGGTACATCTGCCGGTACAGGTCGTCGATCAGGTCGATGTCCACCACGGAGTAGTTGGTGTTGCCGTGGTAGTCCATCAGCCGGCGTTTGACGTCCTCCGGCGCGGTGAAGTACTCGTCGACGGCCTCGGGGTCGAAGATCCGGTTGGCGAAGCTGCTGTCGTCGGCGGGGCTGTAGCCGTAGCGGGAGAAGACCGCGCAGACCTCGGCCCGCGGGAAGCGTCTGTGGAGATAGGCGACGTTCTCGGCGGCGCTCTGTCCGGCACCGACGACGACGAACCGGGAGGGCGAGGCGTCCTCCAACTCATCGACCTTCGCCAGCAGTTCGGAGTTGTGCCAGACACGCTCGGTGCGCTCCACGCCTTCGGGCATGAGGGGGCGCAGCCCGGTGCCGATGACCAGGTTGCGCGCCCGGTGGACGGCGAGCCCCTCCCCCGACCGGACGGTGACGTCCAGATACTCGACGGCGCCGTCGCGGACGACGGGCATGACGCCGACGACCTCGTGGCCGTAGGAGACCATGTCGTCGACCTTGTCGGCGGCCCACTCGAAGTAGTCGTGGAACTCCACCCGCAGCGGGAAGAGGTTCTTGTGGTTGATGAAGTCGATCAGCCGTCCCTTGCTCTGGAGGTAGCACAGGAAGCTGTACTCGCTGGCCGGGTTCCGGAGCGTCACCAGGTCCTTGAGGAAGGACACCTGCATGGTCGCGTCGTCGATGAGCATGCCTCGGTGCCAGCCGAAGCGCGGCTGCTGCTCGAAGAAGTGGGCGTTGACCACTTCCTCACCGCCGACGCGTGCGTTGTGCTCGCTGAGCGCAATCGCCATGGCCACGTTGGACGGCCCGAAGCCGATGCCAATGAGGTCGTGGATCAAAGAGGCGTCGTCAGGTCGAGCCTGTGCCATGTCACTCCCATCGTGCGGACGGCGGCCATGCGGGGCAGGCCGCCGTTGGTCGAGCATCGGGAAGTACGGAAGGTGGGCACACCGAAGAGCCGCGGCCCAAAACTTAGGTAAGGCTAAGCTCATCCTGTGAAGCTGTCCATAGGCAAAACGGACGCCCGGGAACAGGCAGGTCGGTCAACACACCTATGGACGCGCCCCGTTGACCACTTAGGTAAGCCTTGCTTTACTGGCCACGGCCAACCCCTGCCCTGAGGAGGAACCCCATGCGGGTCGTCATGTTCGGCTACCAGACCTGGGGGCACCGCACCCTGCAAGCCCTCCTGGACTCCGAGCACGACGTGGTCCTGGTCGTGACGCACCCCAAGAGCGAGCACGCGTACGAGAAGATCTGGAGCGACTCGGTCGCCGACCTCGCCGAGGAGAACGGCGTCCCGGTCGTGATCCGCAACCGCCCTGACGACGACGAGCTGTTCGCGCGCCTGAAGGAGGCCGACCCGGACATCATCGTGGCCAACAACTGGCGTACGTGGATCCCCCCGCGCATCTTCGACCTGCCGCGCCACGGCACGCTGAACGTGCACGACTCGCTGCTGCCGAAGTACGCCGGCTTCTCCCCGCTGATCTGGGCGCTGATCAACGGCGAGCCCGAAGTGGGCGTCACCGCGCACATGATGAACGACGAGCTCGACGCCGGCGACATCGTGCGCCAGGAGGCGGTACCGGTCGGACCGACGGACACGGCCACCGGCCTCTTCCACAAGACCGTCGACCTCATCGCCCCGGTCACCATCGGCGCGCTCGGCCTCATCGCCGCCGGGCAGACCGAGTTCACCAAGCAGGACCGGTCGCAGGCGAGCTTTTTCCACAAGCGGTCCATCGAGGACAGCCGCATCGACTGGACCTGGCCGGCGGAAGACCTGGAGCGCCTGATCCGCGCCCAGTCCGAGCCGTACCCCAGCGCCTTCACCTTCCACAAGGGCAAGCGACTCGAGGTCCTGGCCGCGGTCGTCTCCGAAGGGCGTTACGGCGGCACACCCGGCCGTATCTTCTACCGCGAGGGCGACGGCGTGGTGATCGTCGCCGGAGCCGACGCCCGCAACGGCCGCAACCACGGCCTCGCCATCACACGCGTACGGACCGAGGACGGCCGGGAGTTGCCCGCGACCGAGTACTTCACCTCCATGGGCGGCTATCTGACCAACCACCCCTGACCCGTCGGCCCCACCGCGGTCCCGAGGGCCGGCCGGACGCCGCCGCCGCACGGATCCCAGTCCGCGCGGCGGCGGCGTCCACTGCGGGGTTGATGCCTGGGCAGAAGCTCACGGCACCCACGGGCCCCTGGTTTCTCAGCGAACCCTGTGGGGCCTACCGCCCGCGTTCCAGATGAGATCGCAGCGCGGGCACTGGATGGGGTCGCGGCCGTACCTCTTCACCTGGGCCTTGGTGACGATCATGATGGCGGGCCGCTTGAACCGGTGCGCGCACGACGGGCAGGTCAACATGCCATCCGTCGCACCGGCCCCCGGCGGCGACGCCACCTCGCCCTGCGACCACCTCGCTGCACGACGGCGGCGCACCACCAGGACGCCCACCACCAGCGCCAGACCGACCACCAGCCCAACGATCACCACGACCTTCACGCCGCACTCCTTGGCCTGCCCTCATTCTCGTGGACCGGAAGAACCTAGCCCGGCCCGCTCGGGACGGGTCCCGGGACGGCGGTGGGCGCGGCGGGCTGACAGCCGGCGCAGACGCCGGTGAGTTCGACGGTGTGGGCCACCGCCGCGAACCCGGAGTCGGCGGCGATCCGTCCGGCCCATTCCTCGACGACCTCGGAGTCCACGGCTCGGCTGAAGCCGCAGGCGCGGCAGATCAGATAGTGGCGGTGCCCGCTGTCGGGCCGCCACCTGTAGAGCCGTTCGGCTGCGCCGGGCTGGGCGACATCGACCGCGTCCGCGGCCTCCAGGTCCCGCAGCCCTCGGTACACGGTGGTCAGTCCGATCTGGATCCCGTCGGCGGTCATGCGCGCGTGGAGGTCTTGCGCGGAGACGAAGTCACGGCAGTTCGCCAGGGCTTCCAGTAGGGCCAACCGCTGCCGGGTCGGCCGCTGTTGGGTGGTTGGGATGCTCACATCAGGTTCCCCCGCACTGTGCCGGATCGCTTGCACTCTCGACCGTAGATGACAGTGAAAACCATGTCCATATGAACGATGCGTCATGCGTTACGCGTCACGCGTCGGCGATCGGGAATCCGTGAAGACCTCTATTGAAAACGATTGTCGATACGTCTAAGGTCGTATACGTCGTATACCTCGGACGTCACACCGTCCGGGGGCCGGAGCGTGATCAGGGGAAGAGAGCGACGCAGTGATAACTCGGCGTGGCGTACTGCGCGGTGTCACGGGGGCGGCGATGGGGATCGCCGCGGGTGGGGCGTTGGCCGCCTGTGGAGGCGGGGGCGAGGAACCCGCCGCCACGGAGGCGTCGGCCACCCCGCGCAAGGGCGGGAAGCTTCGGGCGGCGTTCATCGGGGGGAGCGCGGAGTCCACGGATCCCACGCTCGCCGCGAACGTCGGCATCGACTATGTGCGGGCCCGGCTCGTGTGGGACACGCTCGGAGAACTGGACGGCGGCAAGGCGGTGTGGCGGCTCGCGGAGTCCGTCGAGCCCAACGCCGACGCCACCAAGTGGACCGTACGGGTCAGACAGGGCGTGACCTTCAGCGACGGGCGTCAACTCACCGCCAAGGACGTGCTGTTCAGCCTCCGCACCCTGGTGGAGAAGCGCAGTCCGCAGGGCGGATTCATCACCCACCTCGACCTGAAGAACGCCCGGGCGAAGGACGCGCGGACCGTCGAACTGCCCCTCACCATGCCTGACGGGTTCTTCGACCTCGCCCTCGCGCACTCGATGTTCGTCTTTCCCGACGGCACCAAGGACCTGACCAAGGCGGTGGGCAGCGGGCCGTACACGCTGAAGAAATGGCAGGCGGGGCGCAGTGGCATCCTCGTGCCGCGCGCGGACTACTGGGACGGCGACAACGGGGGGCCGTACCTGGACGAGCTGGAGCTGGTGTCCGTCACGGACGCCGCCGCCCGGCTCAGCGGCCTGAAGTCCGGCCAGTTCGGTTACGCGGGCGGCCTCGGCCTCACCGCCGTCCGCACCGAACGCGGCAATGACGCGCTGCGGATCGAACTGCCGCCGAAGGACCTCTGGGTCGACCTCACCCTCACCATGAACCGCGGCCTGAAGCCGTTCACCGACGAACGCGTCGTACGGGCCGTGAAGCTGGCGCTCGACCGTGAGTCGCTGGTGCGGACGGTGACACTCGGTCAGGGCGAGGCCGGCAACGACCTGGTGGGCGCGCACCAGCCGTACTTCGACACCGGCATCGCGCAGACCGCGCACGACCCCGAGCAGGCCAAGAAACTGCTCTCCGAGGCCGGGGCGGATGGGCTGGCGGTCACCATCCGCACCAGCAACTACGACTACGGCACCGAGGAGAGCGCCGCCGCCGCCGTGCCGATGCTCGCGAAGGCCGGCATCAAGGCGAGCCTCGACAAGGTGCCTGCCGCCGACTACTACAGCGACTTCAAGACCATCCTCGGTACGCCGCTCCAGACCGCCGCCTACCACCCCAACCCGCTGCCCCTGATGATCCGTACGTACTACGGGTCCACGGCGCCCTTCCCGCTCACCGGGACCAAGGACGCGGCGCAGGCGGACCCGCTGATCGCGGCGATGAACCGCGCGACGGGCGAGAAGGAGCGCGCGGCGCGGGTGGCGGACGTACAGGAGTACCTGCACGAGCACGGTGGCGACGCGCTGTTCGCGCGGGTGCCGACGGTGTCGGGGGCGGCTGCGGCCACGCACGGGGTCAAGCCGCGCGGGTACGCCGACTATCCCAGCCGGGCGGTGGCGGCGCCACCGCCCGGCTGGGCCCTGGTGCGGAGGCCGCCCAGGTCGAGGGGTTGCGGGCCGAACTCGGCCTGGACCGGCCCGCGGTGATTCGGTACCTCGACTGGCTGGGGCATGTCGTGCGTGGCGATTTCGGCGTCAGTTATGCCAGTGGGCGGCCGGTGGCCGATGTCGTGGCCGACCGGTTCGGCAACTCGCTGGTGCTGGGGCTGGCGGCCCTGGCCGTGCTGGTGCCGCTCGCCGTCGGGCTCGGTCTGTGGACGGGTCTTCGAGCGGGGCGGCGCGGTGACCGGCTGGTCTCGGGGACGGCGCTGGGGTTGGCCGCCGTCCCGGAGTTCGTTACGGGGGCCGTGCTGATGTTGGTGTTCGCGGGCGGGCTCGGGTGGCTGCCCGCCGTCTCGCTGCTGGGCGCGGGGCAAGGGCCGCTGGACGAGCCGGCTGTGCTGGTGCTGCCCGTGCTCACCCTGGTGTCCGTGTGTCTTGCGCAGAACCTCCGGCTCGTGCGGGCCGGCGTCGCCGAGGCGGCCAGGTCCGAGGCGGTGGAGGCCGCGCGGCTCAACGGGGTGCCGGAGCGGCGGGTCGCCCTGCGGCTCGTGCTGCCCGCGGGGCTCGGGCCCGCCGTGCCGATGCTGGCCCGCTCGGCGACCTATCTGCTCGGCGGGGCGCTCGTCGCCGAGTCCCTGTTCGGGTATCCGGGCCTCGCCGCGCTCCTCGTCGACGCCACGGCCTCCAGGGACGTCCCCGTAGTACAGGCCGTCGCCCTGCTCGGCGCCGCGCTCGCGGTGACCGCCAACCTCGCCGCCGATCTCGCCGTACCGCTCCTCGACCCTGTGCAGAGGCACCCGCGATGACCATCACTCCCGTACAAGTGCTTCCGGACGCTGGTGACTTGACACCCGGCGGCCGAGGCGAGGAGCCGCCGCGGCGACGGCGGTGGCGTGGGCGGGCCGCCCTGGCCGTTCTCCTGCTGGTGTGTGCCGTGGCGCTGCTCGGGCCGTTGTTCGCGCCGCATGCCGTCACCGAGCCGGTGGACATCCCGTACGGGCCCGCGAGCGGTCGGGCGCCGCTGGGTACCGACGAGCTCGGGTCCGACGTGCTCAGCCGGCTGCTGTCCGGCGGACGCTCCCTGGTGCTGACCGGGCTCGCGGTGACCGCCGCGGTGTGCGCCCTGGGGGCGGTGGCGGGCATGGCGGCCGCGTACTTCCGGGGATGGACGGACACCGTCGTGCTCAGGCTCGCCGACGTCCTGCTGGGACTGCCCGCGTTCCTGCTGCTGAGCGTGGTGGTCGTGGCGACCGGGCGCGGGACGGCGGGTGTCGCGGTGGCGGCGGGGCTGGTGCTGTTGCCCGAAACGGTCCGGGTGGTGCGGGCGGCGACCCTGCGGATCCTCGGCCAGGACTATGTGGAGGTCGCCGTCGCGCGCGGGGAGCGTGCGGTGTCCGTGCTGGGGCGGGAGGTGCTGCCCAACCTCGCACCCGTGCTGGCCGCTGACGCGGGGATCCGCTTCCTGGGTGCGGTGACGGTCGTCGCCACGGCCTCCTTCCTCGGCTACGGGCCCCAACCGCCCGCCGCCGACTGGGGGTTGATGGTCATGGAGAACCGCGACGGCCTGACCCTGCAGCCGCTCGCCGTGCTCGCGCCGGTGCTGCTTCTGCTGCTCTTGCTGCTGGCCACGAACCTCCTGCTGGACGCGGCCTTCTCGGGGCCGCAGGGGCTGCAGGGGCCGCAGGCGAAGGCGGTCGGACGCCGTGAGCCGGTGACGGCTCCGGGCCTGCCCGGGCCAGCGGGTGCGCTGCTCGCCGTGCGGGCGCTGCGGGTCGAGGCCGAGGACGGGCGTGCCGTGCTGGACGCGGTGGACCTGGATCTCGGGCCCGGTGAACTCCTCGCCGTGGTGGGCGAGTCGGGCAGCGGCAAGTCCACGCTGGCCCGGGCCGTACTGGGGCATGTGGCGGCCGGCCTGCGGCATGCGGACGGTGAGGTGTGGCTCGACGGGCGGGGTGTGCTGCGGCTGGACGAGGGGGAGTTGCGGAAGCTGCGGGCGGCCGTGTGCGGATACGTCGCCCAGGATCCGCGTACCGCGCTCTCGCCGCACCTGCGTGTGGACGCCCAGATCACCGAGGTGCTGCGGGCCCGTCAGGTGCCGAAGGACCGGTGGCCCGAGGAGGTCGAGCGGGCGTTGGGGCTCGCGGGCCTGGGGCCCGAGTTCGTACGGCGCCGGCCGCACCGGTTGTCGGGCGGCCAGCGGCAGCGAGTGGCCCTGGCGGTCGCGCTCGCCGGCCGGCCGCGGCTGCTGGTGCTGGACGAACCGACCAGTGCGCTCGACACCGTCACGGCGGCGGCCTTCCTCGCCGACCTGACCCGGCTGCGGCGCGAGACCGGCGCGGCGGTCCTGCTGGTGTCGCACGACATGGGCGCGGTCGCCTCGGTGGCGGACCGGGTGGTGGTCGTGGAGAGCGGGAGGATCGTCGAACAGGGGTCGGCCGAGGGTGTGCTGAGTGCTCTGGTCCTCGGCTCTCCGGCGCCGGCGCCGGCCGAGGATGGTCCGTCGTCCGAGCCAGAGTCCGTGCCGCTGCTCGCCGCGACCGATGTCCGGCTGGTCCGTCCAGCACCTGTACTGGGCGGTGTGTCGCTGAGCCTGGGACCGGGCGACTGCCTGACCGTGGTCGGCCCCTCCGGCAGCGGAAAGACGACGCTGCTGCGCTGTCTGGCGGGGCTGGAGCGGCCGACGGACGGGGAGGTCCGCTTGGACGGCGAACAGTTGGCCCCGGGCGTGCGCGGCCGAAGCCGGCGACAGCTGTTGCGGGTGCAGCTCGTGCCCCAGGATCCGTACGGGTCACTCAACCCGCGGCACACGGTGGCCTCGGTGGTCGGTCGGCCGCTGCGGCTGCGGGGTGGGATGCCGATGGAGGCTCAACCACGCGAGGTGGAACGGCTGTTGAGCCTGGTGGGGCTGGACCCCGAACTCGCCGGTCGGCTGCCCCGAGCGCTGTCGGGCGGGCAGCGGCAGCGGGTCGCGCTGGCGCGGGCTCTCGCGGCGGGCCCCGACGTGCTGCTGTGCGACGAGGTGACCAGCGCCCTCGACCCGTCCGTCGCGGCCGGGATCACCGACCTGATCGCCCGGCTGCGGCGGGAACTCGGCCTCGCCGTCGTCATGGTGACCCACGACCTGTCGGTCGTCGCACGCCTCGGCGGACAGGTCGCCGTGCTCGACGGCGGACTGATCCGCGAGACGGGCCCGGCGGACCAGGTGCTGCGCCACCCGGAACACGAGGTGACGCGCGCCCTGGTCGCGGCCGTGCCACGACAGACGCGGCCCGCCGCGCCCGCCGCTGTGCCGAGCCCACCCGCCGCCGTCCCGAGACCGGCCGACGCGTCGACGGGGACCGGGAGCGAGGACGGATGACCGTGACTCTAGGGTGGCTGCATGCCGAGCACGACGACCGACAACAGCGGACAGCGGCCCCGTACCGCGCTGAACCGGGCGGTCGTCGTCACGACCGGGCGCCGGGTGGCACAGGCGGAGGGCCTGTCCGCGGTCACCCTGCGCCGGGTGGCGGCGGAGCTCGGCGTGACCGCCATGGCCCTGTACCGGCACGTCGGCGACAAGCGCGAGCTGCTCGTCGCGATGCTCGACGACGTGGCGGAGCAACTGGTCCTGCCGGATGGCTCGGGATCGGCGGAGGAGCGGCTGGTCCTGGCGTTCCGTGCGCTGCACAACCATCTGACGGCCGAGCCGTGGGTGGTGGAAGTGCTGCGGAGCGGCGAGCTGTTCGGGCCGCGCGCCGCACGGTTCGTCGAGCATGTGCTGGCGTTGCTGGCGGAGGCCGGGCTCGGGGACGAGCAGGCGGCGGACGCGTACTGGGCGCTGTGGTGGTACACCTTCGGCCATCTGTCGTATCTGCCCGCTCTACGGCCCGAGGGCCTCCCCGCCCGGCAGGAACTCATGACCAGGGTCCGCATGGACGAGCACCCCAGGCTGGCGGCGCTGCTGGCCCGGCCGCCGCGCGAGGGCGCGGAGACCGAGGCGTTCGTACGGGGTCTGAGGGCCCTGCTGCGGGGCCTGCTGTAACCACCGAACCTCTGTGATCCGCCCCGCGCGCGTGTGCGGCGGATCCCCCGGACTGCCCGCCGGAACAGGCTGCCGTCCGGCCTCTCGTATACGCCGTATACCCACGTGCTCTGCAGGGAGTTTCTGACCATGACCGAGGACATACGGAGCAGCGGGCGGGGAGGCGAGCCCGGCAACGGCTGGCTGCTCGCCGTGACCTCGCTCGCCGCGGTCCTGATGACGCTCGACATCACCGTCGTGAACGTCGCCCTACCCCAGATCGCCGCCGACCTCGACGCCGGGCTGACCGGCCTGCAGTGGGTGGTGAACGCCTACACCCTGGTCTTCGCCGCGCTGCTGCTGCCAGCCGGGGCACTGTCCGACCGGACGGGCCGCCGCCGCATGTTCGCCGCCGGGGTCGCGGTGTTCACCGCCGCGTCGGCCGGCTGCGGCGCCGCGCCCGGCGTCGGGACGCTGATCGCCTGCCGGGCGCTCCAGGGCCTGGGCGGGGCGCTGGTGATGTCCACCGCGCTCGCCCTCATCGCCGGGGCCTACGAAGGGCGGCGACGGCAGTCGGCGATCGGCATGTTCTCGGCGGCGGGCGGCGCCGCGGCCGCCCTCGGCCCACTGGTGGGCGGTGTGGTCGTCGAGGGCCTTGACTGGCGCTGGATCTTCTACATCAACCTTCCCGTCGGCCTGCTCATCCTGGCCTCGACCGCGCTGAAGGTGACCGAGGACCGAGGGCCGGACACTCCCTCGTCCGCGGGCCGGTTCGACCTCGTCGGGCTGCTGCTCGCCGCCGGTGCGCTCCTCGGCGTCAACTACGGCCTGGTGACCGGCCCCGAGAAGGGCTGGACGGACGCCTCCGCCCTGCTGCCGCTCGTGGGCGGGGTGCTGCTGGTGCCCGCCTTCGTGTGGTGGGAGGCCCGGCGCGGGGATACGGCCCTGTTCGACGTACGGCTGCTGCGCGTGCCGTCCTTCACCGGCGCGATCGTGCTCAGCTTCGTGTGCCGGGTGGTCAGCTTCGGCGTACTGCCGTTCCTGATCCTGTGGCTGTCGGGAATGCTCGGGCACAGCCCGCTGCAGACCGGGCTCCGGCTGCTCGCGATGACGGCGTTCATCATGCTGGTCGCCCCGTTCAGCGGGCTCTTCCTGAAGGTGCTGCCGATGCGGGGCGTGATGGCGCTCGGCACGGCGATCACGGCGGTCGGACTGCTCACCATGGCCCGGGTCGGCCCCGACGACTCCTGGCTGGTGATGCTGCCGGGGCTCGTCCTGCTCGGCATCGGCGGGGCCATCGCCTTCCCGCCGCTGATGGGGATAGCCGTCGGTGTCGTACCGCCGCAGCGCGCCGGGATGGCGTCCGGTATGACCAACACCTTCTTCCCGCTCGGCACCGCGACCGGCGTCGCCGTGTTCGGCGTGGTGTTCAGCGCGCGGATCGGCGCCGACCTGGACGACGCACGCCTCGCCGCGCTCAAGGTGCCCGCCGGGTCCCGGCAGGCGGTGCGGGACGCGGTGGAGGCAGGGCAGTTCGGGCAGTTGGAGCGGATGCTCCCGGCGCCGGCGCGTGAGCCGGTGCTCGATGCGGCCCGGGCCGGGTTCACCAGCGGACTCGCGCAGATCTGTGCGGCCGCCGCGGTGGTCAGCCTGTTCGCCGCCGTCACCTCCTGGGTGCTGATCCGCGAGAAGGACCAGCTGACCGCGAGTACGAAGGAGCCCGCGGATGCAACTGCCTGACACGGAGCCGCGGATGCCACTGCCTGACACGGCGTACGACGTCTACGGCGGCGCCGCCGAGTTCTACGACCTGCTCGCCGCCCCCGCCTGGGCGCGGCTCGGGCCGCTGCTGGACCGGGCGCTGGCCGGCGTGGACCCTGCCGACGGTCCGCTGCTCGACATCGGCGCGGGCACCGGCCTGTCCGCCGCGGCCGCCGTACAGGCCCTGCCCGAGGTGCGGGTCGTCGCGGTGGAGCCGTCCGCCGCGATGCGCGTCGCGCTCTCCACCCGGCTGGCCTGCACCCCCGGCCTTGCCGACCGAGTCACCGTGGTCGCGGGCACGCTGGACGACGCGGTGCTGCCGCCCCGCCTGTGCGCGAGCGTCGCGCTCGGCGTCGTAGGCCACCTCGATGCCGCCGGGCGCGCCGCGCTGTGGCGGCTGCTCGCCGAACGCCTCGCCCCCGGCGCCCCCGCCGTCGTCGACGTCCTGGACCGCACCGCACCCCCGACCCGTGCCCCGTTGCGGCTCGCGACTCGCCAGGTCGGGGCGCTGACGTACGAGTCGTGGAGCGAGGGCGCCGACGACGGCTGGACCCTCACCTACCGCGTCCGGCACGGCGACGCCCTCCTGCGTGCACACACGGTGCCGCTGCCCTGGTCCGGCATCGGCATAGACGCGCTCGCGCAAGAGGCGGCCGTTGCCGGACTCAACTGCACTCAACTGGCCCCGGATTTCGCGGTTCTGCGCACTGGGGCAAGCACCACCAACCGTCCCGTCCCCCAGGAGTTCTCATGACCGGCGCGGCTCTCGCGGACACGCGAGAGGACACCCCCGACAACAACCGCGACAACCCCGACACCCCCACACCGACCGCCGAACCCGAGGCCGCCGGGAAGCCGCCCGGCCTCGGTGACCTGCTGGCCCCCGTGCGCGGACGGCTCCTCGCCGCGGTAGTGCCCCAGGCCGCCGCCGCGGTCTGTTCGATGGTCCCGTTCATCGCGGTCGCCGAACTGGCCCGCGCCCTTCTCGCCTCCGGCGGCCCGGACGAGGGCCGCGCCTGGGCGGCGGCCTGGACGGCCGTGGCAGCTCTGGTGGCGCGGCTGGTGCTGTACGCCCTCGCGGGCGGCCTCACCCACCACGCGGACGCCGACCTCCAGCTCGGTCTGCGCCGACGCATCGCCCGCCACCTCGGGCGGCTGCCGCTCGGCTGGTTCACCGAGAACAGCTCCGGCGAGGTCAAGAAGGCCGCCGGGGACGACATATCCACGCTGCACCATCTGGTGGCGCACACCGCGCTGGAGGTCACCGCCGCCGTCGTGGCTCCGGTGACCGCCCTCGTCTATCTCCTCACCGTGGACTGGCGGCTCGCCCTCGTCGCGCTGCTGCCGCTGCTGCTCGGCTTCTGGTTCTTCAAGCAGGCCATGTCCGGCGGCGACGAGGTGACGGGCCGGTTCTTCGCCTCGATGGGGCGCGTCAACGCCGCCGTCGTGGAGTTCGTGCACGGCATCACCGTCGTCAAGGCGTACGGCCGCACCGCCCGCGCCCACCGCGCCTACGACGACGCGGCCGACGACTTCGCCGTCTTCTTCCGCGACTGGATCATGAGCACGACGCGGGCCAGCAGCGCCGCCGGCTTCGCCCTGTCGGGCCCGGCCGCCCTGCTCGTCGCGACCGCGGCGGGCACCCTCTTCGTCACCCAGGGCTGGGCCGACGCCGTCGACATCGTGCCGTTCGTGCTGCTCGGCCCGGCCCTCACCGGCTCCGTGATGGGACTCGCCCAGTCCGGGCACGCCGTCCAGGGCGGCATGGAGAGCGCCCGCCGCCTCCACGCCCTGCTGGCCACCCCGCCGCTGCCCGAGGCACCCGCACCCCAGCCCCTCGGACAGCCGGGCCTGGTCGAGCTGTCCGGCGTCCGCTTCGGCTACGACGACACCACCGAGGTCCTCGCCGGCATCGACCTGACCCTGCGGCCCGGCACGGTCACCGCCCTGGTGGGCGCGTCCGGCTCCGGGAAGTCCACCCTGGCCCGGCTCGTGCCCCGCTTCTGGGACGTCACCGCCGGATCGGTGCGGATCGGCGGCACCGACGTGCGCGAACTCGCCTCGGCCGAGCTGTACCGACAGGTGTCCTTCGTCTTCCAGGACCCCCACCTGCTGCGTACCACCGTCCGCGACAACATCCGGCTCGCCAGGCCCGACGCCGATGACACGGCGGTGGAGGCCGCCGCGCGCTCCGCGCGGATCCATGAGCGGATCCTGCGGCTGCCGCGCGGCTACGACTCCGTTGTCGGCGACGACGCCGTGCTCTCCGGCGGCGAGTCCCAACGCCTCGCCGTGGCCCGTGCGTTGCTCGCGGACGCGCCCGTCCTCGTCCTCGACGAGGCCACGTCCTTCGCCGACCCGGAGTCCGAGGCCGCCGTCCAGCAAGCCCTCTCCGCGCTGGCCGCCGGCCGCACCCTGCTGGTGATCGCCCACCGGCTCGCGACGGTGCGCGACGCCGACCACATCGTCGTCCTGGACGAGGGCCGCGTCTCTGAACAGGGCACTCACGACGAGCTGTTGAACCTCGGCGGCCGCTACGCCCGCATGTGGGCGCTGCAGAAGGGAGACGCGCGATGACCGCGCTGCTGATCCGCGTACTGGGCTGGGAGCAGACCGAGGGACTGCGCCGCGTCGCCGCCTGGGCGGTGCTCGCCGCCGTCCTCCAGGGCGTGGCGTACGCCCTGCTCGTCCCGCTCCTCACCCGCCTCCTCGGCGACACCCCGACCGACGCCTGGCCCTGGGGCGCCGCCCTCGCCGTGGCCACCGCCGCCTACGGGGCCACCGCGTTCACCGCGACCGTGCGCGGCAACCGGTTCAGCGCCGACCTCGGACGCACCCTCCACCACCGTGTCGGCGACCAGGTAGCCGGGCTGCCGCTCGGCTGGTTCGGCGGCGAACGCACCGGTGAGCTCGGGCAGTTGGCGGGCCAGGGCGTGGTGCAGGTGATGAACGCCGCGGCGAACCTGCTGCGCCCGCTGTGCAACGCCTTCGTCACCCCGGCCGTCGTCGTCCTCGCCACGTTCGCCTTCGACTGGCGGCTCGCGCTCGCCATGCTTGTGGCCACGCCGCTCGTCATCCTCGCCTACCGCTGGTCGGGGCGGCTGATGGCCAAGGTGGACCGGCAGTCGCACGCCGCCTCCGCCGAAACCGCCGGCCGGCTTGTGGAGTTCGCCCGCCACCAGCCCGCCCTGCGCGCCTTCGGCCGGACCGCCGAGGACCACGAACTCCTCGACGCCGCCCTGCGCGAGCAGCACGCACAGGCCCGCGCCTCCGTCCGTATCGGCGTCCCCGGCATCGCGGGCTTCGCGCTCGCCGTCCAGCTCTGCTTCACCGCCGTGCTGCTGCTCGGCACGGTGCTTGCGATCGACGGCTCGGTGCCCGCGGGCGAATTGATTGCGGTGCTCGTCCTCGCCGTCCGCTTCGTCGAACCCATGAGCTCGGCGGCCGAGTTGGGCGGCTCCCTGCGCATGGCACGCGGCACCCTGGAGCGGCTGGACCAGGTCTTCGCCGCCGAGCCGCTGCCGCAGCCGGCCGCCCCCGCATCGCCCCCGGAGGACGACGCATACGGCATCGAACTCGACGCCGTCCGCTTCGGCTACGGCGGTGGCGGTGGCGGTGGCCCCATCGTCCTCGACGGGCTTGACCTGCGGGTCCCTGCCGGGCGGACCGTGGCGCTGGTCGGCCCCTCCGGGTCCGGCAAGACCACGGTGACGCGGCTGATCGCCCGCTTCTGGGACGTCACCGGGGGCACGGTGCGGGTCGGCGGCACCGACGTGCGCGATCTGACCACCGAGCAGCTGATGTCCCGGCTCGCCATCGTCTTCCAGGACGTGTACCTCTTCGCGGGCTCCATCGAGGACAACATCCGCGCCGGCCGCGAGGACGCCACCGACGAGGAGGTGCGGGCCGCCGGCCGGCTCGCCCGCGTCGACGAGATCGCCGAGCGGCTGCCCGACGGCTGGGCCTCCCGCGTCGGCGAGGGCGGCGCGGCCCTGTCCGGTGGCGAACGGCAGCGCATCTCCGTCGCCCGCGCCCTGCTCAAGCAGGCCCCGGTCGTGCTGCTGGACGAGGCGACCTCGGCGCTGGACGCGGAGAACGAGGCGGCGGTGCAGCAGGCGTTGGCCGCCCTCACCGCCGACCGCACGGTCCTGGTCGTCGCCCACCGCCTCGACACCATCCGCGGCGCCGACCTCATCGTCTTCCTGGAGGGCGGCCGGATCGTGGAACGGGGTACGCACGAGGAACTGCGCGAACTCGGCGGACGGTACGCGGAGTTCTGGGCCGAGCGGGAACGTGCCGGAGGCTGGAGGCTGACGGCGCGTACCTGAGACAAGAAGAGGGGCGGCACGGTGTGTGACCGTGCCGCCCCTCTCGCGATGGTGAGCGTCTCACTCAGCGGGCGCGCAGCTCACCAGATGGATGCCCGTCCCGGTGACCCGGCGGCCGGTCACCCGCAGCCCGGCCCGCACGACGACTTCGTCCAGCTGCCGGGGCGTACGCTCGCGGCCGCCGAACAGCACCAGGAGCCGTAGGTCCATCGCGGCGGCCACGTCGGCGCGGCGGCCGTCAGTGACGAGGTTCTCCACGATCAGGACCCGGCCCTCGCCCGCGCCCTCGCCCTCGCGGGCGGCTTCCGCGCACCGGCGCAGGATCCGTACCGCCTCGTCGTCGCTCCAGTCGTGCAGGACCCAGGTGAGCAGATACAGGTCGGCCCCGGCGGGCAGCGGGTCGAAGAAGCTGCCGGGATGGACGGAGGCCCGGTCCGCGAGCCCGGCGGCGGCCAGGGCCCGGCGGCCCTCCTCCGCCGCCTCCGGCAGGTCCAGCAGCGTGCCGCGCAGCCGGGGGCGGGCGGTCAGCAGCCGGGCCAGCAGGGACCCCGAGCCGCCGCCGACGTCGATGACGTGCCCGGTCTCCGGCCACGGGTGGGCGGAGATCACCTCGGGCGCGGCGAACGTCGTGTGCGCGGCCATCAAGTCGGCGTAGGAACGGGCGAGTTCGGGATCGTCCAAGGTGTCCTGCCACAGTGAGCGGCCGTGCACCTCGGGGTAGGCGGGCTCGCCGGTTCGCACGGTGTGCAGCAGCCCGCCGAACGCCTGGTCCATGCGCCCGCCCATGCCGTCCAGGTCGAACCATGCGCGCAGCCCGAACGGCCCGCTGTCCTTGAGGAGGCCGGCCGCCTGTGTCAGCGCGTACGTGTCCTGCTCCGGCTCGGCGAAGACACCGCGGCCGGTCAGCACCCGCAGCAGGCGGCGCAGCGCGTCGGCCTCGGCGCCCGCGGCCCGGGCGAGGTCGGGCAGCCGGGTGTGGCCCGCGGCGATGTGGTCGGCCAGGCGCAGGGTGGCCGCGACCCTGATCGCCCAGGGCGTGACGAGGTCGGCCAGGGCGGTCAGGTCGACGCGCGCCGGGGCCGCTTCCGGAAGGGTGGTCATGTCGCTCCAGCTCCAGAGGGTCAGGGTCAGGGGAGTACGGGGTGAGCCGCCGGTGCCGCCACGCCGCACGCGGCGAGGACGGCGGCGACGACCTGCCGGGCATGCGGGACGAGATAGAAGTGGCCGCCGGACAGCACCCGGCCGGTGAACGCGCCCGCGGTGGCGGTGCGCCAGGCGGCCAGGTCCGCCTCCGTCGCCTTCTCGTCGCGGTCGCCGGTGAAGGCGCCGAGCGGACAGCGCAGCCGGGCCTCGGTGTCCGGCCGGTAGGTCTCGATCAGGCGGTAGTCGGCCCGTACGGACGGCAGGAGTACGGCCCTGATCTCCGGCTCGTCGAGCAGCTCGGCATGCGTGCCGCCCAGTTCGCGCAGCTCGGCGGCGAGTCCGTCGTCGTCGCGCAGGTGCACGTCGCCCGGGCGTTGCCGACTCGGACCAGGGCGTCCCGAGACGAACACATGCCGGGGACCGTGCCCGGACGCCTCCAGTCTCAGCGCGGACTCCCAGGCGACCGCGGCGCCCATGCTGTGCCCGAACAGAACCAGGTCCCGTTCCGGGCGGTCGGCCCGCAGCGCCTCGGCGACGGCGCCCGCCAGCTCGTCCATGGTCTCGGCCGGGGGCTCACCGAGCCGGTCCTGGCGGCCGGGGTACTGCACGGCGACGAGTTCCACGCCGGGCGGCAGCAGCCGGGCCCACGGGGTGTAGAACGCGGCGGCGCCGCCCGCGTGCGGGAAGCACACGAGGGAGATGCGGGCCGCCGGGCGGGGCAAGGGGCGGCGGAGCCAGCGGGCGGTGGTGGTGACGGTCACGTGAGCTCCACATGGACGGGAAGTGCGGCAGGTCCGCGGCTCATGAAGTCGCCGGCGCGGCGGAAACGGAAGCCCAGGGCGAGCCGCAGCCCCGGATGACGCTCGATCAACACCTCACCGGCGACCCGGAGTTGGAGCCGGGTGAGGGCGGCACCGAGGCAGGCGTGCGGTCCCTTGCCGAAGGCCAGATGGGCGCGCAGCCCGGGGCGGCCGGGCCGGAACGCGTCGGCGTCCTTGCCCCACCGCTCCGGGTCGCGGTTGGCGGAGGCGACGACGGCGATCACCCGCTCCCCCGCCCGGACCGGCGTGTCCGCGAGCACCCCGTCACGGGTCGCGGTGCGCATCTGCCACAGCGCGGGCGGATCGAGGCGCAGCGACTCCTCGATCGCGTCCGGCAGCCCTTCGGTCCGCCAGTGGTCCTCGCCCAGGAGCCGCAGCACCAGATTGCCGAGTGCGAGACGGAGGTTGGGCACCCCGGCGACGATCAGGAAGTGCAGGAAGGTGACGGCCTCCTCCCGGTCCACCTGCCCCAGGACGCCCGCCAGGGCGGGCCCGTCGGCAGCCCGGCGCGCCCACCGCTCGAACGCCGGCCACTCGGGATGCGCCCGGTGCCCCAGCAGATCGGTGAAGGTGGCGGCCCAGCGGTCGTACTCCGCCGCGTCCGCGTCCTCCACGCCGCAGAAGGCGGCCAGTACGGCACGGGGGAGCGGCGCGGTGAACGCGGTGACGAGGTCCGCGCCCGGCTCCAATCGGTCGGCCAGCACCGCGGCCCGCTCCCGGACCATGGGCTCCAGTGCCTCCATCACCCGGCGCCCGAAGGCGGGGGAGAGAAGGCGGCGCAGCCGGGTGTGGGCGGGCGGATCCAGCTGGGACAGCGCCAGTTGCCGCTCCTCGGGTACGGAGGTGTTGTTCCGCCGGCTGGACCACATCTCCGGATCCGCCAGCACCGCCCGTACGTCCGCGTCGCGCACGACCACGTGCCAGCCGGGCAGCGGAGTGGACACCGGCAGCTCGCGGCGCAGGGCGGCCAGGCGCGGATACGGGTCGTCGGAGTGGCTCAGGTCGAGGGGGTTGAAGAGGGGAACGGTGCTGGTCACAGCCCCTCCCGTCGTACGGCCGCTGCCAGGTCGGGGGCTGTGACGGGCTCGGGCGCGGGCCGTCGTACCAGCTCCGGATAGCCCAGACGTGCCGTGAGGTCCTGCCAGATCTGGCTGAGGGTGAGGTGGTACTGGCCCGCGCGCATCGGGTCCTCGCCCGAGGCGGCGGCGTCCACCATGGCCCGCAGGGCGCGCCGTACGCCGTCCGGCCATACGTCGGCGTACACCTCGCGGTGCGTGGGCGCCTCGGCGGGGCCGACGGGCTGCACGCTGGGCAGATGCACCAGGCGGTGGGCCTCGGTGTCGAAGTCCAGCTCGCCGTCGTCCCCGCGCGGGGCGGGCAGCGCGGGGCTCCACAGGACCGGGCCGTGCGTACCGGCCAGGATCAGCGTGCCGCCGGTGAAGCCGAGGGTGGCTCGGTGCAGGAGGTGGGTGTGGTTGTCGGGGTCCTCCGGGTCGAGCTGGTTGAGCACGCGCAGGGTGACGGGGACGTCGGCGAGGCTGCCCTCAAGGGTGCGGAAGGGCCCGCCGCCCGAGGGGCTGGGATCGGTCAGCCGCCAGGGGCGCAGCCCGCCGATCGCCTGGCCGAGGATGTCGATCAGGTCGTACGAGACATGGATGGCGCAGGCCGCCTCCGCGTACAGCAGCTCCTGCCGCTCGGCGAGATGGCGGGCGGCGGCGAGGAAGCGGCGTACCGGCGCGAGGTGCGGATAGAAGGTGTTGAGCCGGTACTGCACGCCATGGCGGCGGCCGGTGCGCAGGCACTCGGCCAGCTCCACCTGGTGGATCGGGTGCTCGTGCAGCACGTGCACACCCCGCTCCATGAGGTGCCGCGCGAGGGCGGCTCCCTCTCCCCCGCCGACCCCGTTGGGCACCACCACGCAGGCCAGATCGGCGAGTTCGGGCACCTGGTCGGGGTCGGTGAGCAGGGGGACGCCGTAGCGCTCGGCGCATGCCTTGGAGCGGGGGCTGCCGCGGCCGAGGACGCCGGTGAGGCGGAGCGGGAAGTCCGGCCCTTGCTCTCGCTGGAAGGCGCTGAGGTAGACGCGGCCGAAACCGGTGCCGCAGACGACGACTCGAGTCACAGGATTCCTTCTTCGATGGGGAGTTCGGCCGGCGGCCCGTCCAGTAGCCGCATCCCGGTCACGGCGGGCGCGTCGGCGATACGCCGGATGACCCGGCCGGGATCGGGGAGTTGCGCGAAGTGCAGTTGCCCGGGCGGGAGTTCGCCGCGCAGGACGGCGAGAGCCGCGTGGGCGGCGGCTGTTCCGGTGAGCGCGGAGGAGTCGGTGCCGGTGAGCACGAGACCGCGTCCCTCCAGCTCACAGGTCACCGCCTGGTACGGCGTACGTCCCGCGAGGTCGGTGAGGGAGGCGCGGGACAGCTCGGCCGCCGCGTCGTCGACGCTCAGCCCGGGCGGCAGCCCCGCGCGGTACCGGTCCAGTACCGCGCGGGTGTGCTCACCGCCGAACACCGTGTACCAGCGCACCTCACCGAACCCATACCGCCCGGCGACTGCCACGGCCTCCTCCGTCAGATACGGGATCGCCGTCACGCTGCCCGGGAAATGCGGCATCCGGGCGTCGCGCTCGACCGCCAGCGCACCCGGCACCCGGCGTCCGCCCCGCCAGACGGCGGTGACCTCGCCACCGGGCCGGGCGAGCCGGTCCATGAAGTCCCGGGCGGCGGCGGGCGGGAAGTGCGGGAGCCCGCCGACGTGCACGGTGAGCGTCGGGCCTGTCCTCCGCACCCGCTCGGCCACCAGCACCCCCGGCAACAACCCAGCCAACCCCGGCATGAGTCCCGCCCCGATCACCGCCGTACGCCACCGCAACAACCGGTCGTACGGCGGCGCTTCGTCCAGCTCGGCCGTGTCGTTGACGTCGACCAGGTCCGCGCCCGCCGCCAGGGCGGCCGCCGCCACCAGGTGACCGGTCGCCCGGACCGGACCGGTGGCGTTGACGACGACACGGCACTCGGCGCAGAACGCGGCCAGGGCCTGCGCGTCGCCCACCTCCACCCGGTCCGGCCACAGCTCCACCGCCGCGGGCAACGGGCGCTGCGGCGGGCGCCGTACGCCGGCCCGGACCGGTCCGACGCCGAGCCGCAGCAGCTCCTCCAGCACGGCCCGGCCCACCGCCCCGGCCGCGCCGACGACGCCGACGGCGACCGGGGCGGTGCGGCCGCGGTTCACGGGGTGTCCCCGGCCGCCGCGGCGGCGACCTGGTCGACGTGCGGGGGGCGCAGGCAGCTGAAGTGGTCGCCGTCGACGTCGGCCACCGTCAGTTCGCCGAGGCACACCTCGCGCCACAGCTCGTCCGCCTCCTGCCCGAACCCCGCCAGGAACCGCAACCGGCCTCGCGGCTGTACGAGGGTGATGTCGCCCGCGTAGGGCTCGACGGTGTGCAGCGAGGCGGCGGCGAAGGCGTGCCGGAACACCCGGTACAGGCCGGGCACCTGGCCCGCGTCGCCCTCCCCGCCCGCGCCCAGCGTGCGGCCGATCGCCGCGAGCCGCTCCGCCTGCGGCACCTCGGACAGAGCCCGCATCCGGCGGGCCACGGCCTCAAGGCGAGGCTCACCGCACAGCGCGGCGAACGCGCCCGCCGGCACCCGGGCCGGGGTGGCGTCGAGTACCGCGCGCAGTGCCGCGCCCAACTCCTCCTCGTCGTCGGGGTATCCGGCGGCCACCGGGTCCGCGCCGAGCACGCGGGCGAAGGCGTGCTCGATCAGCAGCTCGTCCTCGCAGACGAACGCGGGCGGACTGCTGCTGATCACCGTCAACCGCTCGACGTACGCGCCGCTCTCGGTGAGCTGCCGGGCGATCTCGGTGGCGAGCTGCCCGCCGAGGCAGTAGCCGGTGAGCCGGAACCGGTCGGCCCCGGTCGCCGTCAGCCGCCGCACGTGCTCGGCCGCGAGCCGCTCCACGAACCCGTCCTCCGGGATGCCGACGCAGGCCTCCACATCACCCACGGCGAGGCCGACGAGCGGCCCGTGCGCGGCGAGCCCGGCGGCCAGTTCCCGGTACGGGGCCATGGTGCCGATGCCCTCGTGCACCAGCACCTGGAGCACCCCGCCGTCAGGAGCGTCGCCGAACGGGACCAGCGCGCTGACCGATCCGCCGGTGTCGGTGTCATCGGCCGCGCCGGTCCCCCGCAGGAGCCGTGCCAGGTCGGCGACCGTCGGACGGTTCAGCAACTCCCGCAGCAGCGTGTCGAACTGCTGGTCCGCCGCCTCCGGGACCTCCT
Source organism: Streptomyces muensis (assembly GCF_021474425.1). Lineage (GTDB taxonomy): Bacteria > Actinomycetota > Actinomycetes > Streptomycetales > Streptomycetaceae > Streptomyces > Streptomyces muensis. The sequence goes on along the minus strand of NZ_JAKEIP010000002.1, from coordinate 84,541 downwards.
CGATCAGCCGCGCCGACAGCTGCGCGAGGAGCAGTGAGTCGGCGCCGAGGTCGAAGAGGCTGGTCGTGCCCGGCACGGCGGTCACGCCGAGGGCCCGCGCCGCGACGTCGGCCAGCCGCTGCTCCAACTCGTCGCCGGCCAGGTCCGATGCCCCTCCCCCGCCGGTGCTGGTCTCATGCGTCCGTCGGTCGGCGATCCGTGCCGCCCAGGACGCGAGCGTCTTGCGGTCCACCTTCCCGTTCGGGGTGAGCGGCAAGTCGTCGACGACGTGCAGGGCGGTGGGCAGCATGTAGACCGGCAGGCGGGCCGCGAGATGGTCTTCGACGCCGTCCGTGTCGACGGGTGCGCGGTCCGTCTTGAACCGTACGGCGAAGGCGTGCTGGCCCAGCGGTTCCAGCGCGTGGCCCGGCTGCGGCAGGCACAACTCGCCCTGCCCGCCCGCCTCCGTGAAGAGCCGCAACCACTGCTCGCGCGTGACGAAGGTCTGGTCGGTGCCGTCCGTGTGCCGCAGGTCCTCCGCGCCGGTCATCATGAACGCCTGCGAGATCAGGATCTCGTAGTGCTCCCGGGTCGGCTCGGTGACCAGCAGGAGCCCGCCTGGGGTGAGCAGGGAACGCAGCGCGGCCAGGGCTGCCGCCGTGTCACGGGCGTTGTTCAGCACGCCCGCGCACACCACCACGTCGAAGGAGTTCGGGGCGAGGCCCTGCTCGAACGGGTCGCCGTCCACGTCGTACAGCCCGTAACCCAGCCGCGGATCAGCGACGAACCGCTCCCGCGCCTTGTCCAGGAAGAACGGGCTCAGGTCGGTGAACAGCCACTCCACCGGCAGCCCGTCCAGTGCCGCCAGCGCGCCGACCGTGCTCGCCCCGGTCCCGGCGCCCACCTCCAGCACCCTCAGCGGCCGTCCGTCCGGCCGTGCCTCGGCCTCGGCGCGTAGTGCCTCGGCGAGGACACGGTTGAGGTAGGCGGACATCACGTTCTCGCGGTAGGCCGCGTCGGCCGTCTCCAGACGGGCACCGGGGAAGAGCAGGTCGACGGCGGCGACCTCGTCGTCCATCAGGGCGACCAGCTGGTCGGCGTTGCTCCGGAGGTAGTCCAGCAGCTCCCGCGGCCCGAGCTCGTCGCTCCACACGGCGGCGATCCGGTCCCAGGCGGCGGTGGGCGACGGGGGCTCGGCACTGGAGAGGCGGTAGTGCCCGCTACCGGACTCCTGCTCCAGCAGGCCCTCCTCGTGGAGCACGCGCAGCCAGCGCCGCATCAGACGCCGGTGGCGCGGCACGGCGGCCGCGGCCGCCACCTCCTCCGCCGTGTGGACGGCACCCGTCCCCGTGAACAGGCCGCGATCCCGCAACGCGCCCAGCATCGACGCCAGCGACGCCGCGTCGAGCAGCCGGGCGAACTCGGCGATCCGCTCGGGATCGGCCACCCCGGCCTCGTCCCCCACCGTCCGGGCCCGGCGCGCCAGAACCTCGCCCGCCGCGCCGACTCGACCGGCCCCCGTGCGAGCGGGCTCCGTGCGAGCGGGCTCCGTGCGAGCGGGCTCCGCGAAGGCGACCAGCCGCCGGTCCAGCGGATCGCCCCCGACGGCCAGCACGGCAGCCGCTCCGACCGCCTGGTGGTCCGTCAACGCGGCCTCCACCTCGGCGAGTTCGATGCGATGGCCGCGGATCTTGACCTGTCCGTCCTCACGGCCGAGGAACTCCAGGTCACCACTGGGCAGATACCGCCCCAGGTCACCCGTGCGGTACAACCGCTCCCCGGTGACGGGGTGGGTGACGAAACGACGCTCCGTCGTCTCCGCGTCCCCGTGGTAGCCGAGCGCCAGCCCGGCCCCACCGATGCACAGCTCCCCCGGCACCCAGTCCGGCCGGGGCCTGAGCGTCTCGTCCAGGACGTGGAAGGTCTGGTTGGCGAGCGGGCGGCCGTACAGGATGCTCGGGCGGTCCGGGTCGACGGGCTGCTCGATGGGGTGGTGGATGGACCAGATCGCCGCCTCGGTGGCCCCGCCCAGGCTGATCAGCCACAGTCCGGGCAGCAGCGCCCGCACCCGGTCCGGCAGCCGTACGGGGATCCAGTCACCGGACAGCAGGCCGAGCCGCAGCGCACCGAGCCCGGCGACGTCGCCCGAACCCGCCGCCGAGGCCAGGTAGTCGTGGAGCATCTGCAGCTGTGCGGGCACCGAGTTCCACAGGGTCACCCGGTGCCGGGCCGCCAGCTCCGCCCAGTGCGAGGGGTCGCCGCGACGCTCCGGGTCCGGCAGCACCAGGGCACCGCCGTGGGCGAGCGGGCCGAAGACGTCGTAGACCGACAGGTCGAAGCCGAGCTGCGCGAGCCCGAGCACCCGGTCGTCAGGCCCGACACCGAAGCGGTCGTCGATGTCGGCGACGGTGTTCAGCGCGGCCCGGTGGGAGACCACGACGCCCTTGGGCTCGCCCGTCGAACCGGAGGTGTAGATGATGTACGCCGGGTCGTCCACGTCCACCGGCCGGGGCTCGACGGCGTCCGAGGGCTCCAGCGCGTCGACATCGATCGACGGCAGCTCGTACGAGTCACCGCGCCAGCCCTGCGTGAGGACGGCGACCGCCCCACTGGACGCGAGCACCCGCGCCCGCCGGGCCGGCGGATGGACGGTGTCGACCGGCACGTACACACACCCCGCGTCCAACGCGCCGAGCACGGCCGGGATCTGCTCCCAGCCCTTGTCCATCACGATCGCCACCCGGTCGCCCGGCGCGACCCCGGCCTCCCGAAGTCGGCCGGCCACCGCCCGGGCGTACCCGGCGAGTTCGGCATAGGTGAGTGTCCGGTCCGGCGCGATGACCGCCGTATGGTCCGCGTGCGCGTCCATGGCGGCGAACACCCGCTCGTGCAGAAGCCCTTGGGGCAGCGGGCGCGCGGTCGCGTTCACCTCGGCACGACGGGCCACCTGCGCGGCAGGCAGTGTCACCGGGTCGGCGCCGGACCAAGGGGTGTCGGAGACGGCCAACTGCCTTACGAGACCGGCGAACGCGGCGAAGGCGTCGTCGACCAGCCCGTCCGGCAGGACGCCCTCGCGGACGTCCCAGCCGAGCAGGACCTCGCCGCCCGACTCCATCACCTGGCAGTCGATCCAGACCTGCGGGGTCTGCGTGACGCCGTACACGACCCGCCCTGGGCCGCTCTCCGGCGCCTGTGTCCCCTGGAGGGTGCTCGTGAACACCACCGGCATCAGCGCAGGAGCCAAGCGGCGGCCCGCCTCCCGCAGCACCTCGACGCCGGAGAACAGCCCGTGGTCGAGATCCTCGAAGAGCCGGGCGCCGAGTGCGCGCGCCCGCTCGGTGAAGGGGGCCCACGGATCCGGTTCGACGGCCAGCAGGGTGACGGACGTGAAGTCGCCGACGACCCGGCCGATGTCGGGGTGCACCGGTCGCTTGGCGAACACCGGCAGGTTGAGCGTGAAGCGCGGCTTGGCGCTCCACCGCCCGATGACCTCGGCGTAGGCGGCCAGCAGCACGGTGGACACGGTCAGGTCGCGGGCGGCGGCCCTGCGCCGCAGCGCAGCCGCCTCGTCGGAGGTCAGCCGGTCGGCCAGCCGACGGAACCGCACCTCGCCGCCCGACTCCTCGGCCAGGACGGGGAGTTCGGGCGCGGGCGGCAGCGTGTCGAGCCGGTCGAGCCAGTACGCGCGGTCCCGGGCCCAGCGGGCGCTGTCGCGCAGCCGCCGCTCCGCGAGCACATGGTCGCGGAAGGAGACGGGGACGGACACGAGCGGCCTGTCCGGCTCCGTGCACAACTGCTCCAGCTCGCCCAGCAGTTGCTGCACCCCGGAGAAGTCGGTGACGAGCAGGTCGACGGACACATGCACCAGCAGCCGCTCGGCGGAGTGCGTGATCCGCACGTCGAACAGCGGCCAGACCGCCGGGTCGTACGTGCGCTGCGCCAGCTCCCCGCGTATGCGTTCGGCCTCGTCCGCCCGCTCCACGGGTACCGAGTACGGCGGCAGGTCCTTGAGCACCTGCTGCCCCTCGGGGTGGTACACGGTGCGCAGCGCCTCGTGCCGCTCGACCAGCACCCGCCAGGCGTCCGCCGCCCGCTCGGGCGCGACGGTGCCCGGCAGCTCGTACTCCAGGTAGGCGTGGCAGCCGATCCCGCCGTACGCGAACGCGTCCGTACGGCCCAGCAGATACGACGACTGCACCTCGGTCAGCGGGAACGGCAGGTGCCGTCCGTCGGGATCGGGGACGAGGGGCTCGGCGAACGGGTCGCGCAGATAGGCGAGGACCGCGTCGCGCTCGGCGCGCAGGTGCTCGCGCAGGGCGTCGGTGAGGGCGCCCTGCGGTGCCCGGAAGCGGAGCTTGCCGTCCTCCTCCCACAACTCGACTCCGGCGGCGGCCAGTTCCGACACCAGCTCGGCGGCGCTCACAGTTCTCCTTCTTCCCAGGTCTGGTCGATGGTTCCGGCGGTCATGCGTGCGTCGTCGACGGCGGCTGCGAGTGCGGCGACGGTCGGGGCGGTGAAGAACGCCCGCAGCGGCACCTCCACGCCCGTGCGCTGGCGCAGCCGGGCGATGAGGCGGGTGGCCAGCAGGCTGTCGCCGCCGGCCGCGAAGAAGCCCTCGTCGCGTCCGGCGGGCGGCCGCAGCAGCCCGGCCCAGAGCGTGGCGACCAGTTCCTCGGTATGGCCTTGCGGCGGGCCTCCGGGGTCGGTGGCGGCGCCGGTCGCCTGGAGTACGGGCCGTTCACCTTCGAGGCCCGTGGTTTCGGGGCCCGTGGTTTCGAGACCCGTGGTGAGGATCAGCGCGTCCCAGTCGTCCGCCGCCGACAGCTCCTCCAGCAGGCTCAGCTGGCGATCGGCGAGTGCTCCGGGGAGATGCTCGGGCAGCAGTCCGACGACCGCGTCCCAGGTGAGGCGCAGCCCCTCGGCGTCCTCCATCACCTGGTGGTCCAGCCACACCTGCGGGGTCTGGGACACCGCCCAGTGCGGCGGGGTCAGCAGCCGCGCCCGGTCGTCGTCGATGCCGAGGGCACTCGTGAACACCACGGGCATGGCCGCCGCCTGCGGGCCGCGTTCCAGGGCGAGTTGGCGCATGACCCAGACCGCGGAGACGGCCCGGTGGTCGAGGTCGTTCCACAGCCGCGCCTGGAGTCCGCGCAGCCGAGCGAGCCAGGACTCGCCGGTCCGTGGATGGTGGGCGGCGAGCAGCAGTGAGGTGAAGTCGCCGGCGATCCGGTTGATGTGCGGGTGGATCTCCTGCCGGTCGAACAGGGTGAGGTTGACGATGAGTTCGGGGCTCTCGGCGTGCTCGCCCAGGGCCTCGGCGTAGACGGCGAGGAGCAGCACGGACGGCGTGATGCCGTATCCACGGGCCTGTTCCCGCAGCCGATCCCACACCTCCTTCGGCAGATGGGTGGCACGGCGCTCGAAGTGCGGCCGGCCCACCGCCGACGGATCGCGCACGAGCGGCAGCCGGGGCGCCGACGGCAGCGACGGGAGCCGCTCACGCCAGTACGCCTGATCGGCCGCCAGCGCCTCCCCTGAGGGCCGGGCGGAGGCGAGGTAGTCCCGGAACGTCACGTCCAGGGGCGGGAGCTCGGCCTCCGGATCCTCCCGCAGCTGCCGCAGCTCGGTGAAGACGATCATCATGCTGAGGCCGTCCAGGATCAGGTTGTCGAGGCTGACACCGATCCGAACCCTGTCGTCGCCGTACCGCACGGCCCGTACGTCGAACAGCGGCCAGCGGGCGGGGTCGAGGGTCTGGTGGGACATCTCCTCCCGCATCACCGCGAGCTGCTCCTCGCCCTCGGCGACAGGGATAGTGAACTCCGGTACCTCGGCGAGGACTTGCTGTCGCCCTTCCTCGTCGAAGACGGCCCGCAGCATCGGATGCCGCTCGATCAGCCGCCGCCAGGCCCGCTCGACGACGGCGATGTCCGTGTACTCCTCGTCGGTCTCGCTGTAGTAGTGCGAGCCGACCCCGCCCAGGTCGAGGCGGTCGGTGCGCCCGATCCAGTACGCCTGCTGCACATCCGTGGCGGGGAACGGGTCGTGCGCGTGCTCCGGGTCCGGGACGAGCACGGGCGCCTTCGCCCGCTCGGTGCCGAGGGCGAGTGTGGTGGCGTAGTCCTTGAGTACGGGACGGGTGAACAGGGCGGCGATACGTGCCCCCTCGACTCCGGCCTCGCGCAGCCGGGCCACCAGACGGGTGGCGAGCAGGCTGTCGCCGCCGAGGGCGAAGAAGTCGGCGTCCCGGCCCACCTGTTCGGCGCCGAGCAGGTCCCGCCAGGCGGCGGCGAGGAGTTCCTCCACCGCGCCGGTCGGCCGCTCGCTCCGCTCGGGTGCGCTCTCCAGGCCCGCCGCCCGTTCGGCGAGCGCGGCCCGGTCCACCTTGCCGTTGGCGGTCAGCGGCAGACCCCCGGGCAGGGGCACGAGCGCGGAGGGCACGGCATGCGCGGGCAGATGGTCCGCGAGCCGCCGCTCCACCTCCACGACGTCCAGCTCGCCCTCGGGCACGAGGAAGGCGGTCAGCCGCTGCTGCCCGCGCGGACCCGTCGCGACGGTGACGGCACGGGCCACCCCCGGCTGGGCGAGCAGCGCCGCGTCGACCTCGCCCAGTTCGGTGCGGTGACCGCGGATCTTGAGCTGGTGGTCGCGCCGGCCCAGGAACTCCAGGAGCCCGCCGGGACGGTAGCGGCCCAGGTCGCCGGTGCGGTACCAGCGCCCCCCGTCATACGCTACAAACCGGTCGGCCGTACGCTCCGGATCCCCCCGGTACCCGGTGGCCACCCCGGCCCCGCCGATCCACAGCTCGCCCGGCACCCAGTCGGGGCAGTCCTCGCCGTGCGGGCTCGCGACCCGGAACCGCTGGCCGCGCAGCGGCCTGCCGTACGGCACCGAAGGCCAGCCCTGCGGGGCGCCGGCCGTGGCGTCGAAGTCGTTGGACCAGATCGCCGCCTCGGTTGCACCACCCATGGCGATCAGCCGGCAGCCGTCCGCCGATGCCTCGGCCAGCCGCGCGGGCAGGTCGAGCGGCACCCAGTCCCCGGAGACCAGCGCGACCCGGAGCCGGGGCGGGGCCTGACCGGCGGAGGCGGTCAGGAGCATGTCCAGGAGCATCGGGACGGAGTTCCATACGGTGACGCCGTGGCGTGCGGCCAGATCGCGCCACCGCTGGGCGTCCCGGCGTTCGTCCTCACCGACCAGCACCAGCGCGCCGCCCGCGCCGAGCAGCCCGAAGATGTCGTAGACGGACAGGTCGAAGTCCAGCGCGGAGACGGCCAGCACCCGGTCGCCGGGGCCGACGCCGTGCCGTTCGTTGATGTCGTCGACGGTGTTGGCCGCTGCCCGGTGGGTCACCTCGACGCCCTTGGGCTCACCGGTGGAACCCGAGGTGAAGATGACATACGCGCAGGAGTCGGGGTCGGCCGCGACGGGTGCCGGCAAGGGCTCCGGCAGCTCCCCGGCGAGGAAGCCCGCGTCGACCACGCAGCGGGCCCCCGACGCGTGCAGCATGCGTGCGCGGCGGACCGGCGGCTGGTCGACACCGACCGGCACATAGGCGGCGCCCGCCGCCAGCACGCCCAGCACGGCGGCGATCTGGTCCGGTCCCTTGGGCAGCGACACGGCCACCGTGTCGCCGGGCTCGACCCCACGCTCGCACAGCGCGGACGCGATCCGCAGGGCGTGTGCGCTCAGCTCGCCTCGCGTCGCCGCGCCGTCCTCGCCCCACAGCAGCGCGGGAGCGTCGGGCTCGGCGGCGGCCCGCTCGAAGAACGGCACATGCAGGGCGCGTCCGTCGCCGGCCAGCCCCGTGGCGTTGACCTCGTCGCGCACCGCCCGCTGCCCGGCGGGCAGCAACTCGGGTCGCGGCGCCCGCCAGTCGCCGTCGGCGAGCCGGTCCAGCAGTCGGCCGAACGCGTCGGCCATCGTCTCGACCAGGCCCTCGGGGAACAGGTCGCGCACCGCGTCCCACTGATGCCGCAGCGATCCGTCCCGGCCCTCGTACACCTGGAGGTCCAGCCACACCTGCGGGGTCTGACTCACGCCCCACACCCGGGGCGGGAAGCCGTCGGGCGCGTCCATGGACACCCCGTCGTCGACGCCGAGAGCGCTGGTGAACACCACCGGTACGGTCGCGTCCCGCTCATCGCGCGTCCGGGCCAGCTCGCGCATGACCCACACCGCCGACACCGAGCGGTGGTCGAGGTCGCGCCACAGCCGCTCCTGCAGCCCCCGCACCCGGGTCAGCCAGCTCTCGCCGGGCTCCGGGTGATGGGCGGCGAGCAGCAGGGACGTGAAGTCGCCCAGCACCCGGTTGATGTGCGGGTGCACCTCCTGCCGGTCGAACAGGGTGAGATTGACGGTCAGTTCAGGGCCCTCGCTCCAGGCGCCGAGCACCTCCGCGTACGCGGCCAGCAGCAGCGTGGACGGGGTGATCCCGTGCTCACGCGCCCGCTCCTTCAGCCGCCCCCAGCGCTCGGCGGTCAACTCGCCGGGCGTGCGCACGAACCGAGGCCGGTCGAGCGCGGCCGGATCCCGCACGAGCGGCAGACGGGGCGCCGCAGGCAGCGACGGCAGCCGCTCGCGCCAGTAAGCCCGGTCCGCCTCCAGCGCCTCGGGCGCCGGTCGCACCGAGGTCAGGTAGTCCCGGAACGTCAGCTCCACAGGCGGGAGTTCGGCGTCCGGATCGGCGTACAGCGTGCCCAGTTCGGTGAAGACGGTCATCATGCTGAGGCCGTCCAGGATCAGGTTGTCGAGGCTGACCCCGATCCGGGTGCGGTCGTCGCCATACCGCACGGCCCGTACGTCGAACAGCGGCCAGCGGGCGGGGTCGAGGACCTGGTGGGACATGTCCTCGCGCAGGACGGCGAGCTGTTCCTCGCCTTCGGCGACGGGGATCGTGAACTCGGGCACCTCGGCGAGGACGTGCTGCCGTCCTTCCTCGTCGAAGACGGCGCGAAACATGGGATGCCGGTCGATCAGCCGCCGCCAGGCCCCCTCCAGACGGGGGAGGTCGACCGAGACGCCGTCGAACTCCGAGTAGTAGTGGGAGCCGACACCGCCGAGCCGCATCTCCCCGGCCCGGCCCAGCCAGTACGCCCGCTGCACATCGGTGGCCGGGAACGGCTCGTGGGCGTGCTCCGGGTCGGCGACAAGCGGGGTGGAGGTCTCCGGTCCTTGCTCGCCGACGGTGAGGGTACCGACGTAGTCCTTCAGGACGGGATGGTTGAACAGCCCGGCGATCCTGGCGCCGCGCACCCCGCGCTCGCCAAGCCGGTGCAGCATGCGGGTGGCGAGCAGGCTGTCGCCGCCGAGGGCGAAGAAGTCGTCCTCCCGGTGAACGGTCCGGGCACCCAGCAGCTCCCGCCACACCTCGGCGACGTGTTCCTCGACCCCCGGCCTGGGCAGCGTGCCGGACGTCGAGGGTGCCTCCGCCGCGCCGACGTGCCGGGCGAGCAGCTCGCGGACGGCACGCCGGTCCACCTTGCCGTTCGCGGTCAGCGGCATGAGCGGCAGGACGACCAGCCGGTCGGGAACCATGTACGAGGGAAGCAGCCCGGCGACCGCGTCCCGCACCGCGCCCGGCTCGCACGAGGCGGCCTGCGGGTCGCGCACCGCCCGGATCAGCAGCGCCGGCTCCTGATCGCGTACGGAAGTGTCGGCGTCGGTGAAACCGTGGGCGCGCAGCAGTTGCTCCCACGCCGGTGCCGGCAGCAGGGGGCTGCCGGCCGCCCGTCGGGCGGGGTCGGCGTCCGCGAAGCCCCGGGTCGGCAGGGCGGCGCAGATCAGGCCGAGCGGCGGCAGACCGCCCTGCTCGACGGCGAGCAACACCCCGCCGGGCGCCAGCAGGGCCGCCGCCTGGGCGACTCCGGCGCCCGGGTCGTCGAAGGCGTGCAGCGAGCCGAGGGCGAGGACGGCGTCGAATGCGCCGGGCAGGTGGTCGGGCAGCACGCCGTGCGGGAGAGCCTGGTAGTGGACCGTATGTCCGGCCAGCCGCTCTCGTGCCAGGTCGAGCAGGGTCACGGCGTTGTCGAGCAGCGTGAACTCGACGTAGTCGTCCGCGAGTTGCCGTATCACTCGCCGCGCGCCGAGACCGCCGCGAGCCCCGATGACCGCGACCCGGGGCGCATGCCCCAGCTCCCGCGCGAGCCCGCGCAGGGCTTCTGCACAGTCCGCGGCGGCCGCCGCGCTCGCGGGCAGGGCGTCCAGGGCCGCTTCCGGGGCGAGGACGGGATCGTCGAGGAGTTCGAGCGGGTCGCGCTCTCCGGTGAGCATGGCCCGCAGGTCGGGCAGTCGGTGGGTCAGTCGGTCGAGGACGGGTTCGAGGCGGGTGCCGGCGACGCGTTGCGCCAACGCCCGCTCATCGGTCGGCGTGGGACGACCGTGGCGGTCCAGCCAGTCCCGCCAGAGATGCCCGACCCCGCGCATCCGCGCGTCGGGGCGCACCCCGGTGGCCAGGATCTGGCCAAGTACGTGGGCGACCACCTCCGTCTCCAGCGGATCCGGGCGCGCGGCCGACACCGAGGGCCGTACGCCCGTGGCGGCGGCCCGCTCCGTCGCACGCACCGCGGGCGCACAGGCGGCCACGAGCATGCGCCGCGCACCGCCGGTGACCGCCGCGACGGCCCGGCCCACGCCGGGTGCCCGCTCCAGTGCGGCCTCGACCTCGCCCAGCTCCACCCGGTGACCGCGCAGTTTGACCTGGGAGTCGGCACGGCCGAGGAACTCGACGCTGCCGCCCGGCCGGTAGCGCGCGAGGTCGCCGGTGCGGTACCAGCGCCCGCCCTCGTGCCGCACGAACCGGTCGGCGGTGCGTTCCGGATCGCCCAGATAGCCGTCGGCCACCCCGGCGCCGCCGATCCACAGCTCGCCCGGCACCCAGTCGGGGCAGTCCCGGCCCCGGGCGTCGACGACGCGACATCGCACGTTACGCAGGGGAGTGCCGTACGGAATCGCGGTCCAGTCCTGCGGCACCTCTCCCCCGGTGATCTCGCACACCGTGGAGTGGATCGCCGTCTCCGTGGTGCCGCCGAGCGCGACGAACCGGCAGCCCGGCGCCCGCTCCGCGAGCCGTCCCGGCAGATCGACGCCCACCCAGTCGCCGCCGAGCAGGACCACCCGCAGACCAGAGAACCCGTCCCCGTCGATGCTCAGCAGCATGTCCAGGACGGAGGGCACGCAGTTGAGCACGGTGACGCCGTGCCGGGCCATCAGCCCGTGCCAACGTGCGGCGTCCCGACGCTCCTCCTCCCCGACGAGCACCACCGCGCCACCGACGGAGAGCGGCCCGAAGAGGTCGTAGACGGACAGGTCGAAGTCGAGCGCGGACAGCGCGAACGTACGGTCGTCGCCGCCGATGCCGAAGCGGTCGTCGAGGTCGTCGATCGTGTTGCGGGCGGCCCGGTGCGGTACGACGACACCCTTAGGCTCACCGGTTGAGCCGGAGGTGAAGATGACGTACGCCGGATCACTGTCCGGCACCGCCACCGCCTCCTTGACCGGCGCGTACGCCGACGCGGCCGTCACGGTCAGCGGCACGACACCATCCGGCAGCGGCTCGGCCGCCTCGGGGACGAACGCCGCACGGACACCGGCCGTGCGCAGGACGCGGTCCCGGCGGGCCGCCGGATGGTCGGACCCGATCGGCACATAGGCCGCACCCGCGACCAGACAGCCCAGCACGGCGGCGATCTGGTCCGGCCCCTTGGGCAGGCAGACCGCGACCCGGTCGCCAGGGCCGACGGCGTGCGCGGCGAGCGCGGCGGCGATCCGCCGTGCCCGGTCGGCGAGTTCGCCGTACGACAGTGAGCCGTCCGCACCCCACAGCAGCGCGGGCCGTTCCGGCTCGCGGTCGGCGCGGTGCAGGAAGTCCTCGTGGAGCAGCAGCCCGGTGCGCGGACCGTCCGTGTCGTTGGCACGCGCGCGTGCCGCCCGCTGATCGTCCGGCAGCAGATCCGGCACGGGCTCGCGCCAAGGGGCGTCGGACGCCGCGAGCCGGTCGACCAGCGTGCGGTACGCGGCGAACATCGCGTCCAGCATCCCGTCGGGGAACGCCTGCTCCAGCGCGTCCCAGTTGACGAGCAGCCCGCCGTCGAGCTCGGTGACCTGGGCATCCAGCCAAACCTGCGGGCCCTGGGAGATGATCCACACAGGTCGCCCGAAGCAGGCGCGCACGTCTTCGGAGAACAGCTCGCCCAGATTCAGCGCGCTGGTGAACACGACGGGCGCGAGCACCCGCCCGCCGCCGCCCGGCTGAGCGCGGTTGAGGTCGCGCAGCACCTCGACACCGGAGTACGACGCGTGAGCGGCGTCATCGAGGAATCGTTCCTGCGTGGCGCGGGCGCGGTCCTGGAACGAGGCCGTGCCGGAGAGGTCTGCGTCGAGCAGCACGGACCCGGTGAAGTCGCCGACGAGCAGCGGCACGTCGGGGTGCAGCGGCTCTCGGTCGAACAGCGGCACGTTGAGCAGGAAGCGCTGCTCGGCGCTCCAGGCCGCGAGCACCTCGCAGTACGCGGCGGCCAGCGCCATGGCCGGGGTGACGCCGTGCCGGTGGGCACGGGCGAACAGGGCCTCGCGTCGCTCGGGCGGCAGCCAGTGGTGGCGCCGGGTGACGCGGGGCCGCTCCGCCGTCGACGCGCCGGGCAGCACGGGCAGCGCGGGTGCGCCGGGAAGGTCCGGCAGGCGGGCGGCCCACCAGGCGGTGTCCCGTCTCAGGTCGCGCGCCCGCTCGGCGGAGGCGGCGCGGTCGGCGAGGTAGCGGCGGTAGCTGTAGCCGATGGGGGCGAGGGAGCCGGTACCGCGGTAGAGCGTGGCCAGGTCGGCGAGGAGGACGCGCAGGCTGAGCGCGTCGGCGGCGAGCATGTCGAGGTTGAGGTGCGTACGGGTGCGACCGCCCGGCAGCAGGGACAGCTGCACGTCGAAGACCTCGCCGTCGCCGACCCGCAGCATGCGGTGCGACAGCTCGTCGCGAAGCTGCTCCAGTCGCCGGGCCACCTCGTCCTCGGGAAGCTCGCGCAGGTCGTGCACGCGCAGTGCCGGCCACGCGGCGGTCGCGGGGGTGTGCTGGCGGCCGTCGTCCCCGAACACGGCACGCAGCTGCGCGTGCCGGGCGAGCAGGGAGCGTACGGCCTGCTCCAGACGCTGCGGGTCGACGCCCTCGCCGTCGAACTCGTTGTAGAAGTGCGCGGCCACACCGCCGAGTTGGTGCTCCCTGCCGCGCCCCACCCAGTAGGCGTGCTGCATCAGCGCCAGGTCGAAGGGCGACGTCTCGTCGGCGGGCACCTCGGCGTGCACCCCGGCGGTCCGGGCGGCCGTGGGAGTGGCGCCGTCGTCGGTACATCGCTCGGCGGCAAGGGCGGTCCAGGCGTGCAGGGTCGGTGTGCGGGCGAGTTCGGCGAACGTCAGGCGGATGCCGTCCCGGCGCAGGGCGCCGGCCACGGTCATCAGGCGGATGGAGTCGAGTCCCTGCTCGATGAGGTTGTCGTCTGCTGCGACGCGCTCGGCGTCGGGGCCGAGCCAGTCGGTGAGCAGTGGGCGGATCGATCGCAGCGGATCGCGTTCTGACACTTCGTTACCAGCCTTGCCTGTGGGGTGCCCGGGAGGCCGGGACGGCGCGGATACGGAGTGATGGCATCCAGTTATTGAAAATGGTATTCATTTCCTACAATACTTTCGGGGGCGCTAACAAGCCCCCGGCGCGAACGTCACATCCGCACATCCACGACCAGCAGGACCGCATCGCATCCGCGACAGAAGGGGTGGATCCACGTGCTCGACGGCTGTACGCCCTGGCCCGAAGAACTCGCCGCTCGTTACCGGGCATCCGGCTACTGGCGAGGGGAAACGTTCGACCAACTGCTGCGTACCTGGGCCCGCGCACACCCGCACCGCACCGCCCTCGTGCACGGCGAACGGCGGCTGAGCTACGCCGAACTGGAGTCCGCCGCCGACCGCGTCGCGCGCAGGCTGGCCGGGCTCGGGATCGCGGCCGGGGACCGGGTGGTCCTCCAACTGCCCAACATCCCCGAGTTCTTCGCGGTGTTCTTCGGGCTCCAGCGGCTCGGCGCCGTCCCCGTCCTGGCGCTCCCGCTGCACCGGAGGAGCGAGATCGTCCATCTGTGCCGGCTGTCCGAGGCCGTGGCGTACGTCGTTCCGGACGTCCACCAGGGCTTCGACCACCGGGAACTGGCCGCCGAGGTGGTGAAGGAGGCCCCCTGCCTACGGCACGTCCTGGTCGTGGGCGACCCTGGCACCCACACCCCGCTCGACGGGCCGGGCACCGGCGTGTCCGGCGTGTCCCCCGTCCACGACGACGCCTCGGAAGTGGCACTGCTGCTGGTCTCCGGCGGCACCACCGGCCTGCCCAAGCTGATCCCGCGCACCCACGACGACTACGCCTACAACGTCCGCGCGAGCGCCGAGCTGTGCCGCTTCGGACCGGACACCGTCTACCTCGCCGCGCTGCCCGTCGCCCACAACTTCGCGCTCGGGTGCCCCGGAGTCCTCGGCGCGCTGCACGCGGGCGGCACTGCGGTGCTCACCGACGAGCCCGACCCCGACGCCGCCTTCGCCCTCATCGAGCGCGAGCGCGTCACCGCCACCGCGCTGGTCCCGCCCACCGCCCGGGTCTGGGCCACGGCGACCGGGTGGGCCGGGGCGGACCTGTCCTCGCTGAGGTTGCTCCAGGTCGGCGGCGCCCGGCTGCTGCCGGAGCATGCCATCCAGGTGCGGGGCGCCTTCGGGCCCGTACTGCAGCAGGTGTTCGGGATGGCGGAGGGCCTGCTCAACTACACCGAACCGGACGCCCCCGAGGACGTCGTCCTGCACACCCAGGGCCGACCGCTCTCACCCGACGACGAGATCCGCATCGTCGACGAGGACGACCGCGACGTACCCCCCGGCGCGGTGGGCCGCCTGCTCACCCGCGGCCCCTACACCCTGCGCGGCTACTACCGCGCCCCCGAACACAACACCACCGCCTTCACCGCCGACGGCCACTACCGCACCGGCGACCTGGTCCGCCGCACCCCGACCGGCCATCTCGTCGTCGAGGGCCGGGTGAAGGAGCAGATCAACCGGGGCGGGGACAAAGTCGCCGCCGCCGAGGTCGAGCAACAGCTGATCACCCACCCCGCCATCGCGGACGCGGCCGTCGTCCCCGTCCCGGACGACCTGCTCGGCGAACGCACCTGCGCGTTCGTCGTGCCGGCGCCGGATGCCGAAGCACCCGGCCGCAAGGAGGCCGCGGCCTTCCTCAGGGAGCGCGGCCTGGCCCCGTACAAGATCCCCGACCGCATCGAGGTGCTCGACGCCCTCCCGGTGACCGCCGTCGGCAAGACCGACAAGCGTGCCCTGACATCCCTGGCGAACGCGCTGACCGGGATCGCCGGGCGTGCGCGCCCCGCCGCCGAAGGGCCTGACGGCCCGGAAGGAGTACGCACTTCATGACGCACTTCATGACCACCGCACCCTGGACCTCGTGGGCCGACGCCCTGCCCGACCTCGGCCCCGCGCACATCGTGGAGTCCTGCGCGGACCCCGCGGTGGCGGCGGTCCGGCTCGCCCGCAGTGGAGTCGGCGGCAGCGAGTACGTCGTGTACGAGCGTGCCGGTACCTGGACGTACGCCGCCGGCCCCGCCGCGACCGTGACCGTGGACGCGGAGCGGATCACGGCCCGTTGCGGCACCCGGTCGGCGACGCAGCCGACGTCGGCGAGACCGCTGGACCAGGTCGCCGAGGCCCTCGCCCACCTCCCGCACCGCGACTGGCAGATCCACGGCTGGGCCGCCTTCGAACTCGCCCACCTGCTGTACCCGGACACGGGAACCGTCGGCTCCGCCCCCGTACTCCACCTGATGCTGCCGACCACCGAGGTCGAGCTCACCCCGGGCAAGGCACGCATCCGCACGGCCGTCCCGCGTCAAGTGACTGGAATCGCCGAGGCATTGGCCGCGACGAGGCCCGACCGGGACGATAAGGCCCCCGCCGACCCGGAGGCACTGGTGCGCTCGGACCCGGCCGCGTACCGGCGTGCCGTGGCACTCGCCGTGGACGACATACGCGCGGCCAGACTCCACAAGGCCGTACTCTCCCGCCCGTTGCCCCTGCCCGAGGCCGCGCGCCCGGACCTGACCGCCACCTACCTCGCGGGCCGGCGGGCCAACACACCCGCCCGGTCCTTCCTCCTCGACCTGGGCGGCTGGCGGGCGGCCGGCTTCAGCCCCGAGACGGTGGTCGAGGTCGAGGCGGGCACCCGTCGCGTCTCCACCCAGCCCCTCGCCGGCACCCGCGCCCTCACAGCGGAGCCCGACGAGACGGCCCGCCTGCGAGAAGACCTGCTGGGCGACCCCAAGGAGATCCACGAGCACGCCATCTCGGTACGCCTCGCCGTCGAGGAACTGACGCAGGTCTGCAGCCCGGGCACGGTCGCCGTCGAGGAGTTCATGACGGTCCGGGAACGCGGCTCGGTGCAACATCTCGCCTCGCGCGTCACGGGACGGCTGTCCGACGCACACGGCCCCTGGCACGCGCTGGCGACCCTGTTCCCGGCGATCACCGCCACCGGCTGCCCGAAAGCGGAGGCACTGCGCACCATCAGCCGCTACGAGGCCGAGCCCCGAGGGCTGTACGCCGGGGCCGTGCTGACCGCCGACGCCGACGGCTCCCTCGACGCGGCCCTCGTCCTGCGTACGGTCTTCCAGCGCGACGGCCGCAGCTGGCTGCGCGCGGGCGCCGGGATCATGAGCCAGTCGACCCCGGAACGCGAATGGGAGGAGACCTGCGAGAAGCTCCGCAGCGTCGCCCCGCACCTCCGCCTGAGCCACGGCACACCGCCCGTGGAGCCGCAGTGAACCGCCAGGGCCAGGCCCTGTCCCACCACCTGATGGACGACGAGCAGGCCTCCTTCTCGAACCGGCGTCCAGCACCGGCCTGCCGCGTCTCATCGCCCGCAACCTCACCCACAACGGAAGGAGCCTGTGCATGAGTGACACCGAACGAGGCCGCCGGGACCGGCCCTTCACCCTGGTCGTCTGCGCCGACTGCGATGCCGCCGACGAGGAGGTGATGGACGGGTTGCGGCGCGCTGTACGGAGCTGCCGCCAGGGGATCATGGTCTCCACCGGCTGTCTGGAACGGCTCCTGCACTGCCGTCTGCGGAGCGGAGTCCATGCCGCCGTGCAGCCGTGCGCGGCGGATCGCAGCCCCACGGGAGCCGTCGTACGCCTTGGCCCGATTGTCACCAAGGCCGAGGCCGCGGTGGTCGGGGCCTGGTTGCGGGCCGGCATGCCGGATGACGGCACGCTGCCCGACACCCTGCGCGCGGCGCCTGCGCCACGGCAGGTCGCCCACCTCAACTGAGGGCTGGCGGTGCGGCACGCAGGTGTGAGGCGATGCCGCTCGGTGGGTGGGTGTGTGGCCCACCCGTCGGGCGGAGTTGGCCCGCCGACGTCGGCGAGGGCCGGCCAAGGCGGTCTCGGGCGCGTTGCAAAAAGCGGGTAAGGAATCCTCAACCAAAACATGCATGGATCGCTATATGTTAATGTCACCATGCATGGCCTGCGGCACATGAGCCACAGGCGACCGAAAAGCACGCCCAGGAGCACGACATGACCACTGCCACCGAACACCGCACCCACGACGGCCACACGCACACCCACGGAGAGGGCTGCGGCCACGTCGCCATCCCGCACGGCGACCACACCGACTACGCGCACGACGGCCACATCCATCGGGCCCACGGGGACCACGTCGACGAGTGCGCCACCGCCGGCCACGCCACCCACGCGGACCACGACCACCGGCACGGCGAAGGCTGCGGTCACGTCGCCGTCCCGCACGAGGACCACGTCGACTACGTGCACGACGGCCACCGCCACGCCGCCCACGACGGGCACTGGGACGACCACTGATCCGGGGCCGGGGTTCGGTAAAGGGAACACCAACCGAAAACCATTGCCACATGCTAATGTGCGCATATGGCAACCACCCCGCCCTCTCCCATAGCCGTGACGGACGAGCCGCTGCGCGACCTACAGGCCGCCAGTGACCTGCTGAAGGCCCTGGCGTCCCCCGTCCGCCTCGGCATCGTGCGGGAACTGTCCCAGGGCGGAAAGTACGTCCACGAATTGGTCGCCGCCCTCGGAGTGAGTCAGCCGCTGGTCTCCCAGCACCTTCGGGTGCTGCGCAACTCCCGGATCGTGACGACCCGGCGCCAGGCCCGCGAGATCCAGTACTGCCTCACCGACGATCACGTCGCCCACATCGTGCTGGACGCCATCCGGCACGCACAGGAATAGCCCGGCACCGCCACTCACGGCGGAGCCGGGCCACTCTTGTTAATGGGATCCGTTTTCATATAGCGTCGTCCCCACTCACGCGAGCCGGGGAGGCCGTCATGACGCGGCGTGGCGCGAACCTGGGCACGATCCAGGAGACCCTTCTGATCCCGCTGTACGGCTGGGCGGTGGAGAACCGCAAGAAGGACCCGATCCTGACCGATCCCCGCGCCGAGGAGATCGTCGCGGCGATCGACTACGACTTCGCCCACTTCGACCATCTGCCCAGCCTGACCGGCACGGTACTGCGCACCAGCCTGTTCGACCGCTGGACGGCGGACTTCCTCGCCGCCCACCCCGACGGCACCGTGGTGGAGATCGGCACCGGTCTCAACACCCGCTTCGAGCGCACCGACAACGGCCGGGCCCGCTGGTTCGAGCTCGACCTCCCCGACGTGATCGAGCTGCGCCGTACGTTCCTCACCGACACTCCACGGCGCACGACACTCGCCGCGTCGGTCACGGACGAGGGATGGGCAAGGACCGTCTCCGCGCACTCCGGCGGCCCGTACTTCTTCGCCGCCGAAGCCGTCCTGCCCTTCCTGACCGAGGCGGACGTCCACCATGTCGTCGACCTGCTGGCCACTCGCTTCCCCGGATCGACGCTGGCCCTCGACACCGCCGGCCCCGGCATGGTCGACGCCCAGGACAAGCACGACGCCCTCAGCAAGGTGGACGCCCGGATGCAGTGGACCTGCGCCGACCCGGCGCGGCTCACCGAGTGGCGACCTGGAGCTCGGGTCCTCGCCTCCCACACGCTCAGCGGCCTGCCCACCCCGATGTACGGCGCACTCCCGGCCGCCGTCCAGGAGATGCTGACCGACCTCGCCGCGCAGCGGCTGCCTCAGGTCGAGGAGTACCGGCTGAGCCTGGTCCAACTGCCCTGAACACCACGGCATGCGTCAGCCACGGCACGCTCCCCGGACGCTTCCCCTGGTCAAGATCGATTGTCAGTGGTGGGTGAGAGCATCGGGGTATCGAGTCGGATGAGGGGGAGTTGTCATGTCGGGAAGCCAGAACTACATCAACCACGTCGCACTTGTGCTGGATGCCAGTTCGTCGATGTCGCACCTGAGTCGCAAGGTCGTGGAGGTCGCTGACCAGCAGATCGCCTATCTGGCCCGCCGATCGCAGGAGTTGGACCAGGAGACCCGTGTCACGGTGTACGTCTTCGCGGACCAGGTGGAGTGCGTCATCTATGACAAGGACGTGCTGCGGATGCCGTCCTTGAGGCAGTTGTACCGGGTCGGTGGGATGACGGCGCTGCTGGCGGCGACGCTCAAGTCGCAGCGGGAGCTGGCGCAGACGGCTCAACTGTACGGAGACCACAGCTTCCTGACCTTCGTGCTGACGGACGGGCAGGAGAACGCCAGCCATCGCTGCCCCGACGCACACAACAGGGACCCGCGCGCTTTGGTCGGGGCCGTGGCCGAGATGATCGACCTCCAGGAGGACAACTGGACCCTGGCCGTTCTCGTGCCGGATCAGATGGGCAAGCGCGAGGCCATGCACTGCGGCTTCCCGAAGGACAACATCGCCGTCTGGGACGCCACGAGCACCCAGGGGCTGGAGGAGGCCGGGCAGGTCATCCAGCAGGCCACCGAGCAGTTCATGGTGGGCCGCTCCCGGGGTATCCGCGGATCGCGGGCGGTGTTCTCCACGGGTGCGCAGGCGGTCAACAAGGACACCATCAAGGCAGCAGGTCTGGCCCCGGTGGATCCGTCGGCTTACCAGCTGATCCCGGTCGCTCGTGACGCGGCGATCCGCGACTGGGTCCTTGAGTGCGGGCACACGTACCGCACCGGTGGTGCGTTCTACCAGCTGAGCAAGTCGGAGAAGATCCAGGCGCAGAAGCAGATCGCGGTGCTGGAGAAGAAGACGGACCGCGTGTACACAGGACCGCAGGCACGGGCTCTGCTGGGCCTGCCGGACACGGAGATCCGCGTGAAGCCGGACCACAACGACGACTTCACGATCTTTGTGCAGAGCACCAGTGTGAACCGGAAGCTCGTGAAGAACACGCGACTGCTGCTCATGCTCTGACGCCCCGCGGAACTCGGTGGGTGGCGCGCGCTCCAGTCCGACACCGGCGCGCTTCCAACTGGCCCGGCACCGTGGGCAGCGCGCCAGGGCGCTGCCCATGGTGGTGGACGGCGGGTAGTTGCCGAGCGCGCGCTCGGCCTAACCGATCGAGAAGGTGGCGCCGGGTGCGGCGTAGTCGACCGGGCCGTCGAATCGGGCCGAGGCGCGTGCCACCGCCTGTTGTGGGGTGAGGAATCGTCCGACGTGGGTGACGATCAACCGGCCTGCCCGGGCCGCGCTTGCCGTGTCGCCGGTGTCCTCGGGGGTGTGATGCACCTGTTCGGCCTCGGCCGGCGCCTGGGCGCTTTCGGCCTCGCACAGCAGCGCGTCGCACCCCTCGGCCAGCCGCGTGAGGTTGGAGCACGGCGCGGTGTCCCCGGAGTAGACCAGCGACCGGCCCTCGGCGTCGATGCGCACGGCGAAGGCCGGGATGCCGTGGGCCACTGCGCGGCTGGTCAGGGTGAGGGATCCGATGCGCGTCCGATGCCCGTCCTCCAGCTCATGGACGGCGAAGGCGGACTCGACGGGGCTGCGCGTGGAGCTGTTGGTGAGGAAGTGGGCCAGCCGGTCGGCGATGCCCGGCGGACCGTACAGGGGTATGGGCGCGGCGAGTCGTATGTCCGCGTAGAGCGCCGCGTAGTAGGCGGTGAGCAGGTCGGCGCTGTGATCGGCATGCAGGTGCGAGATCCAGATCGCGTCCACCTCGTCGAGGCGGACATGGCGCTGCAGTTGCGCCAGCGTTCCGCTGCCCGCATCCATCCAGAGCCGGGTGCGGCCGCTGGAGACCAGGTAGCCGGAGCATGGATTGTCCACGCTCGCATAGGGGGTCGCACTGCCCAGGACGGTGAGGCGGAGAAGATCACTGGCCATCATCCGGGGAGTCTATAGAACGCTTACTGGAGACGAGTCGTCTCGTCTTGCTATAGTAGCGGCATGCACTTCTTCTACTTTCTCTGAGTCCGGGCACGGCCGACGCGGCCGCCTCTGCTGCTTCCGCTGCCCGTAGACCCTTCACATCCCAGGGAAAGTCACATGCGCGAACGCGCCCATACCGCCTTGCCCGCTGCCGTACCCGCTGCCGTGGCGCAGCTGTCCGTCAAGGACGTCACCAAGTCGTACGGCACCCGGACCGTCCTCGACCAGGTCTCCTTCACCGTCCGACCGGGCGAGAAGGCCGCCGTCATCGGCGAGAACGGCTCCGGCAAGTCCACCCTGCTTCGGCTGCTGGCCGCGGCCGAGACGCCGGACACCGGCGACATCACCGTCAGCTTCCCCGGTGGCATCGGCCACCTCGCCCAGACCCTCGACCTCGACCCGGACTGCACCGTGCGGGACGCGATCGACCTCGCGCTCACCGAACTGCGTGACATGGAGCGCCTGCTGCGTGCCGCGGAGGAGCGCCTCGGCGAGGCTTCGGAGGACGAACTCACGGCGTACGGCGAGCTGTTGACCGCGTACGAGGAACGCGGCGGATACGAGGCGGACGTCCGTGTGGACGCCGCCATGCACGGCCTCGGGCTCGCCGGGATCACCCGCGAGCGGGTGCTCGGCTCGCTCTCCGGCGGCGAGCAGTCACGGCTGGCCCTGGCCTGTGTGCTGGCCGCCGCTCCCGAGCTGCTGCTCCTCGACGAGCCGACCAACCACCTCGACGCCACGGCGGTGCGCTGGCTGGAGGAGCGACTGCGCGCGCATCGGGGCACCGTCGTGGCGGTCACCCACGATCGCGGCTTCCTGGAGAACATCGCCACCACGATCCTCGAGGTGGACCGGGATGCCCGCACGGTCCACCGGTACGGCGACGGCTGGGCCGGCTACCGCTCCGCGAAGGCCGCCGCCCGGCGCCGTGCGGAACAGGAGTACGCGGACTGGCTGGAGGAGGTGGACCGTACCGAGGAACTGGTCGAGGCCGCCGGGAAGCGGCTCGCCACCACCGGCAAGGACCCGCGGCAGGGCTTCGGCAAGCATCGCCGTTCGCACGAGGCGAAGCTCGGCGGGCAGGTGCGGGCAGCCCGGGAACGGCTGGCCCAGCTGCGGCGCAACCCGGTGGCGGCACCGCCGGAACCGCTGCGGTTCACAGCGGCGCTCACGGCGACGAGTGGCGACCGGGCCGCCGAGGGGCCGCTCGCCGAACTCGACGGCGTGGCGGTCGGCCGACGGCTGTGTCTGGACGGGCTGTTGACGATCGCGCCCGGGCAGCGGCTGCTGGTCACGGGTGAGAACGGGGCGGGCAAGACGACTCTGCTGCGGGTCCTTGCGGGTGATCTGCGACCGGACGCGGGCACGGTTCGCCGTCCCGCCCGGATCGGCTACCTGGCGCAGGAGCTGCCGGCGCGCTCCACACGGCTCCCGCTGCTGGCCGCCTTCGCGGCCGGGCGCCCCGGGTCGCCGGAGGAGTACGCCGAACAGCTGCTGACGCTGGGGCTGTTCCGTGCGGAGGATCTGCACGTGCCGGTGGCCGCGCTGTCCGCCGGGCAGCAGCGGCGGCTTCAGATCGCGGTCCTGGTGACCCGGCCCGCGGACCTCCTCGTACTCGACGAGCCGACCAACCACATCGCGCTCGACCTGGTCGAGGACCTGGAGTCGGCACTCGCGGCCTACCCGGGCGCGGTGGTCGCGGTCTCCCACGACCGCGGCTTCCGTGACCGGTTCCCCGGGGAACGGCTGGAGCTGCGCGACGGCCGCAGGTACTGAGCCGATCCCGACTCCGACCCCCGACACCGACCCCCCGGGGACGTACCGCCTGCTTTGTCACGTACGTATCTAGACCTGTGCGGTTCGCCGGTTCACGGTGGTCCCTCCTATCCGCCCGATCCGCCTGGAGGGGATCCAGCAGTGAGACGTAGGCGATTTGTGGCAGGGGCGATCGGTACGTTCTCGGGGCTCGCGCTCGGCCCGGCCACCGCGCGGGCCGATGTGCCGACGCCCCGTGCGCAGGGCTGGCAGGCCGTGCCGGCACCCGGCAGCACTCCGGCCGCGCAGCTGCGCCGTGTCGACGCGGCCGGGCCCCGGCTGGCGTGGGCGGTCGGTGAGGAGGGCCGGGCCGGGCCGTCGCAGGGGCGTGCGCTGGCCATGCTGTGGAACGGCAGCGCCTGGACGAAGACCGATCTGGCGCACCTGGGCCACACGCGGTTGCTCGATGTCGCCGGTACCTGCTCGGCCGCCGCGTGGAGTGTGGGCCAGCCCGTCGGGACCGGCAGCGCTCTGTTGCGCTGGGACGGAACCACTTGGCGTGAGGCGACGTTCCCGGGCGCGGGCGAGACCAACACTCGGCTGAACTCGGTGGCGGTGGACTCCGAGCGGCGGGTCTGGATGTGCGGGAGCCGAGGCGGCGCCGCCGGTCTGCTGTACGGCGACGGGGGCGGGGAGGTCTGGCGGTGGCTGGAACCGCTGCCCGTCGCGAGCGCGAACCTGTACCGGGTCGTGGTGCGCTCCCCGGACGAGGTCTGGGTCGGCGGCGACCAGTCGAACGGCGGCGGCTGGTCCGGGCTGGTGGCCCGCTGGGACGGTGCGTGGACGGTGCTGCCGCCGGTCGCGGGCCTGCGTCTGAGCATCGCCGATCTCCACGCGGCCGGGCCGGACGACGTCTGGGCGGTGGGCACCGAGGCCGGCATCGGCGGCCCGCCCGGCCGCCCCGGCAACCCCGCCCTGTGCCACTGGGACGGCACGGCCTGGACGCGGGTGGAAGCGGGCTTCACCGTCGGGTCGTTGGGCGGCATCGCGGGTGACGCGCAGGGTCGTCTGGCATGGGTTTCGGGCTGGAACTACCAGGATCAGAGCCGTAGTACGTATCTGCGCCGCGACGGCGACGCCTGGACCGTCGTTCGAGGCCCGGCAGGTGCGGCGCCGGCGCCGTACCTCAACGACGTGACCTCCGTTCCCGGCACCGGGGGGTTCTGGTCGGTGGGCATGACGAGTCCGACCCCGGCTCCGCCGACCGAGGCCTACACGGAACGGCTGGACGCCTGACGCGATCGGTGCGCGTGGGCCGGATCGGCGACGACTGGCCGGGGCGGTGTCGGTGCCTTCAGTTCCGTCAGCTCTGTCAGTACCGTCAGTACCGGCCTTGGAGGAACGCGATGAGGGCGGCTGTGAGTTCCGCGGCGGCGTCCTCCTGGACGAGGTGGCCCGCGTGGGCGATCGGCTCCAGCCGCGCGCCCGGGATCAGGGCGGCGAGCTCCCGTCCCTTCTCCGGGGGGATCCAGGTGTCGTTCTGGCCCCAGCAGATCAGCGTCGGCACGGCGATCTCGGCGTACCGGTGCTGGACCTCGTCGGTGTAACGCTGGTCGGCCTGGGCGATCTGCCGGTAGAAGGCAGCTTGGCCCGGGTCGCCGAGCCAGGGCTGGACGAGCCGGTCGAGGACCGCGGGGTGCAGTCCCGGGCCGCTGGCGGAACCGACGTACTCACGGACGAGGGCCTGGTGCAGTGGCGGCGGCAACTGCTCGAAGACCTCGGCGTGCTCGCGGACCAGCCGGAAGAACGGGGACCCCCACGGTGCCAGCGCCACCGGGTCGACCAGGGCGAGGGCCCGGTAGCGGGCACCGTGCAGCAGATGCGCGCGCAGGGCGACGGCGCCGCCGAAGTCATGGGCGACGACGAGGGGTTCCTGCAGCCCCCAGTGGCGCAGCAGTTCGGTGAAGACGCGGCCCTGGGCGGCCAGGGACACGTCCTGGTCCGAGTGCTTCTCCGACAGGCCGTAGCCGGGCATGTCCCAGACGTACACCTGGTGGTCACGGGCGAGGGAACGGGCGACGGCACGCCAGACGTAGGAGGAGAACGGCGTGCCGTGCAGCAGGACGACCGGCGGTCGGTCGGAGTGCCCCAGCCGGTCCCAGCGAACCTCACCGGAGGTGCTGGAGAAGGTCCTGGTCAGCTGCCATTCGCTCATGCCTGCCCCTGCGCTTTCTGTCCGGAGGCGCCTGGTCGACATCTGATCACGTTCGGCGAGGTCGCGGGCGGCCTTGGCCATGAAGCGGTGCGGGGAGGGCGCGTCCGGGCCTCGTCCCTCTCCCGTCAGCCGGTGTGCTCCGCCGGCACCTCGGCGCACAGGTACGGACGCGCGAGCAGCAGGCCGGTGCCGGTCAGGGCGATGCCGAAGTAGACCGGCGCGAGGTGGAGGAAGTCGGTGTAGTGGATCGCGCCGTGCACCACGACGGCCGGGAGGAAGCCGGCGGCGGCCGCCGCGGTCAGGGTCCAGAACACCCAGCTCTCACCCCGTCGCCAGCCCCACGCGCTGAGCAGAGTGATCGCGACCGCGGCGGACATCAGGGCGCCGCCGAAGCCCGCGCGGTCGTGGGCGACGAAGGGCACCAGCCTGGGGTTCACGGCTTCCAGCACGGGCGTACTGGTGCCCAGGAAGGTCAGGTCGCTCGGTACGAAGACCCCGGTCAGGCCGACCACCGAGATCACCGCACCGCCGGCGAACAGCCCCGCGCCGGTGACGATCAGCAGCAGCTGGCCGACCAGTGCCCGGCGCCGCTCCGGCTCCGGTCCTTCGGGCGCGAGGCGCCATCGCGGCGCGTGCGGGGTCCGGCGTACGGCGGCCAGGTACATCGGGAACAGCACGACGGCGGTGGCCGTGTGCAGGGGTTCCAGGAAGCCGGTGGCCAGGAAGTAGAACAAGGTGGGGAAGCCGATCGCCCCCGAGATCAGGTACACCTCGCGGGCCCAGGGCCAGCCGCGTCTGATGCCGCCCACGGCGAGGCCGGTGTAGAGGGCGCCGATCGCGACCATCGTGCCGGCCATGGTGATCCGGTCGTGCTGGAGGAAGTGCACGAGGTGGTGGTTGGCGGCATGGAGTTCGTGCAGGGTCATGCCGAGGTAGTCGCGGTCGTACCAGAGCAGTACCGGTCCGAGTGTGATCACCGCGGCGCCGAGTCCGGCGACCGTCATACCTAGCCCGACGAGCAGCGCCCAGCACCAGGCGGGCCAGCGGCGGGGATCGCGGCCGAGGTCTCGGAGCCGTGGCGCGGGCGCCGTGGGTGTGGCGGCCTCGGTGACCCGTGCGAACCAGCCGGGTCCGGCCGCGACGAGCACCTCGGGACGGGCGAGTACGACGGTGTCCGGATCGGCGAGCACGGCCGCCGCCGCGGTGACCGACGGGTCCGACACGCGGACCACGTGCGGGTCGTCGTCGCCGGTGAACCCGTCGACGTGCGCTTTGAGCGCGGCCTCGGTCTCCGCGTCGCGGGCACGGACGACCACCGGGATCGAACGCCCGGCGGCGGCCTCCCGTACGGTCTCCACGTCGGCGGCCGACACGGGCGACACCTCGACGACTCCGGCCCCGAGCGGGGGCATGGCGCGGATCGTTTCGCGGGCGAGTGAGGGCGGCACCGATATGCCCAGGCGGACGGTCAGGGGCACGCCGGCCGTCTCGCCGACGAGTCGCTTCGGCGGATGGCGGTGGCCGAAGCCCCTGGCGATCAGTCGTGCGCCTGCGGGGCGGGAGCCGATGGAGGCCAGCAGTCGCAGTGCGGTGCGCTGCGAGCGGCGCTCGCCGAGGACGGCGGCGGCCCCGCCGCGCAGCGGGTGATAGGTCCAGTCCGGCATCAGTCGCTCTCGCTCTGTGTCGTGGTCACCAGTGCGCCGGGGCATCGGGCGGGGTCCAGCCGAGGACCGGTGTCATGGAACGCAGCGTCGTCCGCGTCGGCGTCAGCCGGGCCGCCGTGTCGCGCAGCAGTACGGCGGGCGGCCACGCCAGCTGGCCGATCGTGCCGAGGCGGGCGGAGCGGCGGGCGATGGCCTGGGTGCGAGGGCGGCGCATGAGGTCGTACGAGGTGAGCGCGGCGGTGATGTCCGGGGTGCCGTCGAGGCAGTGGGCGAGGGTGACCGCGTCCTCCAGCGCCTGGCAGGCGCCCTGGCCCAGATTGGGCGTCATGGCGTGGGCCGCGTCGCCCAGCAGCGCGATCCGGCCGTGCACGAAGGAGGGCAGCGGCGGCAGGTCGTACAGGTCGTGCCGGAGCACCGTGTCCGCGGGGACGGCCGCCAGCAGGGCGGGGACGGGATCCGGCCAGGAGCCGAACCGGCGCAGCAGTTCGGCGTGCTCGGACGTCCCGGAGGCCGCTCCCGGCGGCAGTGACGCGGTCGCGAAGCAGTACATGCGCCCGCCCGGCAGCGCCGTGTACCCGAACCGCTCGCCGCGGCCCCAGGTCGCGGCGCCTTCGGCGGGCGGGTCGGCGAGGGGCTCGGTGACCATGCGCCAGGCGGTGTAACCGGCGTATCGCGGGCCGGCCGCGGCCGGCCACAAGGCGCCGCGGACCGCGCTGCGCAGTCCGTCGGCGCCGATCACGAGGTCGGCGCGGGACTCGCCGCCCTGGTGTTCGACGACGACCGAGCGGCCGTCGTCGCGGACCGCGGACACCTCGCTGCCCGGCCGCAGGCTGTCGGCCGGCAGTGCGTCGGTGAGCGCCCGCAGCAGGTCGCCGCGGTGCAGGACGACCAGGGGATGGCCGAAGCGGCGGGTCAGTTCCGTGTTGTCCGTGCGGGACAGCCAGCGGCCGTGCCGGTCGCGTACCCCGCCGCCGGTCTCGACGGCGCCGAGTGCTTGGACGGTGCCGGCCAGGCCGAGTGCTTCCAGGGCGTGCAGGGCGTTCGGCCACAGGGAGATGCCGGCGCCGATCTCGGTGAACGCCGGGGCTCGTTCCAGCACTTCGACCCGCCAGCCTCGCCGGTGCAAGGCGATGGCCGCCGCGAGGCCGCCGATCCCGCCGCCGACGATGGTGGCGGCACGCTGCGGCATGGGTCCTCGCTCCGGGCTCTGGCCGCCGCCCTCGGTCGGGCGGCCGTCGATTCGCTGCCCGAGCGGCATGCGATCCGACGCAGGGCTGCTGAGCAGCGCTTATAGCAGCATGCCGGCAGATGCCTGTCAACGTGCGGCAGAGCACGCGAGCGCGTTCCGCGGACAGCCACCCGGACTCCCCTCCCCCGCCTGCGCCCCGCCGTGTGTCAGTCCTAAGGGACTGTTAGGACTTCGTTCGCCCTGTTGAACGGCCCTGTCGTGCCGTCGACTCTGTGTGCTCCCGGGCCGCAGACAAGGGAGTTCTCGATGGCCACACAGACCACGCCCGCGAGCGCGCAGCAGTCGCGCCGCGGTGAGCGCAGGGTCGTCAGCAATATCGTGCGCGGATCGATCGGCAACTTGATCGAGTGGTACGACTGGTACGCGTACACCGCGTTCAGCGTGTACTTCGCCGCCGCGTTCTTTCCGTCCGGCGACCAGACCGCCCAGCTGCTGAACACCGCCGCGGTGTTCGCCGTCGGCTTCCTGATGCGGCCGATCGGCGGCTGGGTGCTCGGCCGCTACGCCGACCGCCGAGGGCGGCGTGCGGCGCTGACGCTGTCGGTGACGCTCATGGCGGCGGGTTCGCTGATCGTGGCGCTGACCCCGTCGTACGGGGCGATCGGGGTGGCGGCGCCGGTCCTGCTGGTGACGGCGCGGCTGTTGCAGGGCCTGTCGGTCGGCGGTGAGTACTCGACGTCGGCCACCTATATGTCGGAGGTGGCCTCGCCCGGCCGGCGCGGTTACTACTCCAGTTTCCAGTACGTCACGCTCATCGCCGGCCAGCTGACCGCGCTCGGTCTGCAGATCGTGCTCCAGCAGGTGCTCAGCGCGGCGCAGATGGAGGCGTGGGGCTGGCGGGTCGCGTTCGTCGTGGGGGCGGCGGGTGCGATCGTCGTGCTGTGGCTGCGGCGCGGCATGGACGAGTCGGAGAGCTTCGAGCGCGCGGCGGCCGAGGGGGGCGACGGCAAGGACGGCGGGCCCGCGCGCGGCAGCCTGCGGATGCTGCTGTCGTATCCGCGGCAGTGCCTGGTCGTGGTCGGGCTGACCATGGGCGGCACGCTGTTCTTCTACACGTACACCACGTATCTGCAGAAGTTCATGGTCAACACCAGCGGCATCGCCAAGCCGACGGCGGCCTGGATCAACTTCTTCGCGCTGCTGGTGTTCGTGGTGCTCCAGCCGGTGATGGGGCTGCTGTCCGATCGGGTGGGCCGGCGTCCGATGCTGATCGCGTTCGGCGTGCTGGGCGCCGTGGTCGTGGTGCCGTCGCTGACGCTGCTGTCGCACACCAGCGATCCCGTGTACGCCTTCCTCCTCATGGTCGGGCCGCTGGCGGTCAGCTCCCTGTACACCTCGATCAGCGCGGTGGTGAAGGCGGAGCTGTTCCCGACGTCGATCCGGGCGCTGGGTGTCGGTCTGCCGTACGCGCTGACGGTGGCCGTGTTCGGCGGGACGGCCGAGTACGTGG
The DNA here is from genome assembly GCF_021474425.1 of Streptomyces muensis. Lineage (GTDB taxonomy): Bacteria > Actinomycetota > Actinomycetes > Streptomycetales > Streptomycetaceae > Streptomyces > Streptomyces muensis. The sequence continues at coordinate 54,900 of NZ_JAKEIP010000002.1, read as the reverse complement.
CCCTGTGGTTCAAGAACGCCGGGCACGAGAGCTGGTACTTCTACTACGTCACCGCCTGTGTCCTGATTTCGCTGCTCGTCTACATTCGGATGCGCGAGACGTCCGACGGATCGCCGCTGGAGACCGAGTCCCGCGATCACTGACGGAAGGGAGGCGACCGTGCGTGTGCTGCTGGCCGAGGACGACGACGGGGTGGCCGACGCCCTCACCGAGGCCCTGTACGAGCACGGTCATCTGCCCGCCCGGGTGCGGCGTGGCGAGGAGGTCCTCGTCCGCCACCGGCAGGCCGATCTGCTGCTGCTCGACCTGGGCCTGCCCGATCTCGACGGCCTGGAGGTGCTGCGCAAGCTGCGTGCCGTGAGCGGTCTTCCGGTGGTGGTGCTCACGGCGCGGGGCGACGAGCGGTCGGTGGTGCGCGGCCTGCGGCTGGGCGCCGACGACTACCTGGTCAAGCCGGTACGGCTGGCCGAGTTGCTGGCCCGGATCGAGGCCGTCACCCGCCGCGCCAAGTCGGCCGCCACGACCGCCGCCGCGGCAGCCGGCGCCCCGGCGCCGCGTACGGTCCGGGCGGAGGACGTCGAGGTCGACCTCGACGCGCGCCGGGTGACGGTCGGCGGGGCCGAGGTGCGGCTGACGACCAAGGAGTTCGCGGTGCTCGCCGCGCTGGCGGCCAGGGCCGGTACGGCGGTCAGCCGCCAGCAGCTGATGGACGAGGTGTGGGGCGACGCCTACCTGGCGGTGTCCCGTTCGCTCGACGTCCATCTCACCCAGCTGCGGGCCAAGATCGGCCGCCCCGAGGTGCTGACCACGATCCGCGGCTTCGGCTACCGGTTCGGCGGCTGAGCAGGCCGGGGCCCTCGCATGCGTACCCGGGTACTGACCGTCGTCCTGGCCTTCGCCGTGCTCGCGGTGGCCGGCTTCGCCGTCCCGCTGCTCGGCGTCACCGCCACCCAGCGCACCGAGCAGCTCGTCGCGGCCCGCACCGCCGACCTCGACCGCTTCGCGGGGCTGGCCGAGCAGGCCGCCGTCAGCGGCGACACCGGCGCGCTGACCGCCGAGGTCACCCGGTACACCGAGCTGTACGGCGAGGCGGTCGTGGTCGTCGACGCCCGCCGTGCCCCGGTGGCGCAGACCGGCGGCATGCGCGCCGCCGACCCGGCCGTCGCGCGCCTGCTGGACGCGGCGCTGCGCAACCAGCGCGTCTCGCCCGGCGGCACGCTGCGCCCCTGGTCGCGCGACGCCAAGCTGCTCGCCCGCCCGGTGGGTACCGGCACACGGGTGTCCGGTGCCGTGGTGCTGCGGGCGTCGGTGCGGGCCGCGGCCGACGACATCACCCTGCGCTGGGCGCTGGTCCTGGCCGGCGCGAGTCTGTTCGCCGTGGCCTGTCTGCTGCTGGCCCGCGCCGCCACACGGTGGGTCGTACGGCCCTTGCACCGCCTGGACCACGCCGTCGGGGCGCTCGCGGCCGGGCTGCCGGCCGAGCACGCCCGGGAGGGCGGTCCGCCCGAGCTGCGCAAGCTCGCCACCGGCTTCAACCGCATGGCCGACGCCGTGTCCACCGCGCTGGAGCAGCAGCGCCGCCTGGTCGCCGACACCTCGCACCAGCTGCGCAACCCGCTCGCCGCCCTGCGCCTGCGCATCGACTCGCTCCAGCCCCGCCTGCCCGAGGCCGCCACCCGCACCTACACCGGAGTGACCGCCGAACTCGAACGCATGGAGCACCTCCTGGACGACCTGCTCGCCCTCGCCCACGCCGAACACCGCGCCGGCGAACTCGCCGTGACGGACGAGCGGGAGCCGTGGTGCGACGCGACGGCGGTCGCCGAGACCCAGACCCGGCTGTGGCACCCCGTGGCCGAACAGGCCGGAATCCACCTGGAGTTCTCCCCCGGCCCCGCCGTCCGCACGATCTGCACGGAGGGCGAGCTGGCCCAGCTGGCCGACATCCTGCTCGACAACGCGATCAAGTACGCCGGGAGCGGCGCCCACGTCCGCACGCGCTGTTTCGCCGAGGGTACGGAGGCGGTGTTCGAGGTGCGGGACGACGGGCCGGGCCTCGCCGAGGGGGAACTTCCGCAGGCGGGTGTCCGTTTCTGGCGTTCGGAGCGCCACCGCGAGGTGCGGGGCAGCGGGCTCGGTCTGGCCATCGCCGAGCAGCTGGTGGCCGGCCGGGGCGGCCGTGTCGAGTTCGCGGCGGCCGAGCCGCACGGGCTGCGGGTCCGGGTCCTGCTTCCGCGTGCCGAGCACGGGGCGCCCGCGTCCAAGGGGCGTACGACGTGACCGGCCCCGCCCGCCGCACCGCGCTGCGCGCCGCCCTCGGCACGGCGTGCGCCACCCTGCTCGCCGGAGCCGGGACGGCCGACGCCCGGCACACGGACCGTGGCCCCGAGGGGACGCTGCGGATCGCGACCGGCGAGTCCGACGGCTTCTACGCGGCCTTCGGTCAACTCCTCGCCGACCAGGTGACGCAGGTCTACCCCCGGCTGTCCTGCGAGGTGCTGCGCAGCGAGGGCAGCGTGGCCAACGTACGGCTGGTCGAGGAGCGTCGGGCCGACGTGGCGCTGGCCCTGGCCGACATCGCGTGGGCGGCGTACGCCGGTTCCGCGCCGTTCGGCCGACGGGTCCCGTTGCGTGCGATCGGCCGGGTCTACGAGAACTACGTCCAGCTGGCCGTCCGCGCCGACGCGCCGATCCGTGCCGTCTCCGACCTGGCGGGGCGCACCGTGTCGCTGGGGGCGCCCGCGTCCGGCGGTGCCGTGCTCGGCGACCGTCTGCTGCGGGCGGCAGGTCTGACGCCGGGCACCGATGTCCGCGTCCGGCATCTGCTGATGCCCCAGGCAGCGCGGGCGGTGGCGGACGGCTCCGTCGACGCCCTGCTGGTCGCGGGCGGCGTACCGCTGCCGGTGCTGTCCGGCCTCGACGTCCGGCCCGGCATCCGGCTGCTGCCGCTGGCCGGCCTGCTGCCCCGGCTGCGTGCCGGTACGGAACGCTCGGGATCGGGGCTGGAGGCGGTGACGGTGCCGGCCGCGGCGTACCGGGGCACGCCCGAGGTGGCCACCATCGGTGTCGCCAATCTGCTCCTGTGCCGCCCCGACCTGCCCGCACCGGTCGCCGCCGCGCTCACCCACGTGCTGGTACGCCGGGCCGGCCGCCTCGTCCCCACCACGGCTCTCGGCACACAGTTCCTCGACGCCCGCAGCCTGATCTCCACGGGGGTGGTGCCTCTGCACTCCGGGGCGGTCGCCGCCTACCGCGAGCTGCACGGTTAGTGTCAGCGCCGCGACGCCTCGGGCGCCGGAACGCTGTCGATGATCCAGACCTCGCGGCCTCGATCGGCCAGGGCGGCCGCGACCGCCAGGAGCAGCGCACCGGCCGCGCCGGCGAGCGCGACCAGCAGGGCGCCGTACGTCCCATGGGCATCCGCCAGAGCTCCGGACACGCCCTGCCCGGCCGCCACCCCTAGAGGGCCGCCGCCGCACAGGACGGTCATGGCGACCGCGGCGCGCTCGGGTGGCGCGAGGCGTTCGGTCAGGGCGTAGAGGTTGATCATGTACGGCGCGACGGTGCAGCCGGCCACCCCGACGGCGGCGGGCAGGGAGACCAGCTGTGCGCCGGCGAACAGCACCAGCGTGCCGACGAAGAGCAGCGCGGCGAACGTGACGTAGCGGGCGCGCAGCGAGAACCGCGTCGGCAGCCAGACGCAGGCGGCTCCGGCCAGGGCGCTGCCGATCCCGAACTCGGCGTACACGAGCCCGGACGCGCCGGGCTGCCCGATGCGGTCGGCGTACACGGTGACGGCCGTCTGGACCGCGCCGAAGACCACGCCCATCGCCGTCATGGCCAGGAACATGACGGCCAGGGGGCGCCGGGGCAGATGCGGCCCGCGGTGGTCCGGCGTGGGCTGTCGGGGAAGGTCGTGGTCGCCGCAGAGCAGGGCGAAGGGCAGGGTGGCAGCCGCGATCACGACCATCGTCAGCAGGGCGGGTGCGACGGGGTCGGCCGCGGCCAACAGCCCGACGACGGCCGGTCCGGCGACGAAGCTCACCTCGTCGGCGGACGACTCGTAGGACAGGGCGGCGGACAGCAGATGCCGTTCGTCGCGCGCGCGGACGAGGCGTGACCAGTGCACGCGCACGAGCGGGCCGACCTGCGGCTGGGTGAGTCCCACCGCGGTGGCCGCGAGCAGCATGCCCGGCCGGGGACCGTGGCTCGCCGCCAGCAGTGCCGCCCAGGCGGTGAAGTTGGCGACGGCGGCGAGGACGCCGACGGTCCGGTGGCCGTGGCGGTCGGCCAGGGCTCCGACCACGGGGCCGCCCACGGCGATGGCGATGCTCTGCGCGGCACTGGCGAGGCCGGCGAAGGCGTAGCTGTGGGTCGCCGCCTGAAGCAGGATCAGTGTGGAGAGGGCGGAGGACGCGTAGGGCAGGCGGGCCAGGAATCCCAGCGGGAAGAAGCCGGCGCCTGCGACGCGCAGCAGGGAGCGGTAGGACACTCGGTCTCCATCGGGCATGTCGAGGAGACGCGCTACCCAGCCACCAGCGCGCTGACGGACCCGATTCTGGCCGCAAGGTTATGCACGCGGCGGAACGCTGTACAGAGGCTGTCGCCCCAACGCCCGGTCGCCGGGCGGCGGCCACTCAGGTCCCGCGGAGCGTCCTACTCCCGGTATCCGCCGCCGTCGACGACGTCCCGGGCGAAGATCTGGGACTTGGCCAGCGCGTCGTCGACGGACTGGCGGCCGGCGATGGCCGCGGAGATCTCGGCGGACACGCGGTTTCCGAGGCCCGCGTACTCCGGGATGCCGACGTAGGACATGCCGACCCAGGGCTGTTCGTGCAGGCCGGGGTGGATCAGGTCCACGGCGTCGAGCGCGTCGAGTACCGGTCGGACGAACGCCTTGGTGGCCTTCTGGTACTGGGGCAGTTCGTACGTGGACAGCCGGCCGCCGGGTGGCACTCGGACCCAGCCGAGTCTCTGTCCGTACAGCTTCGGATAGCTCTTGGACGTCGCCCAGGAGACGAACTCCCAGGCCGCCCGGGGGTTCTTCGCGGTGACCGGGATCGCCAGGGACCAGGCCCACAGCCACCCCGAGCTGGCGGTGTTGACCACCGGGGCGGGTGCGTAGCCGAGTTCGCCGGCGACCTCGCTGCTGTGGGGGTCCTCCAGGCTGCCGGCGAGGGCTGTGCTGTCGTACCACATCGCCGCCTCGCCCCGCCGCATCGTCGTCAGGCACTCGGCGGGCCCGGACTCGGCGGCCCGGGGCTGGCCGTACCTGCGGACCAGGTCGACGTAGAAACGCACCGCCGCCTTGGTCTCGGGGGAGGTGAGCCGAGGGTTCCAGTGCTCGTCGTACCAGCGGCCTCCGAAGGTCAGGATCACCGTGTTCAGCGGCATCAGGAGGTTGCCCCAGCCGGGGCCGCCGCGCAGGCAGATTCCGACGACGCCGTGCTCGGGGTCGTGCAGCCGCGCCGCCAGTTCGGCGACCTCCGGCCAGGTCGGTCGCTTCGGCATGGTGAGGCCGGCCTTCGTGAAGAGGTCCTTGCGGTACATCAGGAAGGACGACTCGCCGTAGTAGGGCACCGCGTACTGGCCGCCGTTGTACGACAGCGACTCGCGTACGGTGGGGATGAAGTCCCGCATGTCGTAGTCGCCCTGGCGGGCGTAGCCGTCGAGGCGGGTCAGCCATCCCCGCGACGCCCAGATCGGTGCCTCGTAGGGGCCGATGGCGACGACGTCGTAGTGGCCGGCCTCGGAGGCGATGTCCTTCGGCACCCTGTCCCGCAGTGTGTTCTCGGGCAGGAACACGAAGTTGACGTGGGTGTCGGGGTGTTCCCGCTCGAAGTCGTCGACGAGTTCGTCGACGTCGCGCATGAAGTCGACCGCCGCCACCGTGACCGTCGTGCGTTCCTGGTCCGTGGACCTGTCCGCGCAGCCGGCCGGACCGAGGGCGAGGAGAGCGAGCAGGGACGCCGACACGGCGGTACGGGTCGGTCGTGCACGGCGTTCGCCCGGCATCGGGGGTTCCGGATTCCTCACTCGGGGAGTTGCTCGGAGCTCGCGAACGAGACGTAGTCGGAGACGTTCAGCAGGCAGCCCGGGACGCGGTCGGCCGTCGACGCGCCGAAGTAGGTGCCGACCTGCTTCTCGCCGTCGGCGGGGACGCCCATTCCCTTGGTGAGGGCGACCGTCCAGGGTTTGGGCGGGATCGAGTTGCTGTCCTGGAGGGGGAAGTCCAGCGCGACGATCAGGGACAGGAAGACGCCGATGAAGAGGGACAGCAGGCCGGTGATGGCCAAGTGGTCGACCAGTCTGACGCCGACGAGCGCCCAGGTCGCCGCGATGGTCACGGTCGCGCCGAGGAACAGCACCACGTACAGCACGGGGAGCAGCCCGATCTCCACTTCTCCCTGCCGTTCACGGCGGAGGTTGTTGTAGTCGTTGAAGGCTTCGAGGGTGACCGACTGGGCATTGGACTCCTGGGCATTGCGCGGCTCGTAGAACATGAGCGACTCGAACACGGCGTCCAGCCTTCCCTGGTCCTCCTCGATCTCGCCCTGCTTCTGCTTCGGCCAGACGTCGTCGATGACGTTCTCGGCGTAATTGCGCATCTGCGACTGGAGCCTGCATCGGCGGCTGTTGGGAAAGGACTGCGCGGCGCGATAGACGGTGGTGAGCTGTGACGCCTCCTGGTTCACCAGCCGTTTCACCTCGACGTAGTGGTCGTAGGCACCGACCGCGACCAGTCCCACCAGCAACGCGTAGAAGACCCCCACGACCTCCACCAGAAAGGTGACACGGTCGTTGTGTTCGGGATCGTCCTCGAATCTCCGGCGAATCCAGGGCCGTGCGAGCAGACCGCTCACCCCGAATGCGAGAAATCCTCCGGCCAATGCCACGGCCTGGGCCCAGGTCGGTACATGCAAGAATCCCGATGCCACGACACAGAGATGCCCTGGCTCCGCTGCGGCTACGCCGGAACGCCCCATGTCGACGGGTACGGCGGCGGCCGGCCCCGGCCCGGACGCCGAATTCCACGAACGGATTCACGAGACCCGAACGGCGACGCTGACGGATCAGCGGCGCGCACGAGCGCGGCTCGTCATCGTCAGCGAGGTTTGTGGGCCGCGGCGAAGGTGTCGGCGGTGGTGAGGTCGAAGTCGCCGTGGTCGCTGCCGAGGCCCTGGGCCACCAGGGCCGCCGCGGCGGAGCCGAGGACGGCGGCTTCGTACGGGGTGCGGCCCAGGCCCATGCCGCGGACGAAGCCGGCCGAGAACGCGTCGCCGCAGCCGGTGGTGTCGACGACGTCGATCGCGAAGGCGGGGACCTTCTCGGTGCCTTCCGGGGTGACGAGCAGGGCGCCGTCGGCGCCACGGGTGACCGCGGCGAGGCCGGCTCCGGCGGCGAGGAGTTTCCGCGCGCCCTTGAGCAGGTCGTCCTCGCCGGTGAAGCCGAGGACCTGGTCCTCGTTGGGCAGCATGTGGTCGACGAACGGCAGCAGGGACTCGATCTGCTCGAAGCTGCCGAGCGCGCCGGGCGCGAGAAGGTCCACCGAGGTGGTCGTGCCGTGTTCCTTGGCGTACGACAGGATGCGCGTGGCGGTGTCGGCGCCGATCAGTTCGGGGCCGCCGAGGTGGAGGTGGGTCGCTTCGGCGAGCGCGTCCCAGGGGACGTCGTCGGGGCCGTAGGTGATGTTGGCGCCGAGGAGGTGGAGTGAGGGCCGGTCGCCGTTCGGGCGGATGGGGAGGACGCTCGCGGAGGTGGGCGTGTCCGTGCGGCGGACGAGGAAGCGGGTGTCGATGCCGGCCGCGCCCAGGAGCTGGACCAGCATGTCGCCGGTCGGGTCGGATCCGATCGCGCCGGCGCTGCTGACGGAGGCGCCGAGTTTGGCGAGGGTGAGGGCGGTGCCGCCGGCCGTCCCGGCGGCGGTCATCCTGATGTCCTCGACCAGGGTGGCGCCCTGGCCCTCGGGTATGGCCTCGACCGGCCGCACCAGCACGTCCAGCACATGCACGCCCAGCGTGACGACCTTCATCGGTTTCCCTCCTGCACGGGTGGTACGGGGTGGGTGGTGCCGTAGTTCCGGGCAAGCGCGGCCTCGATCACCGCGAGTTGCTGCTTCTCGTCGAGGACGCGGGGCTCTCCGAGTGCGGCCGCGTGCCGGTACACCCGGCAGGCCCATTCCAGGAGCAGTGCGTGCTCGACGGCCTTGTCCAGCGTCGGGGCGTGGGTGAGGGCGCCGTGGTTGGCCATCAGCGCGGCGCTGCGGCCCTCCAGCGCGGTCAGTACGGACTCGGCGAGCGCCGGGGTGCCGAACGTGGCGTACGGCGCGACGCGCACCGAGCCGCCCAGGGTGAGCAACTGGTAATGGATGCAGGGAAGTTCGTCGAGGACGCAGGACAGTGCGGTCGCCATCGGCGCGTGGGTGTGGACGACCGCGCCGGAGCCGTAACGGCGGTAGACGCCGAGGTGCAGGTCGAGTTCCGAGGTGGGTTCGAGCGTCCCGGCGACGACGTTTCCGTCGAGGTCCACGACGGTCACCTGGTCGGCCGTCAGTTCGGCGAGGACCGCGCCGGTCGCCGTGATCGCGACCCGGTCGTCGACCCGCACGCTGACGTTGCCGGCCGTGCCGATGAGCAGCCCCTCGGCCCCGAGTCGACGGCTCGCCGCGGCCACGGCGGCGCGTTCCTGACCCAGCGCCGAGCTTGAGTCGGTCATGTACGCGACGGTAACGTAAACCTGAAACAAAGTCACGTTCAGGTTCGGAGGCCGCACATGGGCGATCCCGCCGCACGGTCCGGCGGCGGTGCCTGGCAGGTTCCCCTGCGTCGCACGCCCCAGCAGGCGCGCAGCAAGGCACGGCTGGCCCGTGTCCTGGAGGCCGCCGAGCGTGTCCTGGTCGGCGAGGGCGTCCAGGCACTGACGACGACGCGGATCGCGGCGGAGGCGCAGGTCTCGGTCGGTTCGCTGTACCAGTACCTGCCCGACCGGGACGCGATCGTCGACGCCCTCGCGGCCGGCTACTTCGCCCGGCTGGAGTCCGCCATGGACGACCTGGTCGACGCGGCGTCGGCCGAGCGGTGGGAGGACCCGGTCGGTGTGCTCATCGACGCGTACGCCGCGATCTACCGCACCGAACACGGCTTCAGGGCCCTGTGGTTCGGCAGCGGCCTGACCGAGCAGACCCGCGCCGCCGACCGTGCGCACAAGCGCCGTATGGCGGACGGCGTCCGGCGCGTCCTGCTCGCCCTCGGTCTCGCCCGGGACGACGAGGCCCTGGCCCGCGCCTGCCGTGCCGCGGTCCTCGCCGCCGACGCGCTCTCCCAGGAGGCGTTCCGTCGGGATCCCGAGGGCGATCCGGGCCTGCTCGACGAGGCCAAGCTCATGCTGCGCGGCTATCTGACCGGGGTCGCCGCCCGCTATCCGGGGCTGCCATCCTGACGTGGTGCCGAATCCCGCTCCCGTCACCCCTGACGCCCCCGCCGCCATACGCATGCCCCTGCTGACCCAGCAGTGGCTCGACCTCGCCTTCATCCACTGGGCCGTCGAACCGGGGGTCGTGGCGGGGCTGTTGCCGAGGGGCACCGTTCCGGACACGCACGACGGGGTCACCTACGTCGGGCTGGTCGCGTTCCGGATGCATCGGGTCGGGTGGCTGCGGCTGCCCGGGGTGCCGTATCTCGGGACGTTTCCCGAGACCAACGTGCGCCTGTACTCGGTGGACGCGCACGGGCGGCGGGGCGTGGTGTTCCGGTCGATGGACGCCTCGCGGCTGATCCCGGTGGTGATGGGGCGGGTCGGCTTCCGGCTGCCGTACCTGTGGTCCCGGATGGCCGTCCGCACCGACGGCGACACCGTCACGTACACGAGCTCGCGGCGCTGGCCCGGTCCGCGCGGCGCCGGCAGCCGCGTCACCGTGCGCACCGGTGAACGCATCGAGGAACCCACCGAGTTGGAGCACTTCCTCACCGCCCGCTGGGGCATGCACAACGCCTTCTTCGGCGGACCCGAGCCGCTCGCCTACCTGCCCAACCACCACCCTCGCTGGCCACTGCACCGCGCCGAGCTGGTCACCTGCGAGGAGACCCTCGTGACGGCGGCCGGGCTGCCCGCCCCGAGCGACGCCCCCGTCAGCGTCCTGTACTCCCCCGGCGTCCCGGTCCGCCTCGGCCGCCCGGCCCGCCCGGCGGGCATCCTCACACCGTGATCCGCTGATTCGGTGGCGCGTGTCGAATTCCGGAGTTCGGCGCCGACGTATCCGATGAGAGCCGGGCCGCGCGGCGGTACGGCCGGCGGACAGGCCATCGGAACGGAGACCGATCATGTTGCTGCAGGACAAGGTCGCAGTGGTGTACGGCGCGGGCGGCGCCATCGGCGGGGCGGCGGCGCGCGCCTTCGCGGGTGAGGGGGCGCGGGTCTTCCTCGCCGGGCGCACCGCGGCGCCGCTCGACGAACTCGCCGAGGACGTCCGCGCCGCGGGCGGCGCGGCGGAGACCGCCGTGGTCGACGCGCTGGACGAGGCGGCCGTGGACGCCTTCGTCGACGAGGTCGTCGCACGGGCGGGGCGTGTCGACGTCTCGTTCAACGCCATCGGGTACGGGGACGTCCAGCAGCCGCTGATGGAGATCTCGGCGGGGGACTTTCTGCAGCCCATCGCGACGGCGATGCGCTCGCAGTTCCTGACCACCCGGGCGGCCGCCCGGCACATGACCGCGCGCGGTTCCGGAGTGATCCTGGCCTTCGGCGGGGGTGGCCCGCAGACGCTGCCCGGCCTCGGCGGCTTCAAGATCGCGCTGGACGCGCTGGAGGGGCTGCGCCGCCAGTGGGCCCTCGAACTGGGCCCGCACGGCATCCGCGTCGTGACCCTGAAGTCCGGCGGCGTCCCGGAGAGCATCCCCGACGGCTTCCCGGGCAAGAAGGCGATCAGCGACAGCCTGGTCGAGGCCACCCAGCTCGGCCGTACCGCGACCCTCGGGGACGTCGGCCACGTCGCCGCCTTCGTCGCCTCGGACCTGGCCCGAACGCTCACGGCGACGGACGTGAACATCTCCTGTGGCGCCATCGTGGACTAGGGCCTCCGCGACGCCGGCGTGATCCCGCCGGACCGGCCCGGGAGCCGGTCCGGCGGGTCTCCGCTCTCCGGTCAGCCGGCGCGGCGCCTCGTCCGCATCAGCAGCAGGAAGCCGGCCATGAGAAGCACGGCTCCGGCTGCCGCCGGCCACAGGGTGGTGCCGGTCTCGGCGAGGTCGCCGACCGCCTGCGGCTCCGTGCCCGAACCGCCGCCGGACTGCTCGCCGCCCGCGGCGGGCTGCGTCTGCGCGGGAGTGCTGCCCGCGTCGGCGCCGTCGTCCTTCGAGCCGTCCTGTGCGTCGGCGTCCGCGGTGGCCGACGGGGTGCCGTAGGCCTTGGGCGCCACCGTGCTCGACACGGTGGGCTTGTCGTCCTTCGCCGGGTCGGTCGCGGGTGTCCCGGCCTCGGGCTCGTCGGCCTTGGGGTCCTCGGCCGCGGGCGCCTCGGTGGCGGGGTCCTGCGTGGCGGGCGTTTCGGTCGCCGGGGCCTCGGTCGGCTTGTCGCCTCCGTCGCCGGGCTCCGGGTCGTCGTTGCCGGCCGGCGGGGTGGTGGGCGCCTCGGTCGGCGGCTGGGTCGGCTCCTCCTGGCCCGGGTCACCGCCGTCGTCGGCGCCGACACCGCACTTGCGGCCCTCGTTGATGCAGTCGACCATCTCGCCCATCAGGTCCTCGTCGAAGACGTTGATGAAGTCGCCGTGGTCGGTGACCGGCTTGTGCAGGTTCTCGGGGAAGGAGTCCACCGCGAACAGCGGGGTGGTCCGGCCGCCGTCCTTCAGGCTCGGCGCGTCGATGTCGTACACGATCCGCTGCACCAGCTGCGGAATGGCCTCGAAGCCGCTCGGGCAGCTGCCGTCGGCCGCCGCGAACGCCACGTGGGTGCGGTGGTTGGCGCTGTCGATGTTCTGGCCGTCCCAGCAGCTCTGGAACTTGAAGGTGCGCACCACGTCGCTGCCCTGCGGGCACAGCGGGTACTTGTCCTTCAGCTGCCGGTCCTCGAAGCCGGTGCAGCTCCAGGACGCGTTGGCGTTGGCGGTGCCGTTGACGAACGCCTTGGCGTCGCCGGTGATGATGCGCAGCAGCCGCGGCATCTCGGTGACCTTGCCGCGCGGGTTGCCGACGAAGGTCAGCGTCACTTCCTTCGGGGTGACGATCTCGCCGGCGTTGCCCTCGATGCCGCCGCCGGGCGAGTTGGCGTCCTGTTCCTGGGTGCCGTTCTGCAGCCGGATCACGGGCCAGTAGTACGTCGACTTGTCGCCCTGGTCGACGCAGGTCGTCTTGGCGTTGGCGAGGTCCTCGTCGCTGGCGAAGGCGGTGTTGGACTGGTTGCCGATGTAGTCGTGGAAGTGGTGGGCGCCGTTGGAGACACCGGGGGCGGCGATGATGTTGTCGGAGTTGAACAGGCCGTTCTCGTTGACTCCGCAGCTCGTGGCGAAGGTGCCGCGGGAGGCGCCCTTCTGGAGGGCCGGGGCTGCCGCGTTCGGCTGTACGGACTTGATGTCCGCGTAGTCCGCGGCGACCGGGCCGTTGCCCGCCTGTCCGCCGTTGCCGGGCTGTTGCCCGCCCTGGTCGGCGCCGTCGCCGTCGCCCTGCTGGTTGTCGCCGCCGTCCTGGCCGTCGCCGTTGCCGTCCTCACCGCCGCCGTCGTCGGCGGCGCGCAGGGTGCACGGGGCGAGGGCCTCCAGGCCCTGCGGCCGGTCTCCGGCACGGTCGACGGAGATGGCGATCCGCTCGATCGTCGCGGCGCGCTTCTCCTTGAGCGGATTCATGATCGCGTTGTCGGCGAAGCCGGCGTCCTGCTGGATGGCCTGGGCCGACTCCTGCAGGCGCTGGTAGGCGTCGGCGATCTGCTGGTCCAGGAGCGCGAGTTCCTTGGCGACGTCCTCCTTCGCCGTGTCGGGTACGGCCGTCAGTTCGCTGCCCACGTCGGGGCAGTCGATCGTGCCGGCCGGTGTGGACAGCGTCCGGGCCGGGTCCGTGCCGCCGTCTTCGGTCGCCGAGGCGTAGACGTTGGCCGCAACCAGGCCGCCGCCGCCCAACATCAGCGCGACCGCTGCAAAGGTCGCGCGCCGTGCGCCCGTGGGGCGTCTTCGCGTGCTGCGTCCCAAGGAAGTACTCCTACGCCTCGTGGTCGGTCAGGGCATGAAAATCCCCCGGCCTTATACGGAGACGGCCCGCACGGTGTTCAAACGCCTCACGGATTCACAGAAATTTCTCACAGGGTCGGTAAACACGCTGGTGGGGAGGGGGTGTTGCGTCCCAGGTCAGTCCATCAGGCCGGCGGCGAGCGTCGCTCCCAGCTCCCAGCACGCCTCGGTGTCGGTCTTGGCGGGCTCGCCCGTGACGGTCACCGGTTTCGCCGTACGGCGCCAGCCGAGGCCCGTCGTGATCGAGTCGATCGCCCGTACCGCGCCGGTGACGTCGCTGCCGCCGTGCACGTAGTAGCCGAAGGGCCGGCCCTGTGTGGCGTCCAGGCAGGGGTAGTAGACCTGGTCGAAGAAATGCTTGAGGGCTCCGGAGATGTAGCCGAGGTTCGCCGGAGTGCCGAGGAGGTAGGCGTCGGCGGCGAGGACGTCGGAGGCCGTGGCCGACAGCGCCGGCCGCCGGACGACCTCGACGTTCTCGATCTCCGGCGCCGTCGCACCGGAGATGACGGCTTCGAGCAGGGCCTGGCAGTTGGGTGACGGCGTGTGATGCACGATCAGCAAGGTGGGCACATCCGAACCCTGCCGGTGTGCCGCCGCGCGACGCAACCCTGCCGTCCGGGGTGTCGCGCTCACTGCCCGGGGGCCGCGGAGCCGATCCTGGCGACCGCGGCCGACAGGTGTTCCTGCACCTCGTCGGGCAGGGCGTCGCCCTTGACCGCGGTGACCAGGTCGTCGGCGAGGGAGTGCAGTTTGGTGTTGGTGTTCTGGGAGGCCGTGACCAGGACCGTCCAGGCCTCCTCGGAGCTGAGGCTGAAGGAGGCCATGAGGATGCCGCGGGCCAGGTCGATGGTCGGGCGGGTCTGCATGGCCCGGCGCAGCTGGGCGACTTCGATCCGCAGGTCGTGCTGGGCGTCCTCGGAGGTCTCGTCCGGGGCCGTGGTGCCGAACAGCGGGCCGGTGCCGGTCAGGGTGAGCAGGCGGTCGACCGCCGCGCCGGCGGAGTCGATGACGACTGTCTTGGAGCTCTCCAGGGCACGGTGGCGCAGGTGGAGCAGGATGTTGAGGGCGGAGCAGTCGCAGAAGGAGACGCCCTCCAGATCCAGGTCGACGCCGCGGACCGAGCGGTTGAGGGCTTCACGCAGGACGCCTCGCAGGCGCTCGCTGGCGTCCAGGTCGAGTTCCCCGGAGATCGTCACCCGCACCCTGTCACCGTCCGCGCGTACGGTGGCGGCCGACGCGTACGGCGGGCTCACCGCCGGCGTGCCTTCGGTGTTCTCGGAGGACGCGAGCTCCGGCATGACCGCCTCTCCCTCAGGTGCTGCTCCCCGTCGTCCGTACCAGAGTGAACCCGAACAGCCGAACACGTCAACCGATACATGAAATGCAGTGCGTGTTTTTGTATACGTGAACGCTCAGTCGTAGGGTTGGTCCATGGACGGAGTCCCTGAGCCGCACACCGGATGGACGTTCCTCACCAACCATGCCCGGGTGTTGGCCGCCATCGCCGACAACCCGAACGTGCGCATCCGGAATATCGCGGCGCACTGCCGCCTCACGGAGCGCGCGGTTCAGAAGATCATTTCCGATCTGGAGCGGGACGGCTATCTCTCGCACACCCGTGAGGGGCGCACCAACACCTACCGGATCGACCCTGCCAAGGTGCTGCGGCACCCCGCCGAGGCCCGGCTGAAGGTGGCGGAGCTGCTCTCCCTCCTCGTCCAGGCCGAGGCCGATCGCAGCACCGCCGCCCCATAGCGGCCGGGAGGCGGTGACCGCCCAGTCACCTGGTGGCCGGGGTCAGCACAGGACGCGCAGTGCTCCCGGCAGGACCCTGACCGTGACCGGGAGGGTCGCCTCGACCTCGCCGTCCGCGCCGTAGGGCACCGCGCGGTCGGCCGCGATACGGATCTCCTTGCCGCGCAGGATCCGGACCTGGGGGCGGTGGACGTGGGCGCCCGTCTTGAGGTCGTTCATCAGGGCGAAGAACAGCCGGCGCGGCGCCTCACGGATCAGCACGATGTCGAGCAGACCGTCGTCCACGCGGGCGTCGGGGGCGATGTGGCGACCGGAGCCGTAGTAGCCGGAGTTGGCGGCCACGACCGTGTAGCCGGTGTGCAGGTGTTCCTGGCCGTCGACGGTGACCCGGTAGCGGGCGGCGCGCCAGGTGGTGACGGCGCGCAGGCCGCCCGCGTAGTAGGAGGCGGCGCCGCGCAGCAGGGTGGCGTTGTTGGCGTGGCGGTTGGCCAGGGCGTCGACGCCGGCGTAGACGCTGCCGAGGACCACCGTGCGGTGGTGGACGGCCGATTCGACCTCGATGGTGTCGACCCGACGGGGTTCGTGGTGGAGCAGCACCTGTGCGAGGGCCGCCGGGTCGGTGGGCAGGTCCAGCGCCCGGGCGAAGTCGTTGCCGCGGCCGGCCGGGACGAGACCGAGCAGGGCGTCCGTGCCGCTGAGGGCGCCGCCGATGCCGCCGGCGATGCCGTCGCCGCCGACGGCGAGCACCACCCGGCCGCGCTGTCCGGCGTCCCGGGCGAGTTCCCTGGCGTGTTCCAGGCTGCGGCTGTACTCGGTCTCCAGGTCGGCCCCGGCCTCCCGCAGCGGCCGGGCCACGTGCAGCAGTGCGGCAGCTGAGGCGGATCCCCCGGCCGTGGGGTTGACGATGGCGGTGAACTGTCGCATCGATGTGCCTTTCGGGCCCGTGGGGTGGGGTCAGTCGAGGGGCAGCAGGACGCCGGGGTTGAGCACGCCCGCCGGGTCCAGCCGTCGTTTCACGGCAGCCAGCGCCTCGATGCCCAGGGGGCCCGCCTCGCGGACGTACCAGTCGCGGTGGTCGGTGCCCACGCCGTGGTGGTGGGTGATCGTGCCGCCCGCGCCGAGGATGGCCTCGTTGGCGGCGTGCTTGGCCCGCTCCCAGTGCGCCACCGGCTTCTCGCCCTGCGCCGAGACCACCGTGAAGTACAGCGAGGCGCCGTTCTCGTAGACGTGGGAGATGTGGCACATGATCAGCGGCGGGGTGCCGGCCTCGGTGAGCGTGGTGGTGAGGGCGTCGCGGACGGACGCGTACAGCTCGGGGACGCGTGACCAGAACGTCGCCGTCTCCAGTGTCTCCGCGAAAGCCCCCGCGTCCAACAGGGCGTCCCGGAGGTAGGGCGCCGAGTAACGGCCGTGCGCCCAGCGCTGTCCCGGTTCCTCGCCGAGCGGGGTGCCGCCGCAGTCGCGCAGGACGGCCGCGGCGCGTTCCCTCCGGTACGAGGTGTCCTCGTCCGTGCCTTCGTACCCGGTGATCGCCATGCATCCGGCCGCGGACTCCAGGCCGGCGCCGATCGCGTCGGGCTGGGCGAGGCCTACGAGGGTCTCGGTCTCGTCGGACAGCCGCAGCACCGTGGGGCGTGGGCCGTCCTGGGCGAGGCGGCGCAGTGCGGCGGCGCCCTCCTCGAAGGAGGCGAAGCGCCAGCCCTCATACACGCGGGTCTGCGGGACCGGGCGGATCCGGACCGTGACGGACGTGATGACCCCGAACGCCCCTTCGGAGCCGAGCAGGAGCTGGCGCAGGTCGGGTCCGGCCGCCGAGCGCGGGGCGCGGCCGGTGTCGAGGGTGCCCTCAGGGGTGGCGAGGGTCAGGCCGAGGACCATCTCGTCGAAGCGGCCGTAGCCGGCGGAGGCCTGGCCGCTGGAGCGGGTGGCGGCGAATCCGCCGATGCTGGCCCACTCGTAGGACTGGGGGAAGTGGCCGAGGGTGAAGCCGTGTTCGGCCAGCAGCGCCTCGGCCTCGGGGGCGCGCAGTCCGGGTGCCAGGGTGGCGGTGCGTGAGACCGGGTCGAGGGCGAGCAGTTGGTTCATGCGCCGCAGGTCCAGTGCGACGAAGGGGGTACGGCGGCCGGGGGCGAGACCGCCGACGACGGAGGTGCCGCCGCCGAACGGGACCACGGGCAGGCCGTGTTCGGCGCAGGCGCGCAGTACGGCGAGCACCTCGTCGTGGTCGGCGGGCAGGACGACGGCGGCGGGGAGGTCGTCGACCTCGCCGTCGCGGATCCGCAGCAGGTCGGGGGTGGACTTGCCGCGCGTGTGCCGGATGCGGGTCTCCGCGTCGGTAAGGACGTGCTCCTCGCCGCCGACGGCGGTGAACAGGGCCTGGCGGGCGGCGGGTTCGAGCCGCGGCTCGGGCACGGCGATGTCCTCGAGGGCGATCGGCGCGGCGGTGCGCGGCTTGACGCCGAGCAGGTCGCGCAGCAGCCCGGTCACGGTCTCGGGCAGCGGCGCCGCCTCGGCCGGATCGCCCCAGCCGCTCCACAGCATGTCCATGGCTCTCGTCCTCACCCGTCGATTCGAGCGATGCCGTGTCCCGGACGGCCTCGCAGGCGTTACACTGTGACACATGACGCCTATTCGTCACAACCACTCGGACAGCGACGCGGTGCTCGACGCGGTGCGGGACTGCGTCCTGGCCGTCGGAGTCCGCCGTACGACGCTGACCGACGTGGCCCGCCGCGCCGGGGTCTCCCGGATGACGCTGTACCGCCGGTGGCCCGATGTGCGCTCCCTGGTGGGTGACCTGATGACCCGGGAATGGGTCGCGGTGGCCACCGGGGCCATGCCCGAGCGGCGGCCGGGGGCGGAGGCGCGCGAACTGATCGTCGACGGCCTTGTGGCCGGGGTGGCGGCCTTCCGCGCCCATCCGCTCTTCCGGAAGATCGTCGACGTCGACCCGGAGCTGCTCCTTCCGTACGTCCTCGACCGCCGCGGCGCGAGCCAGGAGGCGCTCATCGCGCTGCTCGCCGACGCCGTGCGCGAGGGCCATGCCGACGGTTCGGTGCGCGCCGGCCATGCCGAGCGGCAGGCGCGGGCCCTGCTGCTGATCGTCCAGTCCTTCACGCTGTCGCTGCGGACCATGACCGACGAGGACGACGCCGACCTGAGCAGCGAGGCCTTCCTGGCGGAGCTGCGCAGCATCCTGGAAAGGACCCTCACGCCATGAGCCCCGCCACTCCCCTGGTTCCCGGACCGACTCCTGGACCGCTTCCCGGTTCGTCGCTCTCCGCCGCCCGGCGCTCGCGTGAACTCGGCGAGACCATCGGCGGTCCCGTCGTGGACGTCCTGGTCGTCGGGCTGGGCGCGACCGGCGCCGGGGTCGCGCTGGACGCCGCGGCCCGTGGGCTGACGGTGGCCGCCGTGGACGCCCACGACCTGGCTTTCGGCACCTCACGGTTCAGCAGCAAGCTCATCCACGGCGGGCTGCGCTATCTCGCCTCGGCCCAGCTCGACGTGGCGCACGAGAGTGCGGTCGAGCGGGGCGTGCTGATGGAGCGCACGGCACCGCATCTGGTCCGCGCCCAGCCCTTCGTGCTGCCGCTGACTCCCCTGGTCTCGCGCGGCCAGTCGGCGCTGGCCTGGGCCGGGTTCCGGGCCGGTGACACCCTGCGTCTGGCGGCTCGCACGGCCCGTGCCACCCTGCCCGCCCCGCGCCGGCTCTCCGCCGTGGAGACCCGGCACCTAGCCCCCGCCCTGCGCGCCCCGGGTCTGCGCGGGGGCCTGCTGTCCTGGGACGGCCGGCTCACCGACGACGCCCGCCTGGTGACCGCCGTCGCCCGCACCGCGGCCGCCCACGGCGCGCGGATCCTGACCCGGCTCAGGGCGCTGGAGCTCACCGCCTCCGGCGCCCGTGTGCGGGACGAACTCACCGGCGAGGAGGGCGAGATCAGGGCCCGCGCGGTGATCAACGCGTCCGGTGTCTGGGCGGGCGACCTGGTCGAGGGCATCCGGATCCGCCCCTCCCGCGGCACCCACCTCGTCCTGCGCTCCGACCGTCTCGGTCCGCTGCCTGCGGGCCTGCACGTGCCGGTCCCCGGCGAGACCAACCGCTTCGTCCTCGTGCTGCCCCAGGGCGACGGCCGGGTCTACGTCGGGCTCACCGACGAGCCCGTAGAGGGCGACATCCCCGACGTTCCCGAAGCACCCGAGTCGGACATCGGTTTCCTCCTCGACGTCCTGGGCTCCGTCCTGGACATTCCGGTCCAACGCGAGGACGTCGTAGGCGCGTTCGCCGGCCTGCGCCCCCTGCTCGACACCGCCCCGGAGGCACGCTCCGGCGGTGCCCCGCGCACCTCCGACATCTCCCGTCGGCACGCGGTCCTCACCTCGCCGGGCGGTGTGATCACCGTGGTCGGCGGCAAGCTCACCACCTACCGGCGCATGGCCGAGGACGCCGTCGACGCCGCCGTCACCACCCGTCGGCTCACCGCCGGGCCCTCCCCGACCGCCACTCTCCCGCTCGTCGGCGCCGCGTCCCCCGCCACGCTCGGCTCTCTCCGGGCGCCGCGCCGCCTGGTCCAGCGCTACGGCACCGAAGCACCGGCCGTCCACGCCCTCGGCGCGCGCGATCCCCGGCTGGGCCGACCCGTACTGCCCGGGCATCCCGTCACCGGCGCCGAACTGCTGTGGGCCGTACGCCACGAAGGCGCGCTGGACGAGGCCGATCTGCTGGACCGACGGACCCGGATCGGACTGGTGCCGGCCGATCGCGGCTCAGCGCTGGACGCCGTACGCGAGGTGCTGGGCGAGGTGTCGGCGCAGGTGGGCGAAGGGTAGGCGCGGAGGCGGGGTGCGTCAGGCGTCGCCGCCGCGCCTGATGCGCCACACGTGGTTGTCGCGGAAGCCCTCCACGCCCTCGGGCGACACGCTCGCACTGCGCACCGTGTCCAGTGTCTCCAAGGTCCAGTGGGTCTGCGGCAGGGCGAGTTCGTCGAGGACGCCGCGCAGTGTGGGGAACTCGGCCTCGAAGGGCGGTTCGGTCTGCCAGGACGGCCAGTTGGCGTGCATGACGAGCAGCAGGGTGCCGCCCGCTGTGACGGCCTCGGCGGCCTGACGCAGGATCAGCCGCTGGTCGAGAGCGACCGGCGACTGGAGGAACTGGGCGTTGACCAGGTCGAAGGATCCCTTCGGGAACGTCTCTCCCAACTCGTGGCGTTCCCAGGCCGTACGGTCGCTCACACCGGCCTCGGCGGCGTGCCCGGCGGCGCGCTCCAGCGCGGTGTGCGAGATGTCGACGCCGGTGACCTGCCAGCCGCGCGAGGCGAGCCACACCGCGTCGGCGCCTTCGCCGCAGCCGAGGTCGAGTGCGGTGCCCGGCACGAGGTCGGAGGCCTCGCGGACGAGAAGCGCGTTGGGGCGGCCGCTCCAGAGCCGGCCGCCGTCGCGGTAGCGGGCCTCCCAGAACTCGGCGGCCTTCAGGGCAGGGGTCTCGGTCATGGCGTCTCCCGGTGCGCAGGTGTGGTGGTGTTCACGCTGAAGAAGCCTGCGGCAGGCTCCGGGCGACGACAAACAGCCTTGCCGGTTCGGCAAAACCGGCGCCGGACCGGGACCTGCCCGGGGCCACAGGACTACGACCTTGGTGCCGGCCCCTCTGAGCCCGCGGCCCGATTCGCCGGAGCCGTCGCCCCGCCTAGCGTCGAGCCATGCGTATAGGACTATTCGGCACCGGCAACGTCGCACGAGCGCTCGCGCAGGGCTGGCGAGCCGCAGGACACGACGCCCTGCTCGGTTCCCGTTCACCGAAGGAACGAACGGATCTGGGTCTCCCCGTGGCTGACCTGAGCGAGACGACGGCGCACGCCGAGGTACTCGTGAACGCGACCCCGGGGAACGTGTCCGTGGACCTGCTGCGCTCCATCGGGGCGTCGGCCCTGGCCGACAAGGTGCTCATCGACGTCGGCGTCGGCCTCACCGACGACTACACCGAGCTCTCGCACCCCAACAGCAGCCTGGCGGAACAGATCCAGCGGGCTTTCCCGCTGACACCCGTCGTCAAGACGCTGTGCACGATGGACTCGACCGCGATGATCGCCCCGGACAGTCTCGAAGGGCCGAGCACCGTCTTCCTCTCGGGCGACGACGCCGCGGCCAAACAGCTCACCGGCCGGCTGCTCACCGACCTGGGCTGGCCGCCGTCGTCCCAGCTGGACATCGGGGGCATCACCAGCGCACGCGGGCAGGAGCACTTCGCGTTGCTGTTCATGGGCATCGCGGGCGGGCTGGGCGCCCATACGTTCAACATCAAGGTGGTGCCCCGGGCCGTCGGCTAGGTCAGTCCTGCGGCGCCTCCAGCCAGAAGCCGGAGCGGGTGCGCCAGAGGTCGAGAAGGGCGGTGTCGCCCTTGGTCTCGACGGCGCTCGTCGGCCGCTTGTAGAAGTACAGGAGGAGCTCGGTCACCGGGCCCCGCGCGACAGCGGTGGCGCCGTCCGCGCCCGGCCGCCAGCGGGGGCGCTCGCCGGTGAGGTCGACGAGCCACTCCCCGGCGTCGGTCGCGCCGAAGTGGAGCGTGCGGTCCGGGCCGAGGAGGTCGGGCAGGTCCGGCCGGGGCTCGAACGCCTCGGGGAAGGTCGAGAACTCCAGCCATTCCTGGACCGCGTCGACGGCGAGGTCGCCGTCCAGCGCGAAGTCCGATCCGGCCGTGAGGGCCGCGTCGGCGCGGTGCACGGCGGTCTCGTAGGTCATGCGACGCGCCCAGAACACCACCGGCGCCGACCGGTCGGCGGACGGGTTCCACGCCAGTGCCTCGGCACCGGCGGCACGGAGGGTGGAGCTCAGCCGGGCCGCGCCCTCGACCAGCCACGGGATCAGGGAAGCCGCGTCCTCGTGGGCGTACGCGGTCGGGTCGTTCACCAGGTCGTCGGCGATCGGGCCGGCCGCGCGGGTCCGTACGACCTCCTCCGCCCACCGGTGGTCGCCGCCCACGTGCCGCAGCAGGTGGCCCAGGTTCCAGCCGGGGCAGGAGGCAACCGGGGCGGTCATGTCCGCGCCGCGCACCTGGGCGGTGAGCAGTTCGGTCTGGGAGACGATCTCGTCGCAGTAGCGCTCGAAGCTCAGCGAGGTCATCGGTTCATGATGCCCGAGGGCCGGGATCCGTCCGACGGAGATATGGGATCCGCCTTGTCGGTGGTCTCGGATACTGTGTGCCGCCTGAACAAGATCAGTGTGCGGTACAGGGTGGGGAGAGAACACCATGTCGGTGGGGGCAGGACGGGCACGGCGTCGGCTGGCCCAGGTGGCGGTGCTGGCCGGAGTGCTGGCGGGCTGTGCGGGGGCGTCCGAGGACGACACGAAGGCGTCGGCGGGTTCGGCGTCGACTTCCGCCACGGCGTCGGCGGAGGCGGCCGGTGACGGTGACACAGCGGTGAAGAGCGGGGGGACGATCGGCGCCGCCGGATCGGCCTGCGAACTCCCCGTCACCTTCGACATCGCCCAGGACTGGAAGGCGGAGGCCGTCGACGCCGGCACGGGCAAGGACGAGTCGGCCGGCAGCGGTGACGGCTCCGCCGACGCCGGGGATGACGAGCTGTCCCAGGAGATCGCCGACGCGCTCCTCCACCAGGGGCCGGTCACGGCAGCCTGCGAGGTGGACGCCAAGCCGGCCGGGAACATCGGCTTCCTGCGCATCTGGACGGGCGAGCCGGGCTCCGACGACGCGCGCGGCGTGCTGGAGGCCTTCCTGGCGGACGAGACCGGCGTGAGCGAGGCGAAGTACAGCGCGTTCAAGGCGGGCGGCGGCACCACCGGAGCCGAGGTGAAGTACCTCGTCACCAGCGAACTCCTGGAGGAGACCAAGGAGGAGACCGCGCTCGCCGTCACCACCGGGAAGGGCCCGGTCGTCATCCACCTCGGCGGGATGGACACCGACGAGCACCGGGCGATGCTGCCGGCGTACGAACTGGCCAAGAAGACCCTGCGGGTCGGCTGAGCAGCGGCTGGGCGACGGGTGTGTCCGGCGCGGGCGGACCGTGCGCCGCGCCGGACATCGACCCGGAGCCGGTCAGGACGCGGTGCGGGCGCCGATCGCCGGGGTGGTGCTGGCGCCGTTCTTCATGACCGTGAAGCCGAAGCTCGTCGACGCTCCAACAACCAAGCCGCCGTTGCCGTTCGGCTTCATCGTCATGACGTTTCCGCTGCTGTCCCAGCCGGGGGTGCCGTTCCAGGTCGCGGAGATCTTCTGCGGGGAGGTCACGGTGACGGTCGCGGTCCAGTTGCTGATCGTCGAACTCCCCGCGGTGATGGTGACCTTGCCGTTGAAGCGGTCGCTCCCTTCCTACATGGCGCCGGCCCATCGCTGAGTCGACTGTCGGACGGCTTCTGGCATCAGGAGGGATCTTGGTCGCCCGCGCCGGGTGCTGGCCGACCGCGTACCGCGAAACCAGACTCCACCAGCCGCCATGGACCCGGACCATCCGCCGCGGTGGCCAGGACTCGTACACCGCCACCGCGTTCACTGCAGATGGGTCTCCCCGAGGGGCTGTGTCCCGCGACCCTCTCGAGCGGAGGATGCCGCCGGGGGTCAGCCAACGCCGGTTCCGTTGAACCACTTCCCGTACTTGGGCTTTTCATGGACGCCCTTGACGACGATCCGCAGGCGGTCGTGGTCGTTGTAGAGGATGCCCGTGTACCCGACCCAGGTGTGTTCGCCGACCTGCTCTCCGGGCTTGCGCCACTCGCCCTTGCCGTACTTGTCGCTGTCCAGCCGCACCTTGACGTTCTTGCTCCTGGACGTGAACGCCGCGTACGTCATCCCGTAGGAGCCGTTCAGCATCAGGTCGGCACGCGTGCCGTGGTTGTAGGAGACGCCGTACTTGTGCGGGCGTATCCTGCCGCCCTCGGAATCCTCGTGGTCGTCGTAGCTGACCGTCGCGTTCGGATCGATGTTCCGGTCCAGCCGCTCCAGGCCGTCGAAGTCCCACTGCCGGTGCCCTCCGGCATCCTCTCGGTTCCACTCCCCGCACTTGGACGCCCTGCCCGGCTCCTTGATGCACGCCTGGATCGACGTGTTGCGGTTGTCGAGGTACCCGGTCAGAAGAGGAAACCGCCACCCGTCCGGCAGCGGGTTGACCAGACTCCTGCAGACCTGGTTGCTCTTCATGTCGTACAGGTAGACATAGGTTCCCTTCTTGTAGGTGGTTGCCCTGAGGCCGGTGTCCTCGCGCAGGACGTGCTTCTGCCGCATCTGCGTCCAGGTGTTCTTCGTCTTCGGATTCCACCGCGTGTCACCCGGAGCGATATCGGCCTCGTCCCAGTCGGACCCGGTCTCGTCACAGCCCTCCGGCGCCGCCGCTGGCCGGGCCGTGGCCTCCTGCCCGGTCGCAGGCGTACTCGACACAGTCAGTCCGGCCACGGCCACCATTAACGCCGCCAGACCTGTCCGAGTAGCTCTCTCCCTACGCATAGCCTGCCTCCCGTTGGGTTCCTGCGTACGGCACAGACGGTGGCGCCCCGCGACCGGCCGGCGATAGGTGTTTCGCCCGAGCCCGAAACACGGCGAAACACCGGCCGAAGGCACCCGCTCCTCCGACTGGCTGGATTGCGGGACGAGCATGGGCATCACCTCGTAGTCCGCAACGGCCATCACCGGCCCAGGACCGTGGTCACTGCGGCCGGCTCGGTCGAGGTCACCGCGCCGCGGGGCAACGATCGCCGCGTGGACGACGAGACCGGTGAGCGCAAGCGGTTCTCCTCCAAGATCCTGGCGCCGTGGTGTCGAAAGTCCCCGAAGATCTCCGAAGTCCTGCCGCTCCTCTACCTGCACGGCCTGTCCTCCGGGGATTTCGTGCCCGCACTGGAGCCGTTCCTCGGCTCCGCGGCTGGCCTGTCGCCCGCGACAGTGACTCGGCTGACGACGCAGTGCAGCGACGACCACACGGCCTTCCAGCAGTGAGACCCGTCGGACCGGGACTACGTCTTCGTGTGGGCGTACGGCGTCCACCCCAAGGTCCGACTCGGGCAGGCGCACTCTTGCGTCCTGGTCGTCCTCCTCGGGGTGCTGCGGCGGGCCCTGGCTGAGGTGATCGAGGGTTCCGCCCTAGGCAGAGTCCGCCCAGGCCGCGTTGAGTTCGGGATGTGTGAGGCGGAGGCGGAAGAGCTGGTCGCGTGCGGAGTTGCTGTCGCGCGGCCAGGCCTTGTGACCATGAGGGCGAGCGGCATGCCGCGCATGTCCACGGCCAAGTGCCGCTTCCGGTTACCGCCTCAAAGTGTCGTTTGGCTGTGGGAATGGCCGCTTTGACGGCGACTACCTGCGGGGCGAGGTTAATAAGGCGCATCGGTGTGCTGGTCATGGGCGGTCTGGGGGCGCCTGCGCGGGCCGACGTCGAGGACTTCCACGCAGGCGTCGACTACCTCGGCACCCGTGAGTTCGTGGACGGCGAGCGCGTCCGCGTGCTCGGCATGTGCGGCAGCGCCAGCTTCGCGCTCAGCGCCGCCCAGGTCGACACGCGTATCAAGGCGGCCGAGACCAGTCGCGACGGTTCCGGCATCTTTGCCCGCAGGGAAGCGCCTGAGCCGAGTGTTCGAGTACGAAGCCGCCCAAGGTCCTCCACGACCTCGGCAATGCGCCGGTCCAGGTTCTCCAACGAAGCCCGCAGCTCATTGCGCAGTTTCTGACCGGTGCCGTTCTCGTAAACCTCGACGAAGTCGTAGAAGTTGAGGCTGTCGCCGGCGACCGCAAGGACACGACCGGTCGGCTTCTCGTTGAGGACCGCCTCGACGGCGTACCGAGCGTTGTCGTCTCAGGCGGTGTAGTCCACGTGAGCCTCGCCGTTGCCCCAGAGGTACGCGGTTTGCGGGCGAACAGTCGGCGCCAGTCGGAGGCCATGATCTGTCCGGCCGGGAGCGTGAAGTCCGGCAGGCGACCAGGGCTCGGACCGTGCTGCCGTACCCGACTCGGGCAAGCGGTCGGCGTCGGCGAGCGGCCGGTTCCAGGGCGGGGTCGGTGAAGCTCATGTCGGCCGGGTTGATGACCGTGCCTGGCGTGACGATGGCGTCGATCCGATCCAGAACATCCGGGTTCAGGGCCACTTCGGCCGCCGACAACTCTGTCTCCAGATGGCCCAGGGTGCGTGGTCCGATCAGAACCGCGCTGACCGCGGGGTGGTTGAGGGCGAACGCGACGGCCATCTCGATGAGCGTCGTCCCGTTGTCCTTGGCGACACGGGCGAGGGCTTCGCGGCCTCCAGCTTTCGCTGGTTGACGGGCAGGGACATGTCGAAGCGGTCGACGAAGCGCTCGCGGACCGCGGACTGGGTGGGCAGGGGGGCGTTCTGGCGCCAGCGGCCGGAGAGCCAGCCGCTGGCGAGCGGACTGTAGGTGATCACTCCCATGCCGTGCCGGGCCGCGGTGGGCAGTACGTCGGCCTCGATACCGCGCACGAGGATGGAGTACGGGGCCTGCTCGCACACGAACCGTTCCAGACGACGGTCGTGGGCGGCCCATTGGGCTTCGACGATCTGACTGCCGGGAAAGGTGGAGGAACCGATGTAGCGCACTTTGCCTTGGCGCACCAGGTCAGTCAGGGCGCCCAGGGTCTCCTCGATGTCGGTGTCGGGTGAGGGCCGGTGCACCTGGTAGAGGTCGATGTGGTCGGTCTGGAGCCGGCGCAGCGAGGCCGTCATACCCACCGTCAGAACGGGCGGACGTGTGGGGTGGATTGGCGACAGCGCGCTTCGCTCACCGCAGGCGGTGCTGGACTCGTTCGTTGACCGTATCGGGTTCCGCGACCACGCCGAACCGCACGCGCTGCGACGTCCGCAGATCGGCGCCCTGCACTCGGAGATCGGCTACTGGGCCTCCGGGGTGACTGCACCGGGGATCGTGGTGATGCCTACGGGGACGGGTAAAACGGAGACGATGCTCGCGCTGCTCGTGGGCCACCCGCCCCGAGCGTCTGCTGGTGCTGGTGCCGACCGCCGCGCTGCGTGACCAGATCGCGGCGAAATTCGAGTCGCTCGGCATCCTGCACACCCACCAGATTGTCACTCCGAGCGTGATGCGGCCGGTGGTGGGCAAACTCCTGCACGGTTTCCATGACGCTGCCGAGGCGGCGGCATTCGCTGCTGCCTGCAATGTGGTGGTCGCGACGCCGCACGCCCTGCAGGCCTGCGAGCCGGAGGCTCGCGAGGTACTGCTGGCTGCATTCAGCCACCTCATGGTCGACGAGGCCCATCATGCACCGGCGCCCAGCTGGTCACGCGTTGTCGAGGCGTTCTCCGACCGGCATGTCCTGCTGTTCACCGCCACTCAGCCCGGTCGATTCCGCAGGTCACGTACAACGCGCTCTCCTGCTGATCTTCCTGCTGCCGCGCTACCCGCGCGTCGATCAGGCCGCGACCAAGGACGAGAGCTCTGCACCAGCCCCGGCGGCAGGAGCCCAGCCGACGGCGGACCCGCCCGGAGCCACCCGCCGCCGGCGCCTGACAACCCTCGGCGCAGCCATGACGCGGCGCGGCCGACGGTCTGTCGGAACGTCGGACGCCCGTACCGACGCGAGCAGCGCGCATCGCCTCTGGCAGCCGAAGACACAGACTCATCGACGGCCCTGCCCGAAGTCGGCTGCGGGGAGGACCAGGCGGAAGGTGCAGCCCTCGCCGGGGACGGTGTCGAGTTCGAGACGGCCGCCGTGGCCCTGGGCGATGGCCGAGGCGATGGCGAGGCCGAGGCCGCTCCCGCCGTGGCTGCGGGAACGGGCGGGGTCGGCCCGGTAGAAGCGCTCGAAGACGTGCTCGGCGTCGACGGGGGCGAGGCCCGGTCCTTCGTCCGCCACCTCGATCACGCTGACTGGGAGGCGCTCCGGGAGCGGCGGCGAGGCGGAGGTGCGTCCCGGCCGGTCGGTGCCGCCCGTTCCGGGTCCGGTCTCTGTCGTGCCCACCCGTACGTGGACCCGGGTGCCCGGCGGGGTGTGGATGCGGGCGTTGGACAGCAGGTTCTCCAGGATCTGCCCCAGTCGGCGCGGGTCGCCGACGGTCTCGGCCACGTCGAGTTCCTCGATGCCGCCCGGATCTGCCGGAGTGGGCAGCGGGCCCAGGTCGACGGGATGGGACTGACTGTGGACGGCGGCCGCGCTCACCGCGTCCGCCGCGAGCGAGAGCAGGTCGACCCGTTCTTTGCGGTAGGAGGGTTCGCGATCCAGGGTGGCGAGCAGTTGGAGGTCGTCGACGAGTAGGCTCATGCGCTCCGCGTTCTGCGCGATGAACCGGTTGGCCTCCCGCAGCTCACGCTCCGGGCGCCGCTCCGGACGCAGCGCGAGCTGGGCGTAGCCCTGGATGGCGGTGAGCGGAGTGCGCAGTTCGTGCCCGGCGTCCGCGACAAACCGGCGCAGCCGTGCCTCGGAGGCCTCGCGGGCCAGCAGGGCGGTCTGCAGTTTGTCGAGCATGGAGTTCAACACCCGGCCGAGCCGTCCGATCTCGGTGCGCGGGTCGGTGTCCGGCAGCCGCAGGTCGAGCCGGCCCGCGGTGATGTCCTGGGCAGTTCGCTCCGTCCTGGTCAGTGGCAGCAGCCCCAGCCTGACCACCCACCGGCCCAGGGCGAGCAGGCCGGCGATCGTGACAGCGAGCAGCACGGCGTTCAGCCACAACAGCTTCGAGGTGGCGCCGTCGACGGTGTCGAGCGGCAGGGCAACCACCGCGCTCATGCCGTCCGGGCCCGGATTGAGCAACACCCGCCAGCGGCCGTCACCGCTGATGGCGGACACGGTTTCCGGGTGCCCGTCCCTCAGGTCGAGGTCCTGCGCCTGATCGGTCAGCCGAGGCCCCGGCTTTGCCTCCGTGCCGAGGGAGTTGTTCAGGCGATGCCCGGAAGAGTCGTAGAAATAGACGTGGAAATCCGACGGCAGTACGTCCAGACGCTCGTCCGACGCGGGGAAAGCGCCACGGAGGGCGTCGTAGAAGGCCGGGGTCGGAGGGTGGAACTCCACCAGCTGCTGGTCGACGCGATCGAGCAACCAGGAGCGGAGCACCACGTAGCCGATGGCCTGGGAGGTCAGAACCGCCGCCGTGGCGAGGACGGTGACGCCGAGGATCAGTCGTTGTCGCAGTGAGCCGGGTGGCCTGGGCAGGCGGGGGATCACTGCTCCGGCGTCCCCTCGTGGTCGCGGGGCAGCCGCAGGCAGTAGCCGACGCCGCGCACGGTCTGGATGAGCGGCGGCTCGAAGCAGTCGATCTTCCTGCGCAGGTAGCGGACGTACGTCTCGATGATCCTGGCGTCACCGGCGAAGTCGTAGCTCCAGACGTGGTCGAGGATCTGGACCTTGCTCACCACCTGGCCGGCGTTGGACAGGAGGTAGGCCAGGAGCTTGAACTCGGTCGGGGACAGGGCGATGTACTGTCCCGCGCGGTGCACTTCGTGAGCGCCCTCGTCGAGTTCGAGGTCGGCGTAGCGCAGGACGCTCGGTGGTGGGAGTGCCGCGTCCACCGGTGCCGTGCGGCGCAGGATGGCCTCGATACGCAGCAACACCTCCTCGATGCTGAACGGTTTCGAGACGTAGTCGTCCCCGCCGGCGCTCAGGCCCTGGATACGTTCGTCGGTGCCGGTGCGGGCGGTCAGGAACAGGATCGGACAGTCGTCACCTGCCGCCCGCAGCCTGCGGGTCACCTCGAAGCCGTCCAGGTCGGGCAGCATCACGTCGAGCAGCACCAGGTGCGGTCGCAGGCGTTCGACCTCGACAAGGGCGGACTGTCCGGTGTCGGTGCTGCTCACCTCGTATCCGGTCAGGCGGAGCGTCGCCTCCAGCAGGGTGCGGATGCTGGGCTCGTCCTCGACCACGAGAAGCCGATGTCGCGGACGAGCCGTTGCGGACTGCTCGGTCATGACGTGATGCTGGTCCGTTCTCCCCGGTGGTCCCCGTTGCTCCGGCGTCGCCTACTTGGCGGCGCAGTCGTAGAGCACGTCGGCTCCTGCTCCGAAGCCCATCGCGCTACCGCTGCTCTTGTTCGACGACGTGCCGCCGTACGCCGAAGCCGGAACCTTGGTGCAGTTGTCAGCGATCCAGTCGGAACGCTCCTTGCTGTAGTTGCGGGACCCGGTCATGCCCGGCCTGCCGCCGCTGTTCGTGTCGGAGCCCAGGACGTAGCGTAGTTCCCCGCTCTTCGTCCACTCCTCCAACTGGTCCACCGACGGCGCGTTGTCGCCGCTGGTGAAACCGCCCATGCCGATGACAGTCTCGTCCGAGCCCAGGATGAAGGAGCTGGTGGCCATGGCACCGCCTTCGACGGCGAGCTTGATGCGGGCGTGAGGTGCGTGCTCCACGGCGTAGTCGAGAATCTTGCGCTGCTCGCTGGTGAGTTCCGCGCCACCGCCGAAGCCGCCGCGTCCGCTCGGGGCCTTCCCGGAACCGCCGCCGGGAAATGACGGCATGTCGCTGTCTCCCGAGGTCGAGCCTCCGGGCATGCCGGGCATGCCCGGCATGCCGTTCGCTCCCCCTGTGGGCATACCGGACGGCATGCCTGACGGCATTCCCGAAGGAGCATCGCCGGAGGAGGGCTGACCGGGCTGTCCCGAAGGGGTGTCACCACCCGGGAAGCCCGACGGCATCCCCGACGACGGAAGGTCACCGTCGTTCCCGCTCTGCCGGGGCATGCGGCCGCCCCCGCCGAAGCCGAACGTCGTCGGACCGGCCGTCGGGTTGGAGCCGCCCATCGCGGATGTCGAGCCCGGTACGCTGACCGCCCACGCTCCCGGGGCCACCAGGACCGACGCGACGGCGGCACCCACGGCGACCGTCAGCAGCCGACCACGCCGGCGCGCGAGGAGCAGCAGGACGACCGCGGCGCAGCCGAGCAGCAGGACCGGCCACACCAGCCAGCCGTTCCAGTCGGAGTCACGGCGGACCAGTGCCACGGCCCAGACCGCGCTGACCACGACCGCGGCCACGCCCACCAGGGGCGCCCAGCGCACGCCGGCACGGTGGACACGGACCAGGGCGGCGGTCAGTCCGCCACACAGGGCGGCTATCGCCGGAGCGAGCTGAGTGGTGTAGTAGGGGTGGAAGATGCCCTTCTGTGTCGAGTACACGGCCGCGCAGACCACCAGCCAGGTCCCCCACAGCAGCCAGCCGGAGGCCGGCAGCAGGGCGTCGGCGGACAGCATGCCGCGTCGGCGCATCACCACGCCGACCAGGGCGACGGCCAAGGCCAGTGCGCTGACCGGCAGCAGCCAGCTGATCTGGCCGCCCACCTGCGCGTTGAACAACCGGCCCAGGCTGGCCGCGCCACCGAACCCGCCGCCGAACCCGCCCATGTTCTGGGACATTCCGTCGCTCGAGCCGAAGACCCGGCCCAGCCCGTTGTAGCCGACCACGAGATCCCAGGCCGAACCGTCCTTGCTGCCGCCGATGTAGGGGCGGTCGCCCGGCCACAGGGCGACCATGGCGACCCACCACAAGGAGGACGCCGCCAGGATGGCCCCCGCGCCCAGCAGACGCCGCACTCGCGGTATCCAGGGGCCGCTTCCTCCCACGAGCCAGGCGAGGGTGAACGCGGGAATGACCATCCAGGCGGCGAGCATTTTGGTGAGGAATCCGCACCCGATCAGGAAGCCGCTCGCACACAGCCACCAGGTCGCTGCCCTGCCCTCGGCCTGCAACGCGCGGGTGAGCGCGTACGCCGCGGACACCAGCAGCAGGACGAGCAGCGTGTCGGGATTGTTGTCCCGGTTGATGGCCACGGTGATGGGCGTGAGAGTGAGCACCAGCGCGGCGACCAGCGCCGCCCCCTCCCCAGCCCAGCGCCGCACGGTGCGGTGCAGGACGAGGACCGCGGCCACGCCCTCGACCGTCTGCGGCAGGACCAGCGCCCAGCCGTGCAGCCCGAAGATCTTGCTGCTGATCACCTGCGGCCACAGCGCGGCCGGCGGCTTGTCGACCGTGATCACCCCGGCCGGGTCGAAGGAGCCGAAGAGGAAGTTGGTCCAGCTCTTCCCCATCGACTTCACGGCCGCGGAGTAGTAGCTGTTGGCCCATCCCAGAGAGCCCAGTGCCCAGCCGTACAGGACGGCCGCGAGCACGAGGATCGCTCCGAGTGCGGCCGGAGCCGCCCAGGCGGGCAGCGAGCGGACGGACGCAGGCGAATCGTCGGGGGTCGAGGCGGCCGGTACAGGCTTGAGGTGCGTGGGATTGCTCATGTCGGAAGTCGCTCTCGTCAACGGGTACGGCGGGGGGCGCTGGTGAAGACGGCCAGCCGCAGCACGGCGAAGCGCACGCAGGTGACCGCGACGGATGCCGTGGCGAGGATCGCGGTCTCCGCGGCTGTCGAGGCCCCGGGGGCGATCGACTTGAACCACAGCACCGCGCCGGAGGTGACCAGGTACCCCAGGACGAACAGGCCCCCGGCGCCCAGGTGCGTCCGCACGGGCGGAGCGGTGGAGTACCGGAAGGTGAGGCGTCGGTTCGCCTCCGTGTTGAGGACGGTGAGGACGAACAGCGAGACCAGGTTGGCGACAGCCGGGCTCCACCAACCGCGCAGCAGCCAGTACAGCAGCGCCTGCCCGACCGTGGAGACGACACCGATCGCCAGGAAACAGCCGACCTCCCAGGACAACGCGCCACGTCGGGCAGCGGGTGCGAGGACCGCGTCGGGGTGCTCGGCGGCCGGTGCGGGGCGAGACGGTACGTCGACCCGGGCGCCGCCGGATGCCTTGAACCGCGCCATCCGCCACAGGCCCCGCAGGTCGTCGGTGGCGGTGTTCACCACGTCCACCCGGGTGTCGACGTCCTCGACCCAGTCGACGGGGACCTCGTGGACACGCAGTCCGTTGTGCTCGGCGAGCAGCAGCAGCTCGGTGTCGAAGAACCACGCGTCGTCGCGGGTCACCTGCAGCAGCGGCTTCAGCACCTCGGTGCGGGCCGCCTTGAATCCGCACTGGGCGTCGGTGAACCGGACGCCGTGCGTGAGCCGGATGATGCCGTTGTAGCAGCGGGAGATGAACTCGCGGCGCGGGCCGCGCACCGTGCGCGACCCAGGTGCCAGCCGGGAACCGATGGCGAGGTCCGAGTGACCGCTGGCCAGGGGCGCGACCAGCGGAAGCAGCCCGTCGAGGCCGGTGGACAGGTCCACATCCATGTACGCGACGATGTCCGCGTCGCTGGCGCCCCAGACGGTGCGCAGGGCGAGCCCGCGGCCCTTGCGGTCGAGGTGGACCACGCCGACGCCCGGCAGTTCGTCGGCGAGGCGACGGGCGGTGGCGAGGGTCTCGTCGGTGCTGGCGTTGTCGGCGACCGTGATCCGCCACGGAAAGGGGAAGTCCGCCGCCAGTCGGGCGTGGAGTGTGCGCAGGCAGCCGGGCAGGGCGCGTTCCTCGTTGTAGACCGGCACGACGATGTCGACCGTCGCGGTACCGGCCTGTGGATGAAGGGACCGCTCGACCTGCTGGAACGGCGCCAAGCGCTCCGGGCGGGCGGTGGTCTCGGTGAGGTGGGGGGTGGGAGTCATGGCTTCCTCAGGCGTGAGGGGACGGCAGACTGCGGCTCTGAGGCCCTGGTCCGGGCCGCGGCCTCACTGTTGCCGCCCTGCCTGTGGAGGCGGGGAAAGAACGCTGGGAACTGACAGGGAGTCAGATCTATGGCCGAAAGCTCTCCCACGGTTCACTGCGGACCCGACCGCACCACGGAGTTCCTGAGTTCCCCGACACCCTTGATCTCGGTGACCATGTCCACACCGGGGTACAGAAGGACCTCGGGTTCGCGTCCGGTGCCTGATCCGGCCGGTCTGCCCGTCGTGATCAGGTCTCCGGGCAGCAGCGTGGTCACGGTGCTGACATGGGCGATGACGGTGGCGACGTCGAAGATCAGCTGCGAGGTGTTCGCCCTCTGGCGGACCCGTCCGTCGATGACACAGCTCATCGTCAGACCGCGGCCGCCCATCGGCACGTCGTCGGTGGTGACCATGGCGGGGCCCACCAGGGTGACGTCAGTGGACAGTCCCGACGCGGGGGCGCTTCCCGAGTCGCTCCGCGCGGTGACGCCATTGACGACGGTGTAGCCCGCGACATGGCGCAGCGCCGTCCGGGCCGGGACCCCACGGGTCCGGCACCCGATCACCAGGCCCAACTCCACGCCCCAGTCCACGTTCCGTCCCTCGGCCGGCAGGCAGATGGCGTCGCGGGCACCGGCAACGCCTTGGCCGCCTTGCCCCACGGAGAACACCGGAACGGTGGGGAAGGAGGTGCCCGTCTCTCGTACCCGTGCCGCGTAGTTGGGTCCAACACGAACGATCTTGCTCGGCCGGGTGATGAGGGGCGCGTAGGAGATGTCGTCCATCCTGTGGCGTTCATCGGTTTCAGCAGCGGCCCGTTCCCGCCAGTCGGCGCCGGAGGCGATCAGCGCCCCGACGTCCGGGTAGGGCAGCACCACGCAGTGCTTCTTCTGCAGACGTGCGGCGGCTGTACGGCCTTGTCCCAGTCGTACGGTGCTGAGCTTCACCGGTGGCACTCCTTTTGGTAGAGATGCGGCCCTATACGCAGGTGTGGGGAGCCGGGGCAGCCGTGGCTGCAGCGGCGGGCTGATACGGCAGGAGCAGGCGGAATGTGCAGCCTTCGCCTGGCCTGGCCTCGAGTTCCAGACGGCCGCCGTTGGCCTCCGCGGCGCCGGCGGCGATCGCAAGCCCCAGGCCGGACCCCGCTGCCGCGGCCCGCTCGGCCGAATCGGCGCGGTAGAACCGCTCGAACACCCGCCGCGCGTGCGACTCGGCAAGGCCGGCCCCGTCATCGGCGACCTCGACGGCACAGACCCGAGTGCCGGGTATGAGCGGCGCGTTGGCGCTGGTACGGCCCGGTCCAGTCGTGCCCGGCCCGTGTGGGCGGACTCGGAGGGTGCCGACGCGCACCTGGATGTGTGTCCCGGTCGGAGTGTGGACGCACGCGTTGGTGAGCAGATTCGACAGGATCTGCGCCAGCTGATGCGGGTCGCCGACGGCGTCGACGACGTCCAGCTCGTCCACGCGGGCGTCGTCCTCGGGGTCGGCGAGAGTGCCGAGGCCGATGCTGCGCCCGGGGTGTCGCACGGCGACGGCAGCGATACCGTCGGCCGCTAGAGAGAGGAGGTCGACCGGTTGCCACCGCGTCGCGGGTACCTCACCGAGCCTGGCCAGTTGGGACAGGCTCTCGATGAGACGGCTCATCCGGTCGGCGTTCCGCACGATCAGCTGCTGCGCCTCCTGGCGTCGTTCCAGGCTCATCTCCGGCTCCTGCACCAGGAGTTCGGCGAAGCCCTGCAAAGACGTGAGGGGAGTTCGCAGTTCATGGCCGGCGTCCGCCAGGAAGTGGCGCAGCCGTTGCTCCGACGCCTCGGTGCGACGCAGCGCGGTGCGCAGCCGGTCGAGCATCGTGTTCAGGGCACGGCTGAGGTGGCCGACCTCGGTGACCGCATGCCGGTCCGGAACGCTCAGTTCCAACTCACCTTCGGCGATGCGCCTGGCAGTGCGCTCGACTCCGACCAGCGGCCGCAGTCCCAGCCGCACAGCGAGGGTGCCGAAGAGGACGACCCCCGTTGCGACGGCCACTCCGACAGCGACGCTGAACCACAGCATCCGGGAGGTCGCCTCGTCCACCTCCTCCAGAGGCAGCGCCACCACGACCCGGGTGCCGTCGGTGCCGGACCGGGCGATCACCCGCCAGGTGCTGCCGCCGTCGGTCGCGGCGACCGTGGAGGGGCGGCCGTTCTTGAGGCCGAGTTCCGCCTCCGACTTCGGGAGTCGCGGCCCGGCACCGCCCCCGTCGCCGCTCAGCGACATGGCAATCCGGTGGCCACCTCTGTCGTAGAAGTACACCCGGTAGTCCGAAGGGAGGCCGCCCGTCCTGCCGGGCGCCCCTGACGCAGTCCGGCCGTCGGCCACGTCCTTGTAAAGCTGGGGCACTGGCTGGAAACGGGTCAGTCGCCCGTCGACCTGGTCCGTCAGCCAGGAGTGGAGCAGGGCGAGCCCTGCCGCCTGACAGAGCAGAACCGCCGAGGTGGCCAGCAGCGTGACGCCGAGCACCAGACGGGCTCGCAGCGAGCGCGGTTTCAGCCGGCGCACCCACCGCCTCACAGCGCCGCCGCCCCCGGTCCGGGGCGCGCGGCCCGCAGGCAGTAGCCGACACCGCGGACCGTCTGGATGAGCTGGGGCTCGAACCGGTCTATCTTGCGCCGCAGGTTGCGTACGTAGGTGTCGACGATGCGGGCGTCACCGGCGAAGTCGTAGTGCCAGACCTCGGACAGGATCTCCTTCTTGCCC
Organism: Streptomyces muensis; assembly: GCF_021474425.1. Classification (GTDB taxonomy): domain Bacteria; phylum Actinomycetota; class Actinomycetes; order Streptomycetales; family Streptomycetaceae; genus Streptomyces; species Streptomyces muensis. The sequence goes on along the minus strand of NZ_JAKEIP010000002.1, from coordinate 18,681 downwards.
ACCACGCGTTCCGGCTGCGCAAGCAGGCAGACCAGGAGCCGGAACTCGGTGGGCGACAGCTGGATGGGCAGCCCGGCCCGGCGCACCTCGTGGGTCTGCTGGTCCAGCACCAGATCCGCGTACCGCAGCGGCGGCCTCCTGGTCCCTCCGCCCGGTGGCATGTCACTGCGCCGCAGGATGGCACGGATGCGCAGCAGCACCTCCTGCACGTGGAACGGCTTGGTGACGTAGTCGTCGCCGCCGGAGCTGAGGCCGATGATGCGGTCCTCGACGTCCGTACGCGCCGTCAGGAACAGCACCGGCGTATAGACGCCCTCAGCCCGCAGATGACGGGTCACCGCGAAGCCGTCGATGTCCGGAAGGCCGACGTCCAGCACGATCAGGTCGGGTTGGCCGCGACCGGCCTCGAACATGGCGGTCTGGCCTGTGTCGGCGGTGCTCACGGAGTAGCCGGCGGCGTGCAGGGCGGAAGTGAGCAAGGTGCGGATGCTGGGGTCGTCCTCGACGACGAGCACATTGTGTGGGGGTGGCGCGGGCGCCGACGACGCGACGGGCATGGACCTTCCTTCGCTGGTGAGGCGTTCGCGGTGCGCCGAACGCCCGGACGGCGCCCCACGGGGGACTGCCGTCCGGGCGCCGGTGATCAGCCGGTCACTTCCTTGTTCTTGGCCAGTGCCGCGGTACGCTCGGTGACCGTCTTGCGCAGCTTCTCGACGGCGGAGTCCAGCTCCTTGCCGTCGGCACCGGCCTTCCCCGCCTGTTCGGCGATGGCGTTCAGCGCCTTCAGGGCGGTCCCGGAGCCGTAGAACTTCTCGTACAGCTCGTTGTACGCCTTCTTGTAGACGGGATCGAAGGTGTCCGAGTCCAGGAAGCGCTCCTTCAGCGGGTGGCCGATCATGCCGGCGAACCCACCGCCTTCGCCCTCACCGCCCTGACCGCCTTGGCCGTTCTGACCGCCCGGCAGACCGGAAGGCATTCCGGACGGCATGCCTTCCGGCAGATTCTCGGGCATCCCCGAAGGCATTCCTTCGGGCATTCCTTCGGGCATTCCTGACGGCATCCCGGAGGGCATGTTCTGCGCGGCTTGGCCACCTGTGCCCTGGCCGCCCTGGCTGCTCTGCCCGGTGGCACCTCCAGCGCCACCACCGAAGGCACCGCCCATGCCCGTGTCGTCGTCCGGGCCCGAGGTCGCATCGCCGGTGAAGGTGAGGTTGTAGTCCCATCCCAGGACCGAGAACTTCTTGGTGTCCAGGTCGTACCACAGCAGATAGTTCTTGCCGGGTCCGGCCATGTCGTCGAAGTTCATGAGCAGGTTCTGCGCGGCGAGGTACGTCGCCAGGGACTCGACGTCCAGGTACTGGTCGAGTTCCTTCTCGAACTCCTCGTCCGACGCCTCGTTCGCCCACTTGATGAGCTTCATGACCGGCTCCAGGTCCTGACTGCCCACCTTGTTGAGCTGCTCGAACGACTCCTCGTAGTCGGTCGGGTCGTCGCCCTTGTACTCGAAGCTGCCGCCGGCCCGCGCCTTGTAGAGCACGCCGTTGCCGTCAGCGATGGACTCCGCGTACTCCGTGTCCGGGCTCTCGACCATCAACCGGGCGGCGACCGGGCGGGTGTTGACCTGTACCGAAGTGAAGGCGTACCGCTCGTTCTTCTGACCGGTGGTGTCCGTCAGGCTCAGCGCGAGGGCCTCGTTCACCGGAACCTGGCCGTTGCTGCCGGGGCGCAGCGAGATCTCACGCTCGCCCTGATAGGCGCGGCCCTCGATGAACTCGTCGATCTTGATGAGCCACGGCAGTTCCTCGGGCTTCTTCTCGGACAGGTCGTACTGCGTGATCCCGCCCCCGATGCCACCGGCCCCGCCGGGACCGCGGCCATTGGCCTGGCCGCGGTCCCGGCCCCCGGTTGCGCCGTCCTGCTGCGCCTCCGGGGCGCCCTGCTCGGCGCCTTCGGGCATGGTCCGGCCGCCACCGGGCCTGCCCTGGCCGCTTCCGCGCAGGGACGCCAGTGTGGAGTTGCCCTTGAGGCGGATTCCGACGTCCTCGAGGTAGACGCCGTCGATGGTGAGGTCGGCCTCGATGTAGTCCTTGGTCCCGTCCTCGCGGAACTCCTTCATCATCTTGGTGAAGTCGGTCTGGTCGTACTCCAGTTGGATGGAGTGGGAGACCGAGGTGTCGTACAGGTCGACCGTGCCCTCGACGTTCTCCGTGATGGCGTCCGCCTCCACGCGGGAGGAGGAGGTGACGTACGGCGAGACTCGGGCGTCGCCGAAGAAATAGACCATCACCACCAGTCCCGCGCAGAGGGCGCCGGCCGGCTTCCAGTGGTGCCGCAGCCGTACGCGTACCCGGTCCCGCATCCGCCGCGGCCTGCGCACAGCGGCCGTGGGGGCCGCCTCGCTGCCGCCGGCCATCACAGGTCGGTCGAGTCGTAACCGGTCAACACGGTCACCCGCTGGCCCGATGTCCGCTCTTGCAGCGCGGCCACCAGGTCGCCGGGCTCGGTGCCCTTCTTCATGCGCACCGTGTAGAACACCTCGGTCAGCGCGCCGCCGCGGATCGTCTCGGTGCTCACCAGCTCGAACTCCGTGGTGTACCGGATGAGGACGTCACGGATGGCCGAGGTGTAGTCCTCGCCCGCGGGGATCTGGACCTTGACGACCTGGCGCTGGACGCTCAGGGCGAACCAGTTGAACTTGAACATCACGACGACGACCACGGAGATCACCACGGCCGCGACGGCGGCGAGGGTGTAGAAGCGGGCACCGCAGGCCATGCCGATGGCCATGGCCAAGAAGACGAAGCCGACGTCCCTGGTCTCCTTGATGGCATTCCGGAACCGGATCAGCGACAACGCGCCGACCAACGAGAAGGCCCGGGCCAGGTTCGATCCGACCACCAGCATGATCAGGGCGACAACCATCCCGACGATGATGAGCGTCTGGACGTAGGACTGGCTGTAGGAGACGTTGCGGTGCGTGTACCGGTACACGTGGCCGATCATCGTGCTCAGAATGAACGACAGCGCCATGGCGACGACCACGTCGGTAACGCTGAACGTACCGCTGAGTTCCTGCAGATCGAAGTTCACTGTGCTCCTGCTTTCAAGGGCGCTTCGTGCGCCGAGTACGTGGGGGTGTGCGGCGGCTGGTGGTCCGCCTCGTGGATGTGGAACACGGACCGGGGTGCCAGGCCGAACGCCTCGATGGACTGCACGTACTTGGAGACCCGGATCAGGTTGAGGTTCCGACGCGCCGCAAGGTCCGTGATCCAGTACGGCGTGCGCTCGTTGACCTTGATCTCCATCACCGACAGGTGCGGCGGGATGGTGAACCGGTGCTCGGGGGTCGGTGTCCCGAAGTGGAAGTCCCGGTCCCGGCCACGGATGCGCCGGTCGAAGGTCACCCGCAGTCCGGTGTCCGCGTCTCGGCCGACCAGGGCCTCACGCTGGTAGCCGGTGATCGCGGTGGGTTGGAGATTCAGCCGTACGACAAGTTCGAGCACCTCCTGGATGAAGGCGCTCTCCTTGGCGGAGTGCTCCACCATCTCCCGGCCGTCGCACAACTGGCGGGCGACGCCGTACGGGAGGGTGATGCGGCGCTTCTGTGTGACCCGGTTGACGCGCTGCTTGATCTCCACGCACACAGGGGCCTCGTCGGTGACCCCGTCCAGGTTGCCGTAGTGGCGGATGCGCAGCTTTCGCCGGAACTTCAGGCCCTCGATCTTCTCCCAGTAGAACCGCAGCTGCGGGGTGTCGTAGTACAGGCTCCACACGCCGTACCCGCCGACCGGGCTGTTCAGATCGCGGTCCATCCGCTCGGCCAGCTCGTCCCGGATCTCGGCCGCCTCCTCGACCGGTACGAGGTACTTGAGCTCGAACCGGTTGAACGAGTGCAGCCTGCTGGCCACGTGCAACGGCTGTTCCTCTGCCGGGCGCTGCTCCTCCTCCCGGCTCTCGGGTTTCCGCCACGTGGTCACCGGTAGTGCCACCATGCGCCTCCTTCGTCGTACGGCCCGATCGGGCGACGCAGGACACAAAACCGGTGGGATGTGAGAAGCAGCTGAGAATTGCGAGGTAATTCCAGGAGTACTCAAGATGACCAATGGATGAACTGCGCGCGTTGACGCGGCGTCCTCACGGTCCGGGACAGCTCTGGTCGGTTTTGGTGGATGGCCCGTAGGCCGGCGGCGCTGACCGCCTGCAGTGCGGCGGGCCGACCCAGCGACGGCCGGTATCGATCTCGGGTGCCCAGGGGGTCGATGCCGGCAGGCAGTTCGGGGCGGGCTTCGGTCACGTCCCTCTCAGGACACCGTTGGCGAATTCGGTGGTGGTCGCCAAATGACCTTGCGGTGGCGGGATGATGGCCGGATCGGCGTGGGGGCGCGAGCGTGAGGTGATCGAGATGTCGCTGCGTCCACGTCTGCCGGGCGAGGTTCCGACCCAGACCGCCGAGATGGCCCGGCTGGCCTTTCCCAAGGGCTGTCTGTGCATGCGGATCCCGGAGGCGCTCGGGCCGCTGTTCGCCGACGAGGACTTCGTGGAGCTGTTCCCACAACGTGGTCAACCCGCCTGGCCGCCACATCAGTTGGCGCTCGTGTCGGTGCTGCAGTTCGTGGAGGGCCTGTCGGATCGCCAGGCGACCGCTGCCGTGCGCGGGCGCATCGACTGGAAGTTTCTTCTGGGGCTGGAGTTAACCGATCCCGGGTTCGACCATTCCCGTGCTGAGCGAGTTCCGCGACCGTCTGGTGGCCGACCGGGCGCCGCGGCGGTTGCAGGAGGCCGGCCTGCTGGTGAGGCCCGGCGGTCAGCGCACCGATTCCACGCATGTCCTGGCCGCGGTGCGCCGGCTGAACCGGGTGGAGAACACCGCGGAACACCTGCGCAGTGCCCTGAACGCGCTGGCCGCCGCGGCCGGCGACTGGCTGCGGCGAACGGTGCCGGCCGACTGGTTCGACCGCTACCAGCGGCGCATCGAGACTACCGACTGCCACGTGGTGAGGGCCCGCGCAGGCAGTACATGCAGCAGACCGGCGAGGACGCATCCGGCTGCTGACCGCGATCAACGATCCTCACGCCCCGTCATGATTGCCGCAAATTCCGGCCGTTGAGGCCCTTCGCCTGTGCTGGATCCAGGAGTTCGTCATCGTCGAGGACCGGGTGCGGATGCGGGAGCCGAAGGACATGCCACCCTCCCGCGACCGCATCGAATCCCCCTACGACGGCGAGGCCCGCTACTGCATCAAAAACGCCACCGAGTGGAGCGGCTACAAGGTCCACCTGACCGAGACCTGCGACGCACACCACCCGCACCTGATAACGCATGTCGTCACGACCGAGGCGGCGCGTACGCCCGCTACGAGCCGCTCGGCGGAGCCATCTGGACCCAGGTCGCCAACGCCTGCTACCAGCTCAAGCACCTGAAGGTCCGCTATCGCACCGTCTACACCAACAAGGGCCCCGTCCACCCCAACCGCGGCTACTCCCGGCTCCAGCACATGTGGGTCGTGGAGCGGATGATGGACATCGCCGCCCACAAACTCGGCCTCGACCCGGTCGAGTTCCGGTCAAGCGCCCTTCACAGCTATCTCAGCAAAGGACCGGACGTCTCCGTCTCCCTCAGCGACTGGCACGCTGTTTCACCTGCTCCTTGAACTCTCCGAGGAACCCCCAGCCGAAATCCCTCAAGGCCCTCTCGCGTCCCGGCCAGACCCTGCCCGGATTCGGCCCACGCAGTGACACTCCATCCCGTCTCTAGGTGAGGGAGCGCCCCGTGCTGCTCGCCATGGTGGGGGCGGTGTTCCAGCCAGCCTGGTTGTGTCCCCGTGATCGGGGCGCCTTGGGAGACGGCACCCCCAGCAAAGGTGAGGCCCCGCCCCGGAGGTGGTGGTTCTTCCGGGGCAGGGCTCCTTTCGGCGGCGAGTCCGCTGGGGGCGCAGGCGGTTCAGCGGGCTGGCTCGGGCTCCTTGTGCTGCGTCTGCGGGGTCTTCTGGAGGCGTGTGCCTTCTACGTCGAGGTCGGGCAGGGCGCGGGCGAGCCAGGCGGGGAGCCACCAGGCGTGGCGTCCGGCGAGGGCGAGGACTGCCGGGACGAGGGTCAGGCGGACGGCGAAGGCGTCGATGGCGACGCCGACGGCGAGCGCGAAGGCGATGGGCTTGATCAGGGCGTCGTCGAGCGGGAAGAACCCGGCGAACACGGTGAACATGATCAGGGCGGCCGCGGTGACAACTCGGACGCTGTGTCGCGCGCCGTCGGTCACCGACCTGCGGGCCATGCCGGTGTGGACCCATTCCTCGCGCATCCCCGAGACGAGGAACACCTCGTAGTCCATGGCGAGTCCGAAGAGTACGCCGGTCAGGATGATCGGCAGGAAGCTGACGACGGGGCCGGTGTGGGCGAGGCCGAGGGTGTCTGCCAGCCAGCCCCACTGGAACAGGGCGACGACCAGGCCGAGCGAGGCCGCCACCGACAGCAGGAATCCGACGGCGGCCTTGAGCGGGACGACCAGCGAGCGGAACACCATGGTCAGCAGGATCAGGCTCAGGCCGACGACGATCACGATGAACGGCAGCAGGGAGTCGCTGAGGCGGTTGGAGACGTCGATGTTGACGGCGGTGGTGCCGGTGACCGCGATCGTCGCTCCGGTTGTCTCGCGGATGTCCGGGGCGGCGGCGCGGATGTCGCGGACGAGCTGGCCGGTGCGGGTGCTGTCCGGGCCGGTCTTCGGGATGACCTGGATGACGGTCTGCGAGGGGTCGTGTGTGGGGGCGGGGGGCAGGACGGTCATGACCCCGTTGAGGTTACGGAGCTTCTGCGCGGCTTGAGCGCCCGCGTGCGCGCCCGCGCCCTTGTCGGTCTCGGTCAGCACCAGGAGTGGGCCGTTGAAGCCGGGGCCGAACTTGTCGTTGACCGTGTCGTACGCCTTGCGTTCGGTGGAGGTGACCGGGGCCGAGCCGTTGTCCGGGAGAGCGAGGCGCAGGTCCGTCGCGGGGAGCGCCAGTGCGACGAGGATGCCGGCGACGGCGAGGACGGTGAGCAGGGGCTTGGCGACGACGGTCATCACCCAGCGAGCGCCCAGGGTCGTCCGGCCGGCGGATCCGTCGGGGTCGGTGGCCCGCTGGGCCTCCTTGCTGCCGGGCTGCGGGGTCAGCCGCGTGCCGGCGAATCCGGCGAGGGCCGGGAGCAGGGTGATCGCGGCCAGGACCGCGACAAGGACGGCTCCGGCGGCACCGAGGCCCATCACGGTCAGGAACGGGATGCCGATGACGCTGAGTGCGGCCAGAGCGATGATCACGGTGCTGCCGGCGAAGACGACCGCGCTGCCTGCGGTGCCGTTGGCCAGTGCGATGGACTCCTGCGGGTCGGTTCCGCGGGCGAGTTGCTGACGGTGGCGGGTCAGGATGAACAGGCTGTAGTCGATGCCCACGGCCAGCCCCAGCATCAGCGCGAGCGTGATGGCGGTGGAGGAGATGCTGAACGCCGGGGTGAGGGCGAGCAGCCCGGCGAGTCCCACGGCCACGCCGAGCAGGGCGGGCAGCAGTGACATGCCCGCGGCGAGCAGGGAGCCGAAGGTGACGACGAGGACGAGCACGGCGACGGCGACGCCGATGATCTCGGACGGGCCTATGTGCACGCCGTTGCTGCCGTAGGCACTGCCGCCGACCGAGGTCGTGAGCCCGCTCTTCTCGGCCTTCTCAGCCGCCCGTTCGATCACGTCCAGGGACGAAGGGCGCACCTCGGCCCGCTGTACGGAGTACTGCACCTGCACGATCGCTGTGCTCCGGTCGGCAGAGACGGCCCCGGACTGGCTCGGGCCCATGACGGCTTTGACCTGAGGTGCCTTCGTGGCCGCCGCCTCGGTTTTGGCTATGGCCGCGGTGTAGCGGGCCTCGGTGAGGTGGTGGCCCTCGGGTGCGGTGAAGACGATCTGGGCGCCCGCTCCGGAGGCTTCGGGCAGCGTCTTGCCGAGCGTGTCCAGCGCGCGCTGCGACTCGGTGCCCGGCACGGTGAAGCGGTCGTCGAGCTTGCCGCCGAACACGCCCGCGCACGTGATGAGCGCGGCCAGGATCACGAGCCAGATACCGAGCACCAGCTTGCGATGGCGGTAGGCGCTGCGGCCCAGCCGATGGAGCAGGACTGCCATGGCGAACTCCCAAGGTCGGTAAGGAATTTTCCGGACGCCGCGTTGCGGACGCGGCACGAACGGTGGAGCGGGTGGGCCCGTGCCGCCGAGCGGCTAGGGCATGAGGCATACCGGTGCCGTGGGTGGCATCTGGCGCGCTTCGCGGACCGACTTTATCAGCTGCTCAAGTCGAACGACCAAATCATGCGACTAAATCACTCAACTTGAACTTGCGACATTGTCAGTCGACCATGTCGTCTGTATGGTGATGGCCACCGGAGCACACCGCCCCCGGGAAGAGCCAGGTCATGGGCCTGCACCGCTCTCCCCGCGGAGCGCGTCCGCAGCGCCGGGACCACCCCAAGACAAGGAGTGATCATGAGCAGCACGCAGAACACGGACACGGACGTCGCCGCGGCGCGCCACGCCCACAGGGCGGATGTAGTGGTGATCGGTGCGGGGCTGGCCGGTCTGACCGCGGCACGGGAGCTCGTCGCGGCGGGCAAGTCCGTGGCCGTACTGGAGGCTCGTGACCGGGTCGGCGGTCGGCTGCTCAACCACGACCTCGGCGACGGTCAAGTGACCGAGATCGGCGGGCAGTTCGTGGGCCCCACCCAGGCCCACATCCTGGCGCTGGCCAAGGAGGTCGGCGTGGCCACCTACCAGGCCGCCGTCCCCGGCGAGACGGTCTACGTCAACGACGGCAAGGCCAAGCGGTTCACGGGGCACACCCCTCCGGACCTGTTCGCGCTGCCGGACATGGGTATCGCCCTGGCCCGCATCGGCCAGGCCGCGGCCAAGGTGGACCCGGCCGCCCCGTGGAAGGCCTCGAACGCCCGTGAACTGGACGGCATGACCTACGAGACCTGGCTGCGCAAGGCAGAGATCACCGGCGACGCCGTCGACATGATCAACCTGTTCCTGAACTCCGCTTACGGCGGCGAGGCCCGCGACGCCTCCGCCCTGTTCAGCCTCTGGTACGTCTCCACCTTCGGCAACGAGACCCACCCCGGCACCATGGAACGCGGCACCGGTACCACCGGAGGCGCCCAGGACAGCCGCTTCGTCGGCGGCTCACAGCTCGTCGCCCAGCGCCTCGCCGAAGAACTCGACGGCCGCGTCCACCTGTCGGCGCCGGTGCGACGCGTCAGCCAGGACTCCACCGGTGTCACCGTGGTCTCCGACGCCGGTGACTGGCGGGCCGACCGAGTGATCGTGGCCGTACCGCCGCTGGTGGCCTCGCGGATCGTGTGGGACCCGCTGCTGCCGGCCCAACAGGACCAGCTCTTCCAGCGGCTGCCGTTCGGCACCCTCATGAAGTGTGTCGCCGTCTACGACAAGCCGTTCTGGCGGGAGGACGGGCTCTCCGGCATGGGCCTGCTGCGCGGCGGCTCCCCCATCCGCGAGATGTTCGACAACACCCCGCCCGACGGCGGACCGGGCGTCCTGATGGGCTTCCTCGGCGGCAAGGAATGGCGCAAGTGGGCCCACCGCCCGGCCGCCGAGCGCCGAGGCGCCGTCCTGCGCTGCTTCGCCCAAGCCGTCGGGGACCGCGCCTTCGACACCGCCGACTACGTCGAGCAGGACTGGACCGCCGAGCAGTGGACCCAGGGCGGCCCCACCTCCGTCGCCGCCCCCGGCGTGCTCACCGACTTCGGCCCATGGATGGGCCGCCCCCACGGCCGCGTGCACTGGGCGGGCGCCGAGTTCTCCCCGTACTGGAACGGCTACATGGACGGCGCGGTCCGCTCCGGCCGCCACACCGCCACCGAACTCCTCCACCAGAACTGAGCGCAAGAAGTACCGACAAGCAAGGGAACCCTGCCATGAACCGTTTCGTCGTCGCCGAGACCGCCGTCATCGACGCCCCCCTCGGGCGGGTCTGGGACGTCATCTCCCGCACCGACCGGTACGCCGAGTGGGTCGCCGGGGCCATCGAGGTCACCGACCACCACGGCGTCGCCACCGTCGGCAAGACCTACTCCGAGCGCAACCGCACCCTCGGCCCGCTCAAGACCGACTCGGTCTGGACGGTCAAGGAGATCGAGCCCTTCAAGCGCCGCGTCGACACCGGCACCGGATTCGCCCCACTCCAGGACGTCACCAACATCTTCGAGTTCCGCCCGGTCCAGAGCGCCGACGGCCGGGAGGCGACGGAGATGCTCTACCAGGTCGAGTACACCATCGGCCTCGGCCCGCTGGGCCTGCTCCTCGACTCCATACAGCAGCCCGCGATGCGCGCCGGCATGCGCACCTCCATGGCCAACCTCAGCACCCTGCTCCGTTCCGAGGCGTCGAGGACCGCTCTCTGACAGGCGGCGAATGCTCCTGGGCCGGCGGCCGGTAGGACGGGCGGGCCGTCCGACCGGCCGCCGGCCCAGGAGCGGCCGTCATCATGTACCGCTGATTTGTCGAGCGACCTGTTCGACAGACTGAGTCGAATAGGATCACGTCATGGCTCATGTATCCGCGGCAGAGCGCCGCCCGCAACTGATCAAGGCGGCCATCGGCCTCATGGCCAGGGAGGGCGTCGCCGCCGGCAGCACCCGCGCCATCGCCGCCGAGCTCGGCGTCGCGCAGGCGACCGTGCACTACACCTTCGGCACGAAGGAGGAGCTGTACCGGGCCGTCATGGAACAGCTCACGCACGACCTCCTCGACCAGGTGACACAGGCCGCGCCCACGGACGCGAGCTTCGAGGAAACCGTCGTCACGCTCGCCGAAGCACTCTGGCGTACCGTGCTCGAACAGCCGGCCTCGCACCAGCTGCTCACCGAGCTGAGCATGTTCGCCTTGCGTACGCCACACCTGAAGGAAGCTCTTCAGAACCACTACAGCGAGGTCCTGGCGGTGACGACGAAGCTGGTCGAGCAGGCCGCCGAACGCACCGGTCACCGGCTCGGCCAGCCCGCTGAGACGATCGCGAGGTTCTTCCTGGCCGGCTTCGACGGACTGACGATGCAGCACCTCTCCCTGCCGGACGAGGAAGCCGAGAGCGCCTGCCTGCGGTCCTTGGTCTCGGCTGTCCTGGCCATGGCCTGAGGTCACCCGGTCTTCCGGACCAGGACACCCACGCCATCGCAGTCCGTTGACGCCCAGAACCGAGGACCGGATCCGAAGCCACGCCGCTACCTGTCGTCGCCTTTCGCTGCGATGGCACGGTCCAGAACGTCGTGGTCGGCCCAGCTTCCGTGGAAGCCGAACGGCACCCGGCTGGGAAGCTTGACCCGGGCCAGCGGGGTGCGGCGCAGGTCGGCCGCGTCATGGACGAGGAGCTCGCTCAGGTCGGTGGCGCGGTTCCACCACAGCGAGAGCAGGTAGCCGTCGTCCTCGCCGCGGGCGTTCTCACGGGCCACGAAGACCGGTTCGCTCGGGCTGGTCAGGCCGTCAGGTCCGTCAACGACGGTGGTGCGGTCGAGAAGGTAGTCGTGACGGGCGAGGCCGTCGGACATGGTGTCGTCGGCCAGGCTGCGCGTGGTGACGAAGTAGCCGTAGCGGTGCGGCCGACCCGTGTAGGCGTCGTTGATCTTGGGGAACTCGCCGAAGACGCCGCTGATCATCTCCTCCGTGGCCCGTCCGGTCGCCAGGTCGACGCGCCAGCGGTAGGGCAGGGCCGGCGGGAACCACTCGTGGGAGCCCACGGGCGTTGAGAGACGGTCGACCGGGCTGCCGAGGCGGCTGATCCGGTGCCCGTCGACGATCAGCTCACCGTCCTGCTCATAGGCGTTGTAGAAGTGGGTGTTGGCCCAGTGGCCGCCGAGCTCGTGCCAGGTGATCTCATGGGTGTGGCGGTTCATCAGGACGATCTGGACGCCATGTTCAAGGGAGCTCTCGTCCCAGACCACGCCGGGCCTGCTCTGGGCCACCAGGTCGAGGCGGAACTGGGCGGGCGTGACAAAGAAGACCGCGTACGTGTCGCTCACCGCGAAGTCGTGCATGAGGACCGGCACGCCGATGTCGAAGGAGTGCGAGTCCTTGATCTCGGCCGTCTTCACGTCGGCGCGGTACCAGGTGATGGTGGGTCCGACTGCGGCAAAGAACAGCATGTCGCCGGTGTCCGGGGCGGTCTTGTAGTGGCCGGTGCACAGGACATCGACGCCGCCGTGGAAGTCGTGCGTGCCGAGGGTGCGCAGCGTCTCGGGGTCCAGCGCGTGCGGCAGTCCGCCGTCGAAGTAGACAAGCAGATGGTCGTCGAAGAGGCCGGCGTTGATGTTGGCCACGTTCTTGGCGCGCGGGGCGCCCTCGGGCAGCCGGCCCGGGGTGCCGCCGTTGACAAAGCCGCTGTAGATCGCCTCCCCGGCCTCCACCTCGACCCTCATCGAGTCGGTCTGGACCCAGCGGGTGCGGTAGGCGGCTTTGCCCTCGCGGAGATAGACACCGCACACCATGCCGTCGCCCTCCCACCAGTGGTAGCGGTCGGTGTTGCGGGGCTGGAAACGGGGATTGGAGGAGACGCGGAACAGCGCACCCGCGAGGTCGGACGGTATCTCGCCGTCCACCTCCAGGTCGTACGCCTCGTTCTCCTCCGTCCAGGGCGCGAAGGGGCCGTTGAGGAACCTGTTGCCGGTGTGCCAGTCGGCTCCGGCACCGACGAGGGCGGGGCTCTCTCCGGTCCCACGGGGAACGACGGTCATGGGGTTCGCGGGCATGGGGCTCTCCGTGCGGGTTGGTGTGTCGGGGCGGTCAGAACGGGTAGCGCGGGAGTTCGTCGCGTACGGTGACCCACTGCTGTTCAGTGAAGGCCTCGAGGTTGGCGACGGCGCCGCCGTGACGGGCGCCGGTGCCGGAGTCGCCGACGCCGCCGAAGGGGATGTTCGGTTCGTCGTTGACCGTCTGGTCGTTGATGTGGACCAGTCCGGTGGGCACGCGCTCCGCCAGGGCGAGGCCCTTCGCGACGTCCCGGGTGAGGATGCCGAGGGACAGTCCGTACTCGGTGCCGGCGGCGAGCCCGGCCGCCTCGTCCAGGTCCCGGAAGGGGACGACGGGCGCGACGGGGCCGAAGATCTCCTCGGCGTACGCGGGCGCGGTGAGCGGTACGCCGGTGAGCACGGTGGGCCGGTAGAACAGGCCCTCGTAGGTGCCACCCGCGGCGAGCCGGGCGCCGGCCTCGACCGTGTCCGTGACGATGCGGTGGACGTTGTCGCGCTGACCGCTGTCGATGAGCGGTCCGACGGCGACGTCCTCGGTGGCCGGGTCGCCCACCCTGAGCGCGTCGGCGTGCTGGGCGAGCAGAGCGGTGTAGTCGTCGGCGACCGACGCGTGGACGAGGTGACGGCTGCTGGCCATGCAGATCTGGCCGGCGTGGACGAAGGACCCCCAGGCTCCCACCGAGGCAGCCTGCTCCAGGTCGACGTCGTCCATCACGACGAGCGCGGAGTTCCCGCCCAGTTCCAGGTGGACCCGCTTGAGGTGCCGGGCCGCGGCGATACCGATGGCGCGCCCGGCCCGAGTGGAACCCGTGAACGCGATGACAGGAACCTGCGGATGCTCCACGACGGCTGCCCCGACGTCCGCTCCGCCGGGCAGGACATGCAGCAGACCGGCAGGCAGGCCCGCCTCTTCGAAGACACGGGCGAAGACGACACCACCGCTGATCGCGGTGCGGGGGTCCGGCTTGAGGACGACCGCGTTGCCGAGGGCGAGCGCCGGGGCCACGGCCCGCATGGCCAGGATGATCGGCACGTTGAACGGGGCGATGACGCCGACGACCCCGACGGGGGTGCGGCGGGAGAAGGACAGCCGCTGCTGCCCGGAACGCAGCAGCTCACCGTAGGGCGCCCCGGCCAGGGCGGCGGCCTCGAAGCACTCCTCCGCACCACCGCTGCTGACCTGCAGAGCGGCGAACGGCCGAGTCGCACCGGACTCCCGTACCAGCCAGGTCTCGATCTCCTGCTGGTGCTCCTCGAAGAGACGCGCGGCGCGACGCAGGACAGCGGCACGGTCCGAATACGGCCGCGCGGCCCACTCCCGCTGGGCCGGTACCGCCCGCTTCACCGCCTTGTCCACGTCGGCCGGTGTGGCGGTGCCGAGGCGGCCCAGTGTCTTGCCGGTGGCGGGCTCGACGGCGTCGTACTCCTCGCCCGATCCGCTGATCCAGTCACCGGAGAAGATCCGGCCTTCCCAGGTGCTGCTGGACAGAAGAGTCATGGTGTCCCGTTCCATGTCAGGGGTTGTCACGGCTGTGCCCTAGGGGGCTGACGGTCAGGCGCTGGGGAGCGGCTTGACGGAGTCCGGGGCGTCGGCCGGTGCGGTGGCCGCCTCCTGGGCGGACGTGCCGACGGCCATGGCATCAGCGGCTCCACTGTGCCGCAGGGCGAGAGCAGCGATCACCGCGCCCGCCAGGGCGGCGCCGGCGCAGACGTACATGCTGAGGTCGAGGCCCGATTCGAGGGCCTCGCGGGCGAGCGGGGCCACGGTGCCCGACAGGCTGCCGAGGTCGGCGTTGGCGACTGCGAGTGCGCCTCCTTCGGTGTTGACGGCCTCGGCCACGCCCAGAGCCTGTGGCGGAAGGCCGGAGGAGGCGAGCTTGTCGGCCAGGCCGCTGCTCGCCGTGCCGAGTGCGACGGCGCCGACGACCGCGGGGCCGAGGGCCTGCCCGGTCTCCCGGACGAGGCTGGTGACCGCGCTGGCCATGCCGGCGTACCGGATGTCGACCGTGCCGACCGCGACGGCCGTCAGTGACGAGAACATCGTGATGAAGCCGACTCCCATCAGCAGGATCGGTCCGGTCATGGACGCGAGGCCCGTCGCGTCGCCCGGCAGCAGTGCCATCCAGAACTCTCCGGCGGCGAGCGACAGCAGCCCGCCGACCAGCAGGGTGCGGGGGTGCACGTGCTGCAGCAGTTTCGGCAGGAACGGGGTGAGCAGCAGCGGGACCGCCTGAACGAGCGCGAAGGGGAGAGCAGCCTGGAACGGGGAGACGTGGTGGACTGCCTCCAACTTGATGCTGAGCGCATAGGCCGTGCCGATCAAGCCGAACAGGGCGAGCAGTCCGATGGCGGCGGCCGCGGCGAAGGCGGGGGTGCGGAACAGGTCCAGGCGCAGCATCGGCGCCCGTGATCTGCGCTCCACGGCGAGGAACGCCGTGAAGGAGGCGGCGGCGAGGACGAAGGCGAGCACGATGTGGGGCTCGGAGTAGCCGTCGCTCGCGCCCTCGATGACGGCGTAGAGCAGCGCCAGCAGGGACACGGCGATGGTGAGCTGGCCGGGCCGGTCGAGGCCGCGGTCGGCGGTGGCCTGGCGGGAGTCGACGATCCAGCGGCCGCTGACGGCGGAGGTGATCAGGCCGAGCACCGCGAGCGGAACGAAGGCCCAGCCCCAGTGGGCGTGCTCGGCGATGAAGCCGCTGATCAGCGGGGCGATCATCGCGCCGAAGGCGAGGCTGAGTGCCCAGTACGACAGGGCCCTGGCGCGGGCGACGGGCTCCCGGGTGCCCGCGACGATCACCGCCAGCGAGGAGGGGAAGATCGCCGCGGCACCCAGGCCGGCCGTCGCCTGGCCGGCGATCAGCTGGGTCATCGAGCCCGCGGTGGCGACGACCAGGCAGCCGGCCGTGATCAGCAGCCCGCCGAGGACCAGCAGGCGCTTTCGTCCGAACAGGTCGCCGAGGACGCCGAAGTTCAGCTCCAGGATGGCCGTCGGGAGGATGAACGCGGCCGGGATCCAGGCCAGGGCGGCGGCCGACGCCCCGAGGTCCTGCTGTATCTCACCGATGAGCGGCGAGGCCAGGGGAATGCCGATCTGAGCCACGCAGATGGCGAAGCAGGCCGCCACCAGCGTGGCGCGGCCCAGCGGAGCGGGCGTGTTCGGAGAGGGAGCGGGGCCCTCGGCAGCGGGATCGGTCATGAGGGATGCCTCCGGCGGTGCTCCGTGGACGCCGTTGACTGAGCGACGCACCGGACACCATGTCTCGAAACCCCGGACTTGGGTTTCATTAAGCAGGACCGTGCACTGTGGACTTGTCTCCAGTCAAGGGGCATGAAGGCGGAAATTTGCGATTGACGACCGTAGATCCGACCGTTAGCGTCCTATAAATCAGCTACTCAGTCCTGATATTGGAGACAGTATGAGCATCACTGGGCTCGGGCACACCGGCTTCTGGGTCGACGACCTCGAAAAGATGCGCGACTTCTACAGCCGGGTCCTGGGGCTGACGGTGACCGATGAGGACGAGGAGCGGCGCATCGTGTTCTTCTCGTCCCGCCCGGACGAGGAGCACCACGAGTTCGTGCTCCAGGAGGGCCGGACCGCCCCGGCCGGAAGCAAGCTCACGCACCAGGTGTCTTGGCGGGTGGACTCACTGGAGTCGATCATCGACTTCCACCACCGGTTCCGCGCCGAGGGCATCGAGGTCCAGCAGGAGGTCACCCACGGCAACGCGATCGGGATCTACTTCTTCGACCCCGAGGGCAACCGCAACGAGGTCTACCTCCGCCTGGAGCGCGACGTGCGCCAGCCGTTCCGCAAGAGCCTCGATCTGGACCTGCCCCCCGAGGAGATCATGGCCGAGGTCGAGCGGCTGCTGACCGAGGGCGGCCCGGCCTACCAGCCGGTCCAGTAACCGCCGTGCCTACGACATCCGCGCCGCCGTCGGTCCTGGTCGTCGGCGCAGGCCCGACCGGGCTGACGGCCGCCCACCTGCTGGGCTCCCGGGGCGTACGGGTGCTGCTGGTGGAACGCGACGCCACGACCAGCGACGCCGCCAAGGCGATCAGCCTCGACGACGAGTCCCTGCGCACTCTGCAGTCGGCCGGCGGCCTCGACGAGGCCGTCTACCCGATCCTGGTGCCGGGCACCGGAACGAAGTACTTCGGCATCGGCGGACGAACGCTCTTCCACGCTCGCGGCACCGGCGACCAGCGCTACGGGCATCCGTTCAAGAACCCCTTCGCCCAGCCCGACCTGGAGCGGGTGCTGTGTACGCAGCTGCGCCGCCTGCCCTGCGTCGACGTCCGCTTCGACACCCGGCTGACCGCCCTCGCCCAGCACCCCGACCGGGTGCGCGTGTCCCTGCGAACAGGTGGCGAGGACGGGCCGGTCGAGGAGTTGGACGTTCCTTACGTCCTCGGCTGCGACGGCGGCCGCAGCACCGTGCGCGACCTGCTGTCCGTGCCCATGCGGGGACGCAGCTTCCCCGACGTGTGGCTGGTGGCCGACACCCTTGAGGACACGCACGACCAGCGTTACGGCATGCACCACGGCGACCCCGACCGACCCGTCGTCATCGTCCCGGGCCAGGACGGGCGTTGCCGCTACGAGTTCCGCCTCAAGCCGGGCGAGTGCGAGGCCGGTACCTCTCCCCCGTTCGCCCTCGTGCGCGAACTCCTGCGGCCCCACCGGGAGATCACGCCCGACCAGATCGAGCGCGCGGTCGCCTACAGCTTCCACGCGTTGCTGGCCGACCGGCTGCGCGAGGGCCGCTGCTTCCTGCTCGGCGACGCCGCGCACATGATGCCGCCGTTCGCCGGCCAGGGCCTCAACTCCGGGATCCGGGACGCGGCCAACCTGTGCTGGAAAATCGCCGAGGTGTTGGCGGGCCGGGCCGGTGACACCCTGCTCGATACCTACGACACCGAGCGGCGCCCGCACGCCCGCGCCGTGATCGACCTCTCCGTGCGCCTCGGCCGGATCGTCATGACCACCAGCCGCCCGCGTGCCCTGCTGCGCGACGCGCTGGTGCGCACGGCGACGCACATCCCGCCGGCTCGCCGCTACCTCAGCGAGATGCGCTACCGCCCCGACACCCGGCTACGGGCGGGGGCCGTCCTCCCGACGGACGGCGCGGGCAGTGGACTGGTCGGCACGATGCTGCCGCAGCCACGGGTGCTGCACGGACCACACCACCGCCCCGCACGGCTCGACGACATCCTCGGACAGGGCTGGAGCCTGCTGGGGATCGGCGTGAGCGACACCGACTGGGCAACCGTCGCCCGGGCCGGCCTCCCCGACGCCACCGCCGTGGATGTCTTCCTGGACGACCGCACACCGCGTGACCGGGCCGGCCGAACGGGGATCGCCGACTCCGACGGCCGGCTCGACGCCCTCCTCGCCAGGCTGACCGGATCCTTCGTCCTCGTACGTCCTGACCGGTTCGTGGCCGCCGTATTCGCCCCCGATCGGGCCCAGTACGTCGGCGTGACGCTGCGGCGCTTCGCACGCCCCCGCCCGACCACGGGCACCACCACCGCCACCTCCGATCTCGCCCCCGAGATCCCGTACGACTCCCCAGGAGTACCCCGATGAGACTGAGCACCGTCCGTATCGCCGACGACCGCATGACCTCCGCCGCCCGGCAGGAAGCCGACGAACTCGTCCTGCTCCCCTACGCCGACGTGGGCGCGCTGCTTGCAACCGGCGACGACTGGCACGAGCGTGCGGCCTCCGCCGACGGCGAGCGCCTGCCCCTGGCCGAGTCGTCACTCGCCCCACTGGTCCCCCACCCGAACAAGATCGTCTGCCTGGGTCTCAACTACGCCACGCACATCAAGGAGATGTCCAACCCCGAGGCGCCGGGCGGGAGTTCGTCGGGGGTGACAAGCGCGGGCCCGACCGGGGTGGTGGCC
>NZ_JAKEIP010000001.1 GCF_021474425.1 Streptomyces muensis | reverse complement strand
GGACCGGGGGAGCGGGGGTCGGGGCGTTCGCCGGGCTCGTCGTCTCCGTCGCTGCCTCCGTCGGCTCGGGGGCCTGCTCGATGATCACGTGGGCGTTGGTGCCGCTCACCCCGAACCCGGAGACGGCGGCGCGGCGCGGGCGGCCCGTGTGCGGCCAGGGGCGCTCCTCGGTCAGCAGTTCCACCGCGCCGTCGGACCAGTCGACCAGCGGCGTCGGCCGGTCGACGTGCAGGGTCCTGGGCAGCACCCCGTGCCGTATCGCCTGGACCATCTTGATGACGCCGCCCACCCCGGCCGCGGCGGCCGCGTGCCCGATGTTGGACTTCAGCGACCCCAGGTACAGCGGACGTTCGGTCGGGTGGGCCGCGCCGTAGGTGCGCACCAGCCCCTGGGCCTCGATCGGGTCACCCAGCCGGGTGCCGGTGCCGTGTGCCTCGACCGCGTCCACGTCGGCCGCGTCCAGCCGCGCCTCGGCGAGCGCCTGACGGATGACCCGCTCCTGGGCCGGGCCGCTCGGCGCGGTGAGCCCGTTGGAGGCGCCGTCCTGGTTGACGGCGGTGGCCCGCAGCACCGCCAGGACGCGATGTCCGTTGCGTACGGCGTCGGAGAGCCGTTCCACGAGGAGCAGCCCCGCGCCCTCCGACCAGCTGGTCCCGTCGGCGGCGGCCGCGAACGACTTGCACCGGCCGTCGGCGGCGAGACCCCGCTGCCGGGAGAAGTCGACGAACCCGCCCGGCGTACCAGTGATCGTCACCCCGCCCGCCAGGGCGAGCGCCGACTCCCCGCTGCGCACGGACTGCGCCGCGAGATGCAGCGCGACCAGCGACGAGGAGCACGCCGTGTCCACCGTGACGGCGGGCCCCTCTAACCCGAGCGAGTACGAGACCCGGCCGGAGACCACACTGCTGAGCTTGCCGGTCATCAGATAGCCCTCGAACTCCTCGGGCCCTTCCAGACCGAGGTACGTCTGTTCCACCGCGCCGACGAAGACACCCACGTTGGACGCCTTCAGCCCTGTCGGGTCGATGCCCGCGTGCTCGAAGGTCTCCCAGGCGGTCTCCAGCAGCACGCGCTGCTGCGGGTCCATCGACAGCGCCTCGCGCGGGGAGATCCCGAAGAACGCGGCGTCGAAGTCGGCCGCGCCGTCCAGGAACCCGCCCTCGCGGGTGTACGACGTGCCGGGCGTGTCCGGGTCGGCGTCGTACAGCCCTTCCAGGTCCCAGCCCCGGTCGGCGGGGAACTCCGAGATGGCGTCCCGGCCCTCGGAGACCAGCTGCCACAGATCGTCGGCCGAGGCCACCCCGCCGGGGTAGCGGCAGGCCATGCCGACGATCGCGACCGGCTCCAGCCGTCCGGACTCCAGCTCGGCGATGCGGCTGCGTGCCTTCCGCAGATCGGCCGTGACCCATTTCAGGTAGTCGGCCAGCTTCTTCTCATCCGCCATGGGGTGACTCACATCTTCTCGGGGACGGCAGTGACGTGCAGTGACAGCGGTGCGGGACCCGGGGGCGTGCGGGACGCCGCTTCGGCACGGGGCATCAGCTGCCCGCGCGGCCGAGTTCGTTGTCGATGAAGTCGAGGAGTTCGTCGGTCGAGGCCGACTCCAGCGGGTCCGCCGGGCCCAGATCGCCGGGCGTGTCGCCCCAGGCGTCCATCCAGCGCGACAGGATCGTCTGCAACCGGACGGTGACGGCGGCGCGTTCGTCCGCCTCGGTGACAGCGGAGTTCTCGGTGCCGGCGGCCGTCGAGAGGATCTCCTCCAGCTTGTCGAGCTCGGCCAGGAGCGGGGATCGCTCGGCGGGCTCCTCCCGGGACCCGAGCCCGGCGAGCAGGAACGCGGTGAGGGCCGCCGGGGTCGGATGGTCGAACACCACGGTCGCCGGCAGCCGGACGCCGCTGACCGCGCCCAGCCGGTTGCGCAGCTGCACGGCGGTGAGCGAGTCGAACCCCAGCTCCTGGAAGGGCCGTTGGGCTTCGACGGCGGCCGGGTCGCGGAAGCCCAGCACGACGGCCACCTCGCCACGCACCAGGTCCAGCACGAACTCCCGCCGCTCGCCCGCGTTCATCCCGGCGAGTCGCTCCGTGAGGGGCACACCCCCCTCGGCGCCGGTCCGCTCCGGGCGGCGGTCGGCCACCGGCACCAGGGCCCGCAGCAGCGGCGGAACCGGACCGCCGCAGGCCCGTACCGCCGCGAGGTCGAACGGCACCGCCGTGAGCGACGGATGACGTACCGTCAGCGCCGCGTCGAACAGCTCAAGTCCCTCGGCCGTGCTCGTCGGTACGAAGCCGTCGTGGGCGAAACGGGACCGGTCGGCCGGGGTGAGCCCCGCGTTGATCCCGCCTTCGACCTCCCACAGCCCCCAGGCCGGCGAGCTGGCGGGCAGGCCCTCGGCGCGACGCCGCTCGGCCAGCGCGTCCAGGAAGGCCCCGGCCGCCGCGTAGTTGGCCTGACCCGGACCGCCGAACACACCCACGACCGAGGAGAACAGCACGAACGCCGCCAGTTCGTCCTCTTGGGTCAGCTCGTGCAGATGCCACGCGGCGTCCGCCTTCGGGCCCAGTACCGCGTCCAGCTGGTCGGAGGTCAGCGCCGGGAGCAGAGCGTTGTCCAGGACCCCGGCCGCGTGCACGACCCCGGTCAGCGCGTGCTCGGCCGGTATCTCGGAGAGCAGCGCCTTGAGCGCGTCACGGTCGGCGACGTCGCACGCCTCGATCCGGACCTCGGCCCCGAGCCCGGTGAGCTCGGTACGCAACTCCCCGGCTCCCGGCGCCCGTTCACCCCGGCGGGAGGTCAGCAGCAGTCGCCGGACGCCGTGCTCGACGACGAGGTGCCGGGCCACCGCGGCGCCGAGCGCCCCCGTGCCGCCGGTGACGAGGACCGTGCCGTCCGGGCGCCAGCGGGGGGCCGTGCCGTCGCCGGTGTCGGCCCGGGCGACCCGGTGCAGCCGGGGCACCAGAAGCCGGCCGTCGCGTACCGCGGCCTGCGGTTCGTCCGTGGCGAGCAGGGCGGCCAGGAGCGCCGGGGGGACCTGCGCGGCGTCCGCGCCCGTACCGGGGGCGTCCACCAGGACGATCCGGTCCGGGTTCTCCGACTGCGCCGAGCGCACCAGACCCCGGACCGCCGCCGCGTCGAGGTGCGGCACCTCGTCGGCCGTGGCGGCCACCGCGCCCCTGGTGACCAGCACGAGCCGGGTCGCGGCCAGCCGCTCGTCGGCCACCCAGGCCTGGAGCAGGGCCAGCGCCCTCCCGGTCGCCGAGTGCACGCCGTCCACGACCTCGGTGTCGTTGCCGGCCGCCGGGAGATGGACGAGGAGGGCGTCGACCGCCGTACCGGACTCGACCGCGCGCCCGAGGGCGGCGAGGTCCTCGTAGGAGGGAACGCCGGACTCGCCGTCGTACGCCCGGTGTGCCGCGTACGTCTCCCCGGGCCCCTCGGCCGGCAGGCGCTCCAGGGCCGCCCAGGCGATCGGCCGGTCCGGCCGACGTGGGGTGAGCGGCGTCCAGGTGATGTGGTGCAGGGCCCGCAGCGGGCCGGGGCCGCCGATGAGTTCCGACGGCTCGGGGGAGCGCCGGACGACGGAGTCGACGGTGGCGACGAGCGCCCCGTCCGGGCCGCTCAGCACGACGGACACGGGACCCTCCTCCGCGTCGGCCTCCCCGGCGCTCCGCCCGGCAGGGGCGAGCCGGGCCCTTACGGCGGTCGCTCCCGGGGCGTGCGGCCGCACCCCGCGCCAGCGGACCGCGAACGGCTCGCCCCCGTCCACCACGAGAGCGGCCTCCAGCAGCGCCGGGTGCAGGACGTGACGGCCGGCGTCGGCGGCGTGTTCCTCCGGGAGCCGCACCTCGACGCCGTCGGCGCTCCCCGCAGGGCCGGCGACCGTGCCGGCCTCGGCGCACAGGGTCCCGGAGGCCAGCTCCGCCCACTCTCCGGTGCCGGCATCCGGCAGGGCGTGCACGGTGACGGGGCGCCGGCCCGATTCGTCCGGTGCGCCGACCCGCACCTGGAGCGGGACGTCACCGGTGTCGGGGACGGCAAGCGGGGCCCGTACGTCCAGTTCGTCCACCACCGGGCAGCCCGCTTCGGCGCCCGCCCGCAGGACCGCGTCGACCAGGGCCGCCGACGGCAGCACGACGGTGCCGGACACGGTGTGCCCGGACAGCCACGGCTGGGTGGCCGCCGCGACCCGGCCGGTGAACAGCACCTCGTCCGCGCCGGCCACCGTGACCGCCGTACCCAGCAGGGGGTGGTCCGAGGGGCCGGGGCCCGCCGCGTACGCGGGCGCCGACTGCTCCAGCCAGTACCGCTCGCGCTGGAACGGGTACGTCGGCAGCTCGACGGGGCGCACCGGCAGGCCCTCGAACACCACCGGCCAGTCCACCGGGGCCCCGGCCACGAACGCCTCGCCCAGCGCGGCCAGCACCCGGTCGGGCCCGCCGTGGTCGCGGCGGAGCGAGCCGACGCCGACGACGGCCGTCCCCACGACGTCGGCGGTCTCCTCGATGCTGTGCAGCAGCACCGGGTGCGGGCTGCACTCGACGAAGACACCGTGACCGCCGTCCAGCAGGGTCCGCGTGGTCGGCTCGAACAGCACGCTCTGCCGCAGGTTGGTGTACCAGTACGTGGCGTCCAGACCCGTGGTGTCGAACAGGCCGCCGGTGACGGTGGAGTAGAACGGCACCTCGGAGGGGCGGGCCTCGATGCCCGCCAGGTCGGCCAGCAGCCGCTCACGGATCGACTCGACGTGCGCGCAGTGCGAGGCGTAGTCCACGGGGAGGCGCTTGGCGCGGCCGCCGTCGGCCAGGACCGTCTCGCGCAGCTCGTCCAGGGCGTCGCCGTCACCGGAGAGCACCACGGACGCGGCGCCGTTGACGGCGGCCACCGCGACCCGGCCGCCGTAGCCGTCGATCAGTTCGCGTACGCGGGGTTCGGGCAGCGCGACCGACATCATGCCGCCCCGGCCGGAGAGGTCCTCGGCGATGGCGCGGGCACGCAGGGCCACGACCCGGGCGCCGTCGGCCAGGGACAGCGCGCCGGCCACGCACGCGGCGGCGATCTCCCCCTGGGAGTGGCCGATCACGGCGGCGGGCCGCACCCCGTGGGCACGCCACACCGCCGCGAGCGACACCATGATCGCCCACAGTGCCGGCTGGACCACGTCCACCCGCTCCAGCGGCTGCCGGGCCCGTACGGTCTCGATCAGATCCCAGTCGGTGACCGGAGCCAGCGCCGCCCCGCAGTCGGCCATGGCTGCCGCGAACACCGGTGAGGCGTCCAGCAGTTCGGCCGCCATGCCGGCCCACTGGGACCCCTGCCCGGGAAACACGAACGCCACCCGCGACGCCCCGGCACGACCACCGCGCACCACGTTCGGGGCCCCGCTCCCCTCGGCGAGGGCGGTCAGCCCGGCGGTCAGCGCGTCGAGGTCGGCACCGACGACCACGGCCCGGTCGTCCAACGCGGCCCGCGTGGTGACCAGGGCGTGGGCGATGTCGGCGGCGGCGGTGGGGCCGCCGTCGCCGACCCGAGCGGTCGCGCTCGAGGCAAGGAGGTCCAGCAACTGCCGGGCCTGCCCGGCGAGTGCGGGCTCGCCCTTGGCGGACAGGACCAGCGGCAGGGGGCGGCCGGGCCACCCGAAGGACTCTCCTCCGGCAGGATGCCGCGGAGCCCGCACGGGCTCGCCCTCGCCCTGCCCGGCGGTGCCCTCGGCCGGGCCGTCGGCCCCCTCGGCCGCCTCCGTCGTGTCCTCCGTCGCCTCCTCCACGATCACGTGGGCGTTCGTGCCGCTGAAGCCGAACGACGAGACGGCGGCGCGGCGGGGGCGACCGGTCTCCGGCCAGGCGCGGGGCTCGGTGAGGAGGGCGAGCGCGCCCGTGTCCCAGTCGATGTGGGGAGAGGGCTCCTCGGCGTGCAGGGTCCTCGGGAGGACCCCGTGGCGGATCGCCTCGACCATCTTGATGATGCCGCCGACGCCGGCCGCGGCCTGCGCGTGACCGATGTTGGACTTGAGCGAGCCCAGCCACAGCGGCCGGTCGACGGCCCGGTCCTTGCCGTACGTGGCGAGCAGCGCCCGCGCCTCGATCGGGTCGCCGAGCGTCGTCCCCGTACCGTGCGCCTCGACCGCGTCGACGTCGGCCGGCGACAGCCCCGCGCTGGTGAGCGCCTGACGGATCACCCGTTCCTGAGCGGGACCGTTGGGCGCGGTGAGCCCGTTGCTGGCGCCGTCCTGGTTGATCGCCGACCCCTTGATCACGGCGAGCACGGGGTGGCCCTCGCGCCGTGCGTAGGAGAGCCGGGCGAGCAGCAGCAGACCGACGCCCTCCGCCCAGCCGGTGCCGTCGGCGGACGCCGCGAAGGACCGGCACCGGCCGTCGGGCGACAGCCCGCGCAGCCGGGAGAACTCCACGAACGAGGTGGGTGTCGACATCACCGTCACCCCGCCGGCCAGCGCCAGATCGGCCTCGCCCCGGCGCAGCGCCGTCGCCGCGAGATGAGCGGCGACCAGTGAGGACGAGCACGCCGTGTCGACGGTGACCGCCGGCCCCTCCAGCCCGAAGGTGTAGGCGAGCCGGCCCGAGGCGACACTGCCCGCGCTGCCGCCGTACAGGTAGCCCTCGAACTCGTCGGCCGGCAGACGGGGCCGCGAACCGTAGTCGTTGTACATCGCCCCGACGAACACCCCGGTACGGCTGCCCCGCACCGACTCGGGCACGATCCGCGCCCGCTCGAACGCCTCCCACGCGGTCTCCAGGAGCAGCCGCTGCTGCGGGTCGGTGGCCAGCGCCTCACGGGGCGACATCCCGAAGAACTCCGGGTCGAACAGGTCCGCGTCGTGCAGGAACCCGCCATACCGGGTGTACGACTTGCCGACCGCCTCCGGGTCGGGGTCGTAGAGGTCGTCGACGTCCCAGCCACGGCCCTCGGGGAAGGGCGACACCGCGTCGACGCCGTCGGCGACGACCTGCCACAGCTGCTCCGGGGAGCGCACGCCGCCGGGGTAGCGGCACGCCATCCCGATGATCGCGATGGGCTCCTGCTCCCGCTCCTCCACCTCGCGCAGCCGCTTGCGGCTCGCGCGGGCGTCGGCGACCGCACGCTTGAGGTACTGGCGGAGTTGGTTCTCGTCGGTCGTCACGTCGTCTCAGCTCCATGGGGAAATCGGCAGGGAAGTCATGGGGCGCCCGGGCCGTGCGGCCCTGCGCGCTAGTCGAGTTCGTCGACCAGGGCGAACAGGTCCTCGTCGGTCGCGGAGTCGAGGTCCGGCAGGTCGTCGTCGCGCAGCGGGTCGGTGCCGTCGGCGAGGTCGAGCAGTTCCCGCAGCCGGTCGACGATGCTCCGGTGCGCCGCCACGTCCGAGAGCGCGTCCGGCAGCGCGGCCTTGAGCCGGTCGAGGTCGGCCAGGACCGGATCCGCGAGGGACGGCTCGGCGACCGCCACGACGAGTTCGGCGCGCAGATACGCCGCCAGGGCGTCCGGGTTCGGATGGTCGAAGACGACCGTGGTGGGCAGCCGCAGTCCGGTGGCGCTGTTCAGCTGATTGCGCAGTTCGACCGCGGTGAGCGAGTCGAAGCCCAGCTCGCTGAAGGCGCGGGTCGTGCCGATCGAGGTGGCGTCGGCGTGTCCGAGGACGGCGGCCGTCCTCGCCCGCACCAGATCGGTGAGCACCTGCTGCTGCTCCGCCGGTGGCAGCCCGGCCAGCCGCTGGGGGAGCGGCACCTGCTGCCGCTCGGCCCGGGGCGCCGGCCGCGGGGCGAGCCCCCGCAACGCCGCCGGCAGGTGCTCGGCCCCGCGCAGCGCACCCGTGTCGATCCGGGTGACGGCGTGCACGGGCCGGTCGAGGCCGAGCGCCGCGTCGAACAGCGCGGTGGCCTCGGCGTTGGTGAGGGGCAGCAGTCCGAGGCGGGCCAGACGGTTGAGATCCGCGTCGGACAGATGCGTGCTGAGCGCGCTGCTCTCGGCCCACAGCCCCCACGCGAGGGAGTGCGCGGGCAGGCCGTTCGCGTGCCGGTGGTGGGCGAGCGCGTCCAGGAAGGTGTTGGCGGCGGCGTAGTTCGCCTGCCCCGGTGTGCCGACGACACCGGCGACGGACGAGTACAGGACGAACGCCTCCAGGTCCGCGTCCTTCGTCAGCTCGTGCAGATGCCACGCACCGTCGACCTTGGGCCTGAGGACACCGTCGAGCTGGTCCGGCGTCAGCGAGGTGACGGTCGCGTCGTCGGTGATGCCGGCGGTGTGCACGACGGCGGTCAGCGGGTGCTCGTCGGGGATGCCGGCGAGCAGCGCGGCCAGCGGTTCACGGTCGGCGGCGTCGGCGGCCACGATCTCGACATGGGCGCCGAGCGCGGTCAGCTCCTCGGCCAGCTCCGGGGCGCCGGGGCCGGCGGGTCCGCGGCGGCTGGTCAGCAGCAGCCGGCGGGCGCCGTGCTCGGTGACCAGGTGCCGGGCGAGGATCGCGCCGAGGGCGCCGGTGCCGCCGGTGACGAGCACCGTGCCCCGCCGCCAGTCCGGCCCCGCCCGGTCCGGCCCGGCCGGCATGCCCGGTTCGGCCGGGGCCAGCCTCGGGGCCAGCATCTGGCCTGCGCGGAGGAGGAGTTGGGGTTCGCCGGTGCGCAGCGCGGCGCCGAGGGCCTCGTGGGAGCCGGGGTGCTCGTCGAGGTCTACGAGCGCGAACCGGTCCCGTTGCTCGGCCTGGGCGGAGCGGAGCAGCCCCCAGACCCCGGCCCGCGCCAGATCGGTGACGTCCTCGCCGTCCGGGGCGACGGCCCCTCGGGTGAGCACGACCAGCCGGCTCGCCGCGAACCGGTCGTCGGCCAGCCAGTCCCGTACGGTGCCGAGCACATCGTGCAGCACCGCCCGGGCCCGCCCGGCGAGCCCGTCGGCACCGCCCGAAGCGTCCGCATCCACCGCTTCCGCGCCCGCCGCACCGTCCGGGGCGGCCGCCATCTCAGGCGCGTCCTCGGCAGGTGGTGGCAGCAGGGGCAGCAGCACCGTCGTCGGGACCTCGGCGCCGCCGTCGACCGCCTCCCGCAGCGCGGCGAGGTCGTCGTACGACGGGACGGGCCGGGCATCGGAGGACCGGGGGAGGCCCTCGCCCAGCACGGCCCAGGGGCCGTCGTCGGCGGCGGCCGGGTCGGTCGGCACGGGGACCCACCGCACTCCGTACAGCCCCTCCCGGGTCCGGGCGCCCGCGGCGGCCAGGTCGCCGGGGGAGAGGGGGCGCAGCCGGAGCTCGTCGATCGTGGCCAGCGGCAGCCCCGTCTCGTCGGCGAGGTGCAGGGTGACCGCCACGGTCGTGTCGTCGGAGTGCGTCACCGCGAGCCGGACCCGCAGTGCGCCGGGGCCCGTTCCGGCCGGGGGCACGCTGATGCCGGACCAGGAGAACGGCACCATCGGCCCGGAGGCCACGTCCGCCACCCCCGGCAGCAGCGGGTGCAGGGCCGCGTCGAGCAGCGCCGGGTGCAGCGCGAACCGCGCGGCCTCGGCCCGGTGCTCCTCGGCCAGGGTGACGTCGGCGTGCAGGTCGTCCCCGTGGCGGGAGAGCCGGCGCAGGTTCCGGAACAGCGGACCGTACGCGTACTCCCGTTCGGCGAGGGCGTCGTAGACCCCGTCGAGGTCGATCTCCACGGCGTCGGCCGGCCGCCGTACGCCCTCGGGGAGGACCATGGCGGGCTCACCCGTGCTCAGCGTTCCCTCGGCGTGCCGGGTCCAGCGGCGGTCGCCGTCCGCCCGCGCGGGACGGGAGTGCACGGTCAGCGCACGCCGACCGGAGTCGTCGGGGGCGCCGACCGACACCTGGATGCGTACGTCGTCGTCCTCGCGGAGCACCAGCGGCGCGGTCAGGGTGAGTTCGTCGACCAGGGTGCAGGCGGCCCGGCGGGCGGCATGGAGCGCGAGGTCCACGAACGCGGTCCCCGGCAGCAGCACGGTGCCCATGACGGCGTGGTCGGCGAGCCACGGGTGGGTGCGCGGGGAGACCCGGCCGGTGAGGACGACACTGTCGCCGTCGACCGCCTCCACGGCCGCGCCCAGCAACGGATGGTCGAGGGAGTCGAGACCGAGGTCGGTGGCGTCACCGGAGGCGGCCGGAGCCGTGAGCCAGTAGCGCTGCCGCTGGAAGGCGTATCCGGGCAGGGGGGTGCGGCGGGCGCCGGGGAAGACCGCGTTCCAGTTCACGTCGGCCCCGCGCAGGGCGAGCAGCGTCACAGCGGCGGGGGCGGTGCGCGTCGCGGGGCGTCCGACCCGCAGCAGCGAGACCACCGCGCCCGCCGGTGCGGTCAGACACGGCTCGACCAGCGCGGAGAGCACCCCGTCGGGGCCCAGCTCCACATAGTCGGTGACCCCGGCGGCCTCCAGCCGCCGTACCCCGTCCGCGAACCGCACCGCCTGACGCACCTGGGCCACCCAGTACTCCGGGGTGCACAGTCGCGCGGCGTCGACCAGGTCACCGGTGACCGTCGACACGATCGGCAGCGTCGGCGGGTGGAAGGTCACGCCACGGGCCGCCTCGGCGAAGGCGTCGAGCATGCCGTCCATGCGGTGGGAGTGGAAGGCGTGCGAGACGACGAGGCGCTTGACCTTGCGGCCCTCCGCCCGCCAGTGCTCCTCCAGCGCCGCGACCGCGTCCTCGTCGCCCGAGACCACGACCGCCTCGGGGCCGTTGACGGCGGCGAGGCTCACCCCGTCGGGCAGGGTGATCTCGTCCTCCGCCGCCGCGACGGCGAGCATCGCGCCGCCCTCCGGCAGGGCGTCCATGAGCCGGCCCCGGGCTGCCACCAGCGCGCACGCGTCGGGCAGCGACAGCACACCGGCGACGTGCGCCGCGGCGAACTCGCCGACCGAGTGGCCCAGCAGATGGTCCGGCGTGAGGCCGCAGGACTCGGCGAACCGGAACAGCGCGACCTCCAGCGCGAACAGCGCGGGCTGCGCGAACACCGTGCGGTTCAGCTCGTCCCCGCCGTCGAACACGAGGTCGCGCAGAGGTCGCTCGAGGTGGGCGTCGAGGTGGGCGCACACCTCGTCGAAGGCGGCGGCGAACGCCGGGGAGGCCGCGTACAGGTCGCGTCCCATGCCGGGGCGCTGACTGCCCTGCCCGGTGAACAGGAACGCCGTCCTGCCCCTCGTACCTCCACCGTCACGGACGACGGAGGGGGTGTCCTCGCCCCGCGTCAACGCGTCGAGGGCGCTGATGAGTTCGTCCCGGTCGTGTCCCAGCACCGCGGCCCCGTGCTCGTGCCGGGTCCGGCCGGTGGCCAGCGAGAAGCCGACGTCGACGGGTGCGATTGCGGGCCGCTCGACCACGAACGCCCGCAGCCGCTCGGCCTGCGCCCGCAGCGCCGTTTCCGACTTGGCCGACAGCAACCAGGGCAGGGCGGTGCCCGGGGCCGGGCGGTCCTCGGCCGTCGCAGCGTCCCCGGAGCCGGCGGGGCCGGCCGTCCCGGGATCTCCCTCCGCCTGCTCGATGATCACGTGCGCGTTGGTGCCGCTGATGCCGAACGACGACACGGCGGCCCGGCGCGGACGCCCGGCCTCCGGCCACTCACGGGCCTCGGTGAGCAGGGCGAGGGCGCCGCTGTCCCAGTCGATGTGCGGCGAGGGCTCCTCGGCGTGCAGGGTCTTCGGCAGCACTCCGTGCCGCATCGCCTGGACCATCTTGATGACACCGCCGACCCCGGCCGCGGCCTGCGCGTGCCCGATGTTGGACTTCAGCGAGCCCAGCCACAGCGGGTTCCGGGCGTCGTGGTCGGCACCGTACGTGCCCAGCAGGGCCTGTGCCTCGATCGGGTCGCCCAGCGCGGTGCCGGTGCCGTGCGCCTCCACGGCGTCGACGTCGGATGCCCGCAGTCCGGCGCCCGCGAGGGCCTGCCGGATCACCCGCTCCTGGGACGGGCCGTTGGGCGCGGTGAGCCCGTTGCTGGCGCCGTCCTGGTTGACGGCGGAACCGCGCAGCACGGCGAGCACCTGGTGCCCGTTGCGCCGGGCGTCGGACAGCCGCTCCAGCAGCAGCAGGCCCACGCCCTCGCTCCACACGGTGCCGTCGGCGTGCGCGGAGAACGACTTGCAGCGGCCGTCCGGCGCGAGCCCCCGCTGCCGGCTGAACTCGACGAACGAGCCCGGCCCCGCCATCACGGTCACCCCACCCGCCATCACGAGGTCGGACTCGCCGGACCGCAGCGCCTGCGCCCCCAGGTGCAGGGCGACGAGCGACGACGAGCAGGCGGTGTCCACGGTGACCGCAGGACCCTCCAGGCCGTACGCGTAGGCGAGCCGCCCGGAGATCACGCTGGAGGTGTTCCCGACCAGCAGGAATCCCTCGAACTCGGCGGGCACCGACGGCAGCCGCGACGCGTAGTCGTCGTACATCGCGCCGACGAACACCCCGGTGTTGCTGCCGCGCAGCGCGGCAGGGTCGATCGCCGCGTTCTCGAAGGCCTCCCAGGCGGTCTCCAGGAGCAGCCGCTGCTGGGGGTCGGTCGCGGTCGCCTCGCGCGGCGAGATCCCGAAGAACTCCCGGTCGAAGAGGTCCGCTTCGTGCAGGAACCCGCCCTCGCGCACGTACGAGGTGCCGGCCCTCCCGGGGTCCGGGTCGTACAGCTTCTCCAGGTCCCAGCCGCGGTTGACGGGGAAGGCGCTGATCGCGTCCGTCCCGGCGGACACCAGCCGCCACAGGTCCTCCGGGGAGCTCACCCCGCCGGGGTAACGGCACGCCATCCCGACGATCGCGACGGGCTCGTCGGTGCCGGTCGCGACCGGCACCTGGGCCACGGTGGCCGGGGCCTCGCCCGCGATGCGGCCCAGCAGATGGCGGGCCAGCGCCTCGGGGCTCGGATGGTCGAAGACGACGGTGGACGCCAGCCGCAGCCCGGTCGCGCTGTTCACCTGGTTGCGCAGCTCGACGGCGGTGAGCGAGTCGAAGCCCTGCTCCTTGAACGCCCGGGCGGCGTCCACCGCGTCAGCGGAGGCGTGCCCCAGGGCCAGGGCGGCGGACGTACGCACCACGGCGAGCACCGCGGCGTACCGTTCCTCCTTCGGCAGGGCGGCGATCCGCGCCGACCAGTCCCCGGCGCCGGAGACGCTCGCCGTGCGCGCGACCCGGCGGGTGCGGACCAGGCCCCGCCAGACGGCCGGGACCTGCTCGGCGCCCGCACCGGCCCGCCCCGGCCGCAGCGCGGCGGGCACGACGAGCGCCTCGGGGCCGGCCAGCGCCTCGTCGAACAGCCGCAGCCCCCGCTCCGCGTCCAGCGGTACCACACCGGTCCGCGCCCAGCGGGCCACGTCCGCCTCGGAGAGCGTGCCGCCCATGCCGGCGGCCGCGTCCCACAGCCCCCACGCCAGCGAGTGCGCCGGCATGCCCCGCGCGCCGCGGTGGTGGGCGAGCGCGTCGAGGAAGGTGTTGGCGGCGGCGTAGTTCGCCTGGCCCGCCATACCGGTGACGCCCGAGACGGAGGAGAACAGCACGAACGCCGCCAGATCCTGACCGCGTGTCAGCTCGTGCAGATGCCACGCCCCGTCGACCTTGGGCCGCAGGACCGTCTCCACCTGCGCCCCGGTCAGCGAGCCGACCGTGGCGTCGTCGAGGACACCGGCCGTGTGCACGACGGCGGTCAGCGGATGCTCCTCGGGCACGTCGGCGATCAGCTCGGCGAGGGCGTCCCGGTCGGCGGCGTCGACGGCGACGATCCGGACGTGCGCCCCCCGCCCGGTGAGCTCCTCGGCGAGCGCGGACGCGCCAGGGCTGTCGGGTCCCCGCCGGCTGGTCAGCACCAGCCGGCGGGCGCCGTGCCCGGTCACCAGATGCCGGGCGAACAGCGCGCCGAGACCGCCCGTACCGCCGGTGATCAGCACCGTGCCGTCCGGGTCGAGCCGCGGCGTTTCGGTGCGGCGGTCCGTGGCGCGAGCCAGCCTCGGGGCGTGCGACCGCCCGTCCCGTACGGCGATCTGCGGTTCCCCGGTGGCCACGGCGGCGGCCACCAGTGCCCGCGCGTCGCCCGTCCCGTCGAGGTCGACGAGCACGATCCGGTCCGGGTGCTCGGTCTGCGCGGTGCGCAGCAGACCCCACAGGGGCGCGTGCACCAGGTCGGACACGTCGTCGCCGGGCAGCGCGGCGACGGCACCGGTGGTCACGACGACCAGCCGGGATCCCGCGAACCGCTCGTCGTCCAGCCACCGCTGAACCAGCTCCAGCGTCCCTACGGTCGCGGCGCGCGCGGCGGCGGGCGTCGCCTCGCCGTCCGCAGCGAGGGTGACCACCATCAGGTCGGCCGGCGCGGCGGCGGACAGGCCGGCCGGATCGGTCAGGTCGCTCCGGCTCCACGCGGGGACCTCCGGTGCGGGCAGCGCGGGCCAGTCGACGGTGAACAGCGCGTCGTCGCGGGCGGCGCCGGCCGTGGCGAGCCTGCCGCGGTCGACCGGGCGTAGTGCGAGCGAGTCGACGGTCACGACGGGAGCGCCCGTGCCGTCGGCGACCGTCAGCCGGAAGGTGTCCGTGCCGAGGGGCGAGATCCGCACCCGCAGCGCGGTGGCCCCGCCCGCGTGCAGCCGGACCCCCGACCAGGAGAACGGCAACCGGATCCGCCCCGGATCCTGGGCCGCCGCCGGCAGCAGTGGGTGCAGGGCGGCGTCGAGCAGCGCCGGGTGCAGCCCGAACAGGGCGGCCTCCTCGCGCTGTTCATCGGCGAGCGCCACCTCCGCGAGGAGGTCGTCGCCGAGCCGCCACACGGCCCGCACGCCACGGAACGCGGGCCCGTAGTCGTAGCCGAGGTCCCGCAGCACGGCGTAGGCGTCCTCGACCGGCTGCGCCACCGCGCCGGCGGGCGGCCAGGCACCCGTGTCCCCGGTCGTCACGGCCGGACCCGCGGTCGGCGCCAGGACGCCGGTGGCGTGCCGGGTCCACGACCGGTCCGCCGCCGTGTCGTCGTCGGCCGTGGCCGGGCGCGAGTGGATCGTGAACGACCGGGCGCCCGTGCCGTCCGGGTCGGTGACCCTGACCTGGATACGCACCGAGTCCTGCTCGCGCAGCACCAGCGGTGTCTCCAGGGTCAGGTCGTCGACGGCGTCCGCGCCCACGCGCTCCCCGGCGGCGAAGGCCAGCTCCAGGAAGGCCGTGGCGGGCAGCAGCACCACCCCCTCCACGACGTGGTCCGCCAGCCACGGGTGCGTACGCGGCGACAACCGGCCGGTGAGGACGAGGTCCTCGCCGCCGGCCATCTCCACCGCCGCGCCGAGCAGCGGGTGACCGGCCGGCTCAAGCCCGAGCCCGCGCGCGTCGGAGCGGGCGCCGGGGGCCAGCCAGAAGTGGTCGCCCCGGAAGGCGTACGTCGGCAGGTCGATCCGGGCGGCGCCGGGGAAGTACGCGGTCAGGTCGACCTCGCCGCCGGCCGTGTGGAGGTGCGCGAGGGCGGTCAGATACGTGTCCGCCTCCGGCCGCCCGGCCCGCGAGAGCGCGACGCTCGTCACGGAGCCGCCCTCGTCCTCGTCCTCGGCGAACGCCTCCCGCGCCATGCCGGTGAGGACGGCGTCCGGGCCCACCTCCACGAACAGCCCGGCCCCGAGCGCCCGCAGCGACCGTACGGCGTCGTGGAAGCGGACGGTGGCGCGGATCTGGTCGGCCCAGTAGTCGGGGGAGCACAGCAGCTCGGACCCGGCGGGTTCCCCGGTGACCGTGGAGACCACCGGGATCGTGGGCGGATGGAAGGTCAGGGACCGGGCCACCTCGCGGAACTCGTCGAGGATGCCGTCCATGTGCGGCGAGTGGAAGGCGTGGCTCACCTGGAGCCTGCGCGTGCGGCTGCCGCGCTCACGCCACTCCTCCGCGATCCGGGTGACCACCGGCTCGTCGCCCGCGAGGACCACGGAACGGGGCCCGTTGACGGCGGCGAGGGAGACGGCGCCGGAGTACCCGGCGATCGACTCGGCGACCTCGTCCGGATCGGCCTGGACCGCGATCATCGCCCCGTCCGAGCGGGCCGCCTGCATCAGCCGGCCCCGTGCCGCGACCAGCGCGGCGGCGTCCTCGAGCGACAGCACGCCGGCGACATGGGCCGCCGCCAGTTCGCCGATCGAGTGCCCGGCGAGCAGCTCGGGCACGACCCCGTCACGCTCGACCAGCAGCCGGAAGAGGGCCACCTCCACGGCGAACAGCGCGGGCTGGGTGTACCGCGTGCGGTGCAGCAGCCGCGCCGCCGCACTGCCCTCCTCGGCGAACAGCACCTCGCGCAGCGGCCGCTCCAGATGCGGGTCGAGTGCCGCGCACACCGCGTCCAGCGCCTCGGCGAACACCGGGAACGCTTCGTACAACTCCCGGCCCATCCCGAGGCGTTGAGCACCCTGTCCGGTGAACAGCAGCGCCGTCCGCCCCGTCTCGACGGCGGTGCCGCGCACGACGTTCGACGCTCCCGCCCCGTCGCGGACCGCGTCCACCCCGGCCAGCAGCTCGCCGACGTCCGAGCCCAGCACCACGGCCCGCCGCCGGAACGCCGTCCGCGTGGTCGCCAGTGCCAGCCCGACGTCGCCGATGCGCACCGCGCCCGCACCGGTCACGAACTCCCGCAACCGCCCGGCCTGCGCGCGCAGGCCGTCCTCGGTGGGGGCGGAGAGGACCCAGGGGAGACGAGGGACGGGGGAGGCCGCGTTCGTGCCTCCCAGCGGCGCCGCGTCCGTCCCGGCCGGCTCCGCGACGTCCCCCTGTTCCACGATCACGTGCGCGTTCGTGCCGCTGATCCCGAAGGACGACACGGCGGCTCGTCGGGGCGCGGCGGTGTGCGGCCACTGCCGCCGCTCGCGGACCAGTTCCGCCGCGCCGGACGTCCAGTCGACGTGCGGGGTCGGCTCGTCGACGTGCAGCGTGGCCGGTACGACGCCGTGCCGCATCGCCTGGACCATCTTGATGACGCCGCCGACCCCGGCCGCGGCCTGCGCGTGTCCGATGTTGGTCTTCAGCGAACCGAGCAGCACCGGCTCCCGGCCGTCCCGGTCCCGCCCGTACGTCGCGAGGATGGCCTCCGCCTCGATGGGGTCGCCCAGCGCGGTGCCCGTGCCGTGCGCCTCCATGACGTCGACGTCGGCCGTGGTGAGCCCGGCGTCGGCGAGCGCCTGCCGGATCACCCGCTGCTGCGACAACCCGTTCGGGGCGCTCAGCCCGTTGGACGCGCCGTCGGAGTTGACGGCCGAACCCCGCACCACCGCGAGGACCGGGTGGCCGTTGCGGCGTGCGTCGGAGAGCCGCTCCACGACCAGCAGGCCCACGCCCTCCGCCCACGCGGTCCCGTCGGCCGCCGCCGCGAACGCCTTGCACCGCGCGTCCGCCGCCAGCCCGTGCTGCCGCGAGAACTCCAGGAACATGCCGGGCGTCGACATGACCGTCACCCCGCCCGCGACCGCGAGACTCGACTCGCCGCGCCGCAGCGACTGCACCGCCAGATGCAGCGCGACCAGCGACGACGAGCACGCCGTGTCCACGGTCACCGCGGGCCCCACGAACCCGAACTGGTAGGCGATCCGCCCGGACATCACGCTCGCCGCGCCGCCGGTCAGCAGATGCCCCTCGACGCCCTCGGGCGCGTCGTGCATCCGGGGCCCGTAGTCGCCTGCCGTCGCGCCGACGAAGACCCCGGTACGGCTGCCGCGCAGCTGCCGCGGGACCAGTCCGGCCCGCTCCAGCGCCTCCCAGGCGGTCTCCAGCAGCAGCCGCTGCTGCGGGTCCATGGCCTGCGCCTCGCGCGGTGAGATCCCGAAGAAGGACGCGTCGAACCGGCCCGCGTCGTGCAGGAACCCGCCCTCGCGGACATAGCTCTTGCCGGACCGCTCGTGGTCCTGGTCGTAGAGGTCCTCGGCCCAGCCCCGGTCGGTCGGGAACGCGGAGATCGCGTCGCCACCCTCGGCCACCAGGCCCCACAGCTCCTCGGGCGAGGCGACACCACCGGGGTACCGGCAGGCCATGCCGACGATCGCGATCGGCTCGTCGTACGCGTCCTGCCCACGCGAGCCCGAGCCGGCCCCGGCCACCGCTCCCGGCAGAACCTCGTCGGCCCCGCCCGGGTCCGCCCCCGCCAGCTCGGCCGCGACGAACTCCGCCAGCGCCCTGGGTGTCGGATGGTCGAACGCCAGCCCCGTCGGCAGCCGCAGCCCGGTCGCCCCGACGAGGTTCTCGCGCAGTTCCACGATCATCAGGGAGCTGAAGCCGAGGTCCCGGAACGGCACGTCCATCTCGACGGTCCGTCCGGCGGCGTACCCCAGGACGGCTGCGACATGCGAGGTCACCAGCTCGACCGCCGACCGCTCACCCGCCGCCCGGGATGCGACGGCGCGCGGCGGCCGGACGGCGGCGGGCAGGGCTCCGGCGCCGGGCGAGGGCACGGGGGAACCGCCGGCCGCGGCATCCTCCGCGCGGGCCAGATCCGTCACCCAGTACCGCTCCCGTTGGAACGCGTACGTCGGCAGATCGATCCGACGCCCCCCGGCCCCCTCGAACACGGCCGCCCAGTCCACCGCCGCACCGCGGACGAACGCCCGGGCCAGCGCCGTCCAGGCCGTCTGCTCCTCGGGCCGCCCCGGGCGCAGCGCCGGTTCGGTGGCGATCGAGTCCCTGTCGAGCACGCTCTCGGCCACCATCGCCGAACAGACGCCGTCGGGCCCCAGTTCGAGGACGGTCCCCACGCCCTCCGCCTCCAGGGTCCGCGCGGCCCGCATGAACCGCACCGGACGGCGGACCTGCTCGACCCAGTACTCGGGGGAGGTCAGCAGCTCGGGCGCCGCGATCTCGCCCGTCACCGTGGAGACGACGGGGATACGGGGCATGTGGAAGGCCAGCCCGGTGACCACACGGCGGAATGCGTCGAGCATCCCGTCCATGTGCGGGGAGTGGAATGCGTGGCTCACCGTCAGCCGCTTGGTCCTGTGTCCCCGGTCCTTCAGGACAGCGGTGATCTCCAGCACCGCGTCCGTGTCCCCGGACAGCACGAGAGCCGCGGGGCCGTTGACGGCGGCGACCGCCACCTCGCCCTCCCGGCCCGCCAGCAGCGGCAGCACCTCGTCCTCGGCGGCCTGGACGGCGACCATGGCGCCCGCGACGTCCAGTTCCTGCATCAGCCGGCCGCGGGCGGCGACCAGCGCGCAGGCGTCGGCGAGCGAGAGGACCCCGGCGACATGGGCGGCGGCGACCTCACCGATCGAGTGCCCGGCGAGGAGGCCGGGCCGTACGCCCCATGACTCGAACAGTCGGTACAGCGCGACCTCGACGGCGAACAGCGCGGGCTGGGTGTACCGGGTCTCGTCGAGTCCCTCGCCGGTGGCCACGACCTCGCGCAGCGGCCGCTCCAACAGCGGGTCGAGGTGGGCGCACACCGTGTCGAAGGCCGCCGCGAACACGGGAAAGGCCGTGTGGAGTTCGGTGCCCATCCCTGTTCGCTGGGCACCCTGCCCGGTGAAGACCATGGCCAGCCGGCCCGTCGTCTCGGCCCCCGCCACCACCCCGGCGGCGGGCAGCCCCGACGCCAACGCGCGCAGCCCGGCGACCAGTTCGTCCCGGTCGGCGGCCAGCACGACACCCCGGTGACCGAGCTGTGACCGGGTGAAGACCGACGACCGGCCGACCGAGGCGGGGTCGGCGTCATCGTGGCTCTCGACGTACTCGGCGAGCCGCCCGGCCTGGGCGCGCAGCGCCTGCGGGCCCCGCCCGGAGACCACGACGGGCAGCACGGCGTCCGCGGGGCGGGTGCGCGGGGCGTTCTCGGGCTCGCGAGCACCGGGCGCCTCGCCCACGACCACATGGCAGTTGGTGCCGCCCATGCCGAAGGAGCTCACGCCGGCGAGCAGTGGCCGCTCGGGGTGCGGCCACTGGCCCAGCCGGTCGTTGACCGACAGGTTGAGCGTGTCGAGCGGGATCCTCGGGTTGGGCGTACGGAAGTTGAGGCTCGGCGGGAGCATGCGGTGGCGGACGGAGAGGACCGTCTTGATGAGCCCGGCGATGCCGGCGGCCCCTTCGAGGTGCCCGATGTTCGTCTTCACCGAGCCCACCCGCAGCGGGTCGCCGGGTGCCCTGAGCGCGCTGACCGCCGCCCCGAGCGCGGCGGCCTCGATCGGGTCGCCGACCGGGGTTCCGGTGCCGTGCAGCTCGACGTACTGGACGGCGTCCGGCACGACCCCCGCCCGCCGGTGGGCGAGCCGGATCACCTTCTCCTGCGCGGCGGCGCTGGGCACGGTGAGGCCGGGCGTGGCGCCGTCGTTGTTGACCGCGCTGCCGAGGATCACGCCGTGCACCCGGTCGCCGTCGGCGAGGGCTTGTCGCAGCGGCTTGAGCACGACCATGCCGGCGCCTTCGCCGCGCACATAGCCGTTCGCCCGGGCGTCGAAGGTGAAGCAGCGCCCGTCCGGGGAGAGCCCGCCGAACTGCTCGGCGCCGGCCACCCCTTCGGCGAGGAGGTTGAGGTTGACGCCCGCCGCGAGCGCCAGTTCCGCCTCTCCGGCGCGCAGGCTCTCGCACGCGAGGTGCACGGCGACCAGCGAGGACGACTGGGAGGTGTCGACGGTGAGGCTCGGCCCGTTCAGCCCGAGCGCGTACGAGACCCGGTTGGCGATGATGCCGCGGTGGGTGCCGGCGACCGTGTGCTGGGTGATGGCGGCGGAGCCCTGCCGGTAGACCAGGCTCGTGTAGTCCTCGCGGGCGGTGCCGACGAACACGGCCGTGGGGCTGCCGTCGAGGCTCGCCGCGACGATCCCCGCGTCCTCCAGCGCCTCCCAGGTGATCTCCAGCAGCAGCCGTTGCTGCGGGTCCATGACGACGGCCTCGCGGGGCGAGATCCCGAAGAAGGCGGCGTCGAACTCCTCGACGGCGTCCAGGAACCCGCCCCGGCGTATCTCGCTGCGGGCGTCCGCCGAGATCGGCTCCCACCGGTGCTCGGACATCTGCGTGACGGCGTCCCGGCCCTCGCGCAACAGCCTCCAGAACTCCTCGGGGCCGGCGGCCCCGGGCAGCCGACAGGACAGGCCGACCACGGCGATCGGTTCCTGCCGATCCAGTGGGTCGATCGCGGAGGAGTGTCGCTCACTCGTCATTTTCGCTCGGCTGCCCTTCCATTACTGGAAATCACCTCGGGTAACGAACATGCGCTCCCGGCGAGCGTATCCGGGGTTTTTTCGAGTCGGCCCAAATCCAGTCCCGGCCCGGTAACGTGCCGTTCGCTCCGGAATGAACCCGCCACGAGAACGGCCAATTACCGAAGATGTTCCAGAGACTTACCGGAGAGTGGGACGTTACTGGCCTATTACGGCAGAACCGGCAGGTGGGAGAAGGTGAATGCTACGGTCTGCCGACATCGGTCGGGCAGAAAACAATCGGAGAGGAAAACCCGGTGGTCGAGAAAATCGAACTGGCGGAACCGCACCTTGCCGGATGGCTGTCCTCACTTGGACTCGGCGTCGAATACATCCGCTCCCAGGGAAACACCCTCTTCTACCGCGACGACCAGGGCACGGAAATCCCCGTCCTCGACCTGGTGGGCGGCTACGGCTCGACGATACTCGGGCACAACAACCCGGAGATCGTGGCCTACGCCAAGGCCCTGCTCGACCAGGGGACCCCGATCCACGCCCAGTTCTCCCGGCACCCTTACGCCAACGACCTCGCCTGGAAGATCAACGGCATCCTCCAGCGGGAGTTCGCCACCGACGAGCACTACTCGGCGGTCTTCGCCAACAGCGGCGCCGAGGCCGTCGAGGTGGCCGTCAAGCACGCCGAGCTGGACCGGGTGATGAAGCTGGCCGAGCTGACGGAGGAGATCGAGGCCCACCTCGGCGAGGCCCGCGCGGCGGTACGGTCCGGCGCCCGCATCGCCACCGACGCCGCCGCCGGTCTCCTCGGCCCCGACGCCAAGCCGGGCGACGTCGGCGACATCGACCGCCTGCTCGAAGCGGTCCGGGCCGCCAACAGCGAGCGCATGGCCGCCCGTCCGGTGTTTCTGGCCCCGGAGGGCTCCTTCCACGGCAAGCTGGTCGGCAGCGTCCAGCTCACCCACAACGTCGGCTACCGCACCCCGTTCACCGCCCTCGCCGCCCAGTGCCGCTTCGTGCCGCTCGACCAGCCGGACGCGCTGGAGAAGACCGTGGCCGAGGAGCGCAGGACGGTCCTGGACGTCACCGTCGAGGACGGCGTTGTCCGCCTGACCGAACGGGAACTGCCCGTCATCTGCGCCTTCATCCTCGAACCCATTCAGGGCGAAGCCGGCATCCGGGTCCTCGACCGGGCCGCCGTACGTCGGGTCCAGGAGGTCTGCGCCACGATCGACTGCCCGATCATCGTGGACGAGGTGCAGAGCGGCATGGGCCGCTCCGGCGCGTTCTTCGCCAGCTCGCACCTCGGCCTCCAGGGCGACTACTACACCCTCGCCAAGAGTCTCGGCGGCGGCGTCGCCAAGGCCGCGCTCACCCTGATCCGGGGCTCGCGCTACCGCACCGACTTCGAACTCGTCCACAGCTCCACCTACGCCAAGGACAGCTTCTCCACCCTCATCGCCGGCCGCACCGTGGACCTGCTGGAGGCCGACGACGGCAGGGCGTACCGGCTGGCCGCCGAGCGCGGCGACCAACTCCTCGAGGTGCTCGGCCGGTTGAGGGAGGAGTTCGGCGACGTCGTCAAGGACGTCCGGGGCAAGGGCCTGATGCTCGGCTTGGAGTTCCACGACCAGTCCGAGTCCACCTCGGAGATCATCCGCGACCAGGCGCAGGCGGGCCTCCTCGGCTATCTCTTCGCCGGCTACCTGCTGCGCGTCCACGCGATCCGCATCTTCCCCACCGCGAGCGCCACGAACACCCTGCGCTTCGAGCCGTCCGTGTACCTCACGGACGACGAGATCGCCCGGGCCGACAAGGGACTGCGCGACCTGATCGCGGTCCTGCGGAAGCAGGACGGCGAGACGTTGCAGCACATGCACGCCTGAGCGGGGGCGGCGCGCACGGACAGCGAAGGCGAACAACGTAGAGCGGGAACGGCCGTCGGCCCCCGGACCTGGTCGGGTCCGGGGGCCGACGGCCGCTCCCGTGAACGCGGGGCCGTCCCGCGCCTGCCGTCCCGTCAGCTGATGTCGGCCCCGTAGACATGGTCGACCGTCATGGTGATGAGCACCCGGCGGTCGGAGACCATCACCGCCCGGTACTCGTCCCAGTCCGGGTGCTCCCCGGCGGCGAGCCGGTAGTAGTTCACCAGCGCCTCCACCTCGGGCCCGTGGGGGTCGGTGCCCGGACCGGTGAGCGTGGCGATGCCTTCGGCGGTGGCCCACGACATGCCGTCGGGGCTGGTCACCTCCAGCGTGGCCCGGGCGTCCCGCCGCAGGTTCGCCACCTTTGCCGCGCCCGCGCTGGTGGACA
Organism: Streptomyces muensis; assembly: GCF_021474425.1. Lineage (GTDB taxonomy): Bacteria > Actinomycetota > Actinomycetes > Streptomycetales > Streptomycetaceae > Streptomyces > Streptomyces muensis. The sequence continues at coordinate 125,881 of NZ_JAKEIP010000001.1, read as the reverse complement.
CATGGATCACGCTCGCCGACTCGTCATAGAACGGCTGGACGGGGGAGAGCTGGGGCCGCCCATCCGCCTTGATGGTCGCAAGCACACCGATCGGGCTCTTCGCGAGCAGCGCATGGGGGTTGAAGGATGTAGAGGTCATGCCCCGGTTGTCGACCTTTCGTATCACCTTGAGTTGGCGCAGACGTGCTGCCACTCTTACTCGACCTTCCTACAGGGCGAACCAGGTGTACTCCACCGACATGACGAGCCATTCTTCGGGGCGCGATATGCGCCATCGTGCTCCGAAGCCCGCCGCGGACGTATCACGCGAGCAGGACGACCACCGCACGCGCCGGGCGGGCTCGGCCCTTTCGCCGAGCCCGCCGTGCCGGCTCCCTTCCGGAGCCGGACCGTGTCGCAACCGTCAGCGCTGTCGTGTCAGCAGACCCGGACGGTAGGGCAGGAGGCCGTAGTCGCCACCCGAGTTGGGGCTGCGCCCCTGGTAGAGCAACTGCAGATTGCAGGGATCGACGGTCATGGTCTGGTCAGGGCTGGTGCGGATCAGTTCGCCGTGGCTGATGTCGTTGGTCCAGGTGGCGCCGCTGTTGGCCTTGCCGGCGAAGGGATTGCTCTCGGTCGCGGCCTGGGGTGTCCATGAGCCGTTCAGACTGGTGGCCGTGAACGAGCGGAAGTAGCGGCCCTGCGAGCCGATCGCCTCGACGATCATGAGGTAGCGGTTCTGGCCCTGGAGCTTGTAGACCTGCGGGGCTTCGAACAGGTTGTTCGTCGTGTCGCTCATGATCGTCGTGTACGACGAGCCGAAGCTCCCCGGGAAGTTCCCGATCGGCATGCTGGCCCGGTAGATCTTGCCGTTGTCGCCGGCGAAGAACAGGTACATGTTCGTCCCGTCGGCGATGAGCGTCTGGTCGATGGGTCCTGTTCCGGAGCCGGAGATGCTTCCGGTGAAGAGCGGCTGCTCGGCTGACCAGCCATTCGGGTTGGTGGGGTCGCTCGACGTCCGGTAGGAGAAGGCGGTCCTACCCCACTGGTAGGCGAGCACCCAGATGTTCTTCGGCGCGAAGTAGAAGAGCGTGGGCGCGACGGTGGAGTTCGACATCGTGTTCTGGCTGGCCGAGGCCATATCCGACCAGTTGGTGAACGTGCCGAAGTTCATCGAGCCCCAGCGCGTCCCCGTGTCGTGCGTCGTCGCGTAGACGAGTTGCCTGCCGTTGTAGGGGACGACGGTGAAGTCCTTGAGCGAGACCCACCCGGGCTTGGGCTGTGCCAGCGCGCCCGTTGATGTCCAGCGGTATGTCGACGGAAGCTCGCACGTGCCGGGGTTGTCGGCGCCGACCTTGACGAGCTGCCACTGCTGGTTGCTGCCGCCCCAGTCGTCGTACTGGACGATGTTCGCGTTGTCGGCGGTGGACGCGCCCTGTACTTCGAGGGCCTTGTTGCTGTGGCGCGAGATGAGCCGCACGTACCCGTCGGAGCTGTCGGCCAGCCGCCACTGCTGGTTGGTGGCGTTCAGGTCGGTCCACTGGACGATCGAACCGCCGTTCGCGGTGGACCAGTTGTGGATGTCCAGGACCTTGCCGGAGTGCCGGGACTTGATGCGGTAGTAGCCGCCCCCGGCATCGACGAACTGCCACTGCTGCTGGTTCTGGTCGTTCCTGGTCCACTGGGTGATGCGGGCGCCGTCGCCGGTCGCCAGGTTGTAGACGTCCAGGGCTTTGCCGCTGTTGCGGTTGACCAGTACGTACGAGGCGTTGGGGTCGACGGTCGCCGCGGCGGCGGGCTGGGCACCGAGGAAGGTGGCCACGAGCAGCAAGGGCGCAAGGGCGACGAGTAAGCGTCTTGGGCGAACCGGGGACGGGTGGCGAAACCACATCAGAGGGCCTCCTTGGGGGCGGGGTGAGGTGGCGCCGAGGAATCGCGGAGCGGCCGAACCAGGGCAGGGACTCTTTCGAAACATTCGAAGAGCTTCCCGAACCTTGACGCCACAAGCTAGGAATGTGAGGGCCTCTGGTCAAGGGCTGTAGCTGATCTGTCCGCAAACAGCTCCTCCGTTTGTGGGCCTGGGGAGCTGTCGTGCCTACCGGAAGTGCTCCCGAAGTTCGCGATCCCCGCTCGACAACGGATTCGAATGTTTCGATCCTTGAGCTGAAACTTTCTCGGCGGCGAGTATTGACGATTCACCGTCAATCCTCAACCTCCCTCACTGGGTGACCGACCGTAGTTCGAGATCTCGAACCGCGTCGGCCGGTTCCCACCAGCGCATCTCACTCCGTGCTGTCCGGATTCCGCCCCGCCCCGCCCCCGTCCGTCCGCCGAGTGGGAGCGGACGACGCTTTCCCCTGCGCTTCAGTCATTCCTCGATGTCCACCTTGGAGGCACAGTCATGGGCCTGTACGCCCTTGCCAGACCCCTTGTGCGTCGGAAGATCCACGGCCTGCTGCTGACGCTGGTCGTCGCCGCCCTAGGCGTGGTCGCCGCGCTGGTCGCGCCGCCGACCGCACACGCCGCCGAGAGCACGCTCGGCGCCGCGGCGGCGCAGAGCGGCCGCTACTTCGGTACCGCCATCGCCTCGGGCAGGCTGGGCGACTCGGCGTACACGACGATCGCGGGCCGTGAGTTCAACTCGGTGACGGCCGAGAACGAGATGAAGATCGACGCCACCGAACCGCAGCGGGGCCAGTTCAACTTCACCGCCGGTGACCGCGTCTACAACTGGGCGGTGCAGAACGGCAAGCAGGTGCGCGGCCACACCCTGGCTTGGCACTCCCAGCAGCCCGGCTGGATGCAGAGCCTCAGCGGCAGCACGCTGCGCCAGGCGATGATCAACCACATCAACGGCGTGATGGCTCACTACAAGGGCAAGATCGTCCAGTGGGACGTCGTGAACGAGGCCTTCGCCGACGGCAGTTCGGGAGCCCGCCGCGACTCCAACCTGCAGCGCACCGGCAACGACTGGATCGAGGTCGCCTTCCGCACCGCGCGCGCCGCCGACCCGGCCGCCAAGCTCTGCTACAACGACTACAACGTCGAGAACTGGACCTGGGCCAAGACCCAGGCCATGTACGCCATGGTCCGGGACTTCAAGCAGCGCGGCGTACCGATCGACTGTGTCGGCTTCCAGTCGCACTTCAACAGCGGCAGCCCCTACAACAGCAACTTCCGCACCACCCTGCAGAACTTCGCCGCCCTCGGCGTCGACGTGGCCATCACCGAACTCGACATCCAGGGCGCCCCGGCCTCGACCTACGCCGCCGTGACCAACGACTGTCTGGCCGTGCCGCGCTGCCTCGGCATCACCGTCTGGGGTGTGCGCGACTCCGACTCCTGGCGACCGGAGCACACGCCGCTGCTGTTCAACGGCGACGGCAGCAAGAAGCCCGCCTACACCGCCGTCCTCAACGCACTCAACGGCGGCTCCACCACGCCTCCTTCGGACGGCGGAACGATCAAGGGCGTCGGTTCGGGCCGCTGCCTGGACGTGCCCAACGCCAGCACCACCGACGGCACCCAGCTCCAGCTGTGGGACTGCCACAGCGGCACCAACCAGCAGTGGACGTACACCGCGGCCGGCGAGCTCAGGGTCTACGGCAACAAGTGCCTGGACGCCGCCGGCACCGGCAACGGCACCAAGGTCCAGATCTACGGCTGCTGGGGCGGCGACAACCAGAAATGGCGCCTCGACTCCAACGGATCCATCGTCGGCGTCCAGTCCGGCCTCTGCCTCGACGCGGCCGCAAGCGGCACCGCCAACGGCACCCTGATCCAGCTCTACTCCTGCTCGGGCGGCAGCAACCAACGCTGGACCCGCACCTGATGGGACCTGTCACAGACGAAAGGGTGAATCGATGACGGCCTACGGTGCGGTTTCCTCCGCCCCTCCCTTACGCCATCGCTGGTGGTCCCGGGTCGCCGCGCTGGTGGCCGCGACCCTCGCGATCGGCATGCTCACCGTGGCGAATCCGGCGCCCGCCGAGGCGGCGACGGTGGACACCAATGCCTGGTACGTCCTGGTCAACCGCAACAGCGGCAAGGCCCTGGATGTCTCCGGCGCGTCTACCGCCGACGGCGCGCGGGTCAGCCAGTGGACGCGCAGCGACCAAGCCAACCAGCAGTGGCAGTTCGTGGCCTCCGGCGACGGCTTCTACCGCCTCAAGGCCCGGCACTCGGACAAGGTTCTCGACGTGGCAGGCGCCTCGACCACGGACGGTGCCGCGATCCAGCAGTGGGCCGACCACAACGGGGCCAACCAGCAGTTCCGCCTGGCCGACTCCGACGCGGGCCACGTCCGGCTGATCAACCGCACCAGCGGCAAGGCGGTGGAGGTGCAGGGCGCCTCCACCGCCGACGGCGGCAGCGTCGTCCAGTACTCCGACTGGGGCGGCGCCAACCAGCAATGGCAGATGGTCAAGCTGTCGTCCGGTGGCGGCGGCGGTGGCGCATGCGGCAGCGCACCGACTCTGACGAGCGGTACGCACACGATCCAGAGCGGCGGCAAGAGCCGCAGCTTCATCCTCAGGGTCCCCGCCAACTACGACAACAGCCACCGCTACCGGCTGATCTTCGCGTTCCACTGGCGGGGCGGAACCGCCGGCGAGGTCGCCTCGGGCGGCACGAGCGGAAACACCTGGTCGTACTACGGCCAACAGGAACAGTCGAACAACACCGCGATCCTCGTCGCCCCCCAGGGCCTCGGCAACGGCTGGGCCAATTCGGGTGGTGAGGACGTCACCTTCGTCGACGACATGATCCGGCGCATCGAGGGCGGCCTCTGTGTGAACCCGGCACAGCGTTTCGCCACGGGGTTCAGCTGGGGCGGCGGTATGAGCTACGCACTCGCCTGCAGCCGGGCGAACGTCTTCAGGGCCGTCGCGGTCATCTCCGGCGCTCAGATCAGCGGGTGCAGCGGCGGCTCCCAGCCCATCGCCTACTTCGGAATCCACGGCATCAGCGACAACGTCCTCAACATCGCGCAAGGACGGTCCCTGCGCGACAGGTTCGCCGGTAACAACGGTTGCGCCGCCCAGAGCCCGCGCGAGCCCGGGCCCGGCAGCCGAACGCACATCACCACCACCTACTCGGGCTGCCGCGCCGGATACCCGGTCCAGTGGGCCGCGTTCGACGGAGGCCACATACCCGGTCCGGTCGACGGCTCCACCGGCGACAGTGGCGTCGCCACCTGGACCAAGGCAGAGATCTGGAGGTTCTTCGCGCAGTTCCAGTGACACACCCGCACCACGCAGTGGAGCCAGGACGTTCCTGGCTCCACTGCGCGTACTTCTCAGCCGAGCGTCCAGACGACGCTGTCGGTGTACGTGGAGCCGTTGATGGTCGCGGTCACCTCCACGGTGTTCTCGCCGGGCCTCAGGACGATGCCGGGCCACTTGAAGATGCGGTCGCCGCTGCTCAGGGTGGTCAGGGCCGTGCCGTTGAGGGTGGCGGAGACCTTGTCCGCGTTGGAGTAGACCTTGAGTTCGGTGGTGGCGTCGGTGCGCCGGGTCCAGCGACGGCTCGTGATGTGAAGGGTCGGCGTGGACGCCCAGTTGGCCTTGTACCAGTAGAAGGCGTCCTTGCGGATCTGCCGGTCGTGGGTGACCAGGCCCTTGTCGTTGATCCCGGGCCGGCCTCCTTCGTTGCGGCCGTCGGAGGCGAAGTCGAACATGGCCCAGACGAACGCGCCCCAGATGTAGGGACGGGCGGCGATCTGCTTCCAGTACGCCTCGTGGAACAGCGACTGGTACTCCTCGGGGTGCCAGGATCCGCCCGGTTCGGGCTTCGCCGGGTCGAGGGCGTGCTGCGCGGTGTTGGCGCCGGCGCCGTACTCCGAGATGCCGATCCTGCGGGAGGGGGCGTTCCTGTGCAGGTTGTCGGCCCAGGCACCGAGTTCGCCGTCCTTGGAGCCGTAGTACCAGCCGAGATACTTGTTGAAGCCCGTGGTCCGCGTGTGCAGCCCCGACTGTGCGTCGTCGGCGTCCTCGCTGCGCACCGCATAGGTGGAGAGCCGGTCCGGGTCCTCGGCCTCGATGATGTCGGCCAGTGACGCGAGCAGCGTGTTCGTGGCGGTGCCGTTGTAGTCGGTGAGTTCGTTGCCGATGCCCCAGAAGACGATCGACGGGTGGTTGTAGTTCTGCTTGATCAGCTCACGCAGTTGGTTCTGGGTGCTGGTGGTGAAGGCGGCCGAGTCGGTGACGGAGTTGACCAGCGGGATCTCCGCCCAGACGATCACCCCGCGTTCGTCGGCGAGTTCGTAGTCCTTCTGGTCATGCTGGTAGTGCGCCATCCGGACGGTGTGCATCCCGAAACCGGCTTCCACCTCAACGGCACGCTCGCGTTGTGGAGATACGGATCCGCCAGGCCGTTCCACAGGCGCGGGCGGTCGACACGGACGGTCTGCCTGATCTCCGCGCCGGTGCCCGCGGCGACGCTCTGTGCGCTGCTGCCGGCCTCCGCGACGACGTTCCCGCTCTTGTCGGCGATGACGCTGCGGACCATCACCGATCGGGTGGTGCTGCCGTCGTTCCACAGCTTCGTCGTCACGGTCACCGTGGCCGACGTCGCGGTCACCTCGCTCTGCCGCAGGTAGACGCCGGGGCCGGCGTGGTCCTCCATCCGCACATGGAGGTCGTCGACGGCCCACAGACTCACATTGCGGTAGATGCCGCCCTCGAAGGTGTAGTCGGCGCTGACCGGCGCGATGCCGGTGTCCCGGGCGTTGGTCACCTTGACCGCGATCACGTTGTCCCCGCCCGGCACGAGCACGCCGGTGGCACCGAACCTGAACCGGGAGTAGCCACCCTTGTGCTGCCCGAGATACCGGCCGTTGACCCAGACGTCGGCGACCTGGTTGACGCCGGCGAACTGCAGGTACAGCCGCTTACCCGCCAGTTCGGACGGCACGGTGTAGTGGCGGCGGTACCAGCCCACGCCCCGGTAGTAGTTGTTGCCGCCGTCGGCACCGTCGACGGCGTTCCAGGTGTGCGGCGTGTTGACCGACGACCAGCCGGAGTCGTCGAATCCGGTCGCCTCCGCCCCTTGGACGTCCGCTCGGACGAACCGCCAGCTCCGGTTGAGATCGATACGCACGCGCGGGTTCGGCGCCGTGTACGTCGCAGCGGCGTACGCGGCACCGGACGTCTGAGTCATCGCCAACGAGGCGAGTACCCCTCCAGCCGTCCCGCTCAGCATTTGTCGGCGAGTGGGAAAACCTGTCATCTCAGAACTCATTTCCGCGGAGGTGAGTGAAGGGAAGGTTGTCTTACGCGACGCGAATCTCGGCGAGTTGGAGCCTGTACTTGGCCGTCTCGTCGGTGGCCGGCGCACCGAGCCTCGTGGCCTTCAGACGCAGATAGCGGCCGGTCGCGGAGGTGAGGGCGTAGGTCTGCGCGGTTCCGCCGGGGTTGGGCTGGCCGGTGACGGTGCGGACGGTGGTGTAGGAGGTGCCGCCGTCGGCCCGGGTCTGCAACGTGAAGTCGACCGGGAGGCCCGCGGTGCCACCGCCGGCGCCACCGGTGTCCGTACGGGGCTGGAGGGTGACCGACCCGATCGCCCGGTCCGCGCCGAGGTCGACCTCGATCCACACCGGTGTGTCCCTGACGTCGGCAGCGGGGAAGTCGATGCTGGTGAAGCCCCTGGCGCCGGCCACACTGGTGAGGTTGCCGTCCAGCACTCGCGTCTTGCCCCAGTCGCCGTTCTCCAGCGTGCAGTTGCTGGTGACGGTCGTCGAGGCGGTCGGCACGGTGATCTCCGCGAGCTGCAGCCGGTACTTGGCGGCCTCGTCGGAGGCCGGGGAGCCGAGCCTGGTGACCCGCAGGCGTACGTAGCGGGCGGTGGTGGTGCGGAAGCCGTAGGTCTGTACGCGCCCGTCCGGGTCGGGCTGGCCGGTGACGGTGCGGACGGTGGTGTAGGAGGTGCCGCCGTCGGCCCGGACCTGGACGCTGAAGTCGACGGGGAAACCGGCCGTGCCACCGCCGGCCGCCGCGGTGTCGGTGCGGGGGAAGAGTCGTACGGCGTCGAGGTCGGTGTCGGCGCCGAGGTCGATCTCGACCCACACGGGGGTGGCGCTGACATCGGCGGAGGAGAACTCGTTGCTGGTGTACCCCTTGGCGCCGGCCACGCTGGTGAGCTTGCCGTCGGTGAGCCGGTTGCGGCCCCAGTCGGCGTTCTCCAGGCTGTTGTCGCCGCTGACCGGCCGGCCCAGCGCGAGGTTGTCGAGACGGCCCGCCCCGCTGACCGTGAAGGTCCAACTCCCCGGCCGCACAGTGAAGTAGACGTAGGAGGAGTCCTTGCTCGCGTACGTGAGGCCGGAGACGCTGCCGGTGGCGGCGCCGCCCGAGTACACGGTGGTGCCGTTCGCCTTGATCACTGGCGAGGAGCCACGGTAGGTCGGGACCCCCACCCGTGCGGTCGTGCCGCTCGGGGAGGTGAGGGTCAGGGTGGCCTGGTCGCCGTCACGGGTGATGCCGAAGCGGATGTCGCCCCGTGCGGTCGGGGTCACCGTGTCGATCCGCGTGAGGGTGCCGGTCTGCGGGACGACCTCGTACGCCGTCCAGCCGGGCTCGGTGGGTCGTACGCCGGCGGCGTAGGCGGACAGGGCGTACAGCGGTCCGCCGTTCCAGGCGTGGTTGTCGGTGCCGTCGGCCTTGGTCCACAGCTCCCACAGCGTGTAGCAGTCGGGGTCGGTGACCTGGGCGGCGAAGCGGTTGCGCATCCGCTCCTCGGCGACGGTGGCGGCGCCCATGAGGTAGAGCGCCTCCAGGACGTAGAACTCCATGTAGGGGCTGGCGTTGAGGTGGTTGCGCAGCACCTCGGTGATCGCGCGGTGGCGGGAGGCCGGGGCCAGGCCTGCGACGACGGCGAGGGCGTTGGCGCGGTCGTCGGAGTCGCGGGTGTAGCCGGGGGAGCGGTACTCGTTGCGGGACGTGTTCCACAGGACGCGGTCGAAGTTGGCCTTGATGCTGTCGCGCCTGGACTGCCAGCCGGCCACGTCACCGCTGTTGCCGCTGAGGTCGGCCAGCTTGGCGGCGGTGTCCAGGGCCAGGTAGTACCAGCAGTTGTCCAGGACACGGGCGTCGATGTCGGAGCCCCAGTCCTCCCAGTCCCAGTCACCGGCACGGTGGTTGACCAGACCGTCGCCGTCCAGGCTCCACAGGTTCAGGTATCTCTTCACCGCCGGATAGGCGACGGTGACGGCATCGGCGTTACCGGTGTAGAGGTAATAGGTCCAGAACGACCACACCGAGGCCAGCATCTGCACGGGGAGTTCAGCGGTCCAGATGGTCGTCGGGACCGGGGAGTACAGCGCCCCGCTGTCCTTCTGCCAGGCCGCCAGCTGCGCGATGGCCTTCTCGCCGAGCGCGTGGGAGCGGGTGTCGAAGGTGTAGAAGCCCTCCTTGAGCTGGTTGACCACATCGCCCCACCACTGGGCGCGCTCGCGGGTCGGGCAGTCCATGTAGTTGTCGCGCATGTTGACGTACATGGTGCGGGCGGCCTTGCCCCACAGGGTGTCCAGGAACGGGTCGCTGCTGCGGAACGACCCGGCGAAGTCGGTGTCGTAGCCGGACTCCCGGTACTTCAACTCCAGGATCGTCACGCCGGCCGGGATCGTGTAGCGCACGGCCGTTCCGCTCATCCAGGCCAGCGGCTCGAACTCCTGGACCCCGCCGGCGCAGACGTAGGTGGCGCGCATGTTGTACTGCGTCCCCGGCTCGATGCCGACGAGGCCCGCGCCGTCGTCGTAGTGATCGGTCTGGATGCCGATCACCGCACCGGCCGGAGCGTCCACCTTCAGAAACGGAGTCACCTGGATGTTGGACGGCAAGGTCGCCGAGATCGCGGTGGAGCCCTGGCCCGTGGACGGCAGCGAGGCGGCGTTGGTGTAGGACTTCAGACCGGAGTAGCGGAACAGCGGGATCGGCCGCTCCACGAGGGTGTTCCAGGGCGCGGCGCCCGCGGCACCGTATTCGGTCGGCGCCGTCCAGCCGCTGTCGTCGAAGCCGGGGGAGCGCCAGCCCGATACGACGGCGGCGGCTCGGGCGTCGTAGAAGATGTTGGACTCGGGAAGCCGGAAGTTGACCTGGGTGCCGCTGGTGTTGTTCGAGTAGCCGGGGTGGACGGTGTGCTTCCAACTGGTGTCGCTGACCAGCCGGGTGGTCGTCGAGCCGGCCTGGATGTCGGACTGGAACAGCAGACCGCCCCTGCCGCTGCTGTTGTGCGAGAAGCCCTGCTTGCCGAAGTACCAGACCAGCAGGGCGACCGTGTTGCTCCCGCTCTTCAGGTAGGGCGCGAGGTCGATCTCGTCGTAGTACGTGTCCGTGCGGTTGGGACCCCGCTTGAGCCCTCCCTCGAAGACCACCAGCGTGCCGTTGACCCACAGCCAGTACTTCGAGTCGGCGGCGATCTGGGTCACCGCCTTCGACGGAGCCGCGCCCAAGGTGAACGATCTCCGGAACGCCACCCACTGGTTCGTCGTGCTGGACGGCGCCCAGATCCATTTCGCGGTCCAGGAGACGGCGGCGGACGCCCCGGGTGCGAGCCCCGGCAGGAGCGCCGAACCGAGGGTGGGAGCAAGGGCGACGGCTATGGCGGACCGCAGGACGGACCGGCGTGGGATGCACTGCATTGGGCACCTTCTGAGGGGTTGAATCGATTCAATGAAGCCGGGCTCGCCGCCTTGACGGCGAGCCCGGACCGGGGGGTCAGTTGATACGGACGATCTTCCAGAGCTGGTCGTCGACGCTGACGCTGTTCCACTGGATGACGGCCGCGCCGTCGGCGGTGGACGACTGTGCGATACCGGCGACGAGCGTGCTGTTCACGTTCCGGAGCCGGTAGTAGCCGTCGCCCGCGTCGCTGAGGGTCCACTTCTGGGAGTCGGCGCTGGAGACCGTGTTCTGGACGACTGCGGCACCCGCGGCGCTGGAGGAGTCGCGGACATCCAGGTTGAGATTACTGTTGACGTTCCTGACGGTCCAGGCTCCGTCGCCGGCCGACCGGAAGGTGAACAGCTGGCAGCTGCAGGGCCGCGCCGACCTGGCGTACGCACTGCTCCACCAGGACGCCATGCCGTCCTGGCTGTTCTCGGTCAGGAACGGTGCCACCACGGTCTGGGAGCGCTGGAACTCCTACTCCGCGCAGGCCGGGTTCGGCCCGGTCAGCATGAACTCCTTCAACCACTACGCCTACGGCGCGATCATGGAGTGGATGTACGCCTACATGGCGGGCATCTCCCGCGACCCGGAGAGCCCCGGCTTCAAGGACTTCGTCCTCCAGCCGCATCTCGACCCCACCGGGAGGATCACGCACGTCAAGGGCTCGCACGAGTCGCCCTACGGCGAGATCAGGAGCGAGTGGCGGGTGACGGACGGCGGCAAGACCCTCGCCTACGAGGTGACGGTTCCCGCGAACAGCCGGGCGACCCTGCGTGTCCCGGCCCTCTCGGCGGACTCCGTCCGTGAGGGACGTACACCGCTGGCCCGGGTGGACGGCGTACGGCCGCTGGGGCACACGGACGGCACGGCCTCGTTCCAGTTGCCGCCGGGCCACTACTCCCTGACCAGCACGCTGCGTTGACAGCTAAGCCCGGCCCCGTCCGCCCGCTCAGGGTGGGCGGGGCCGGGATCTCCGGGGTCCCGGAAGTCGCCTACCGGCTCGTACCGGTCACCGTGTCGCCGGACTTGGTGACGTGGTACGTCACCGTGTCGCCGCTCCAGAAGTGGAAGGTGAGCGTCACCCGGGAGCCGTCCTTCAGTGACTTCACGAACTCGGGGGTGAGCTTGATGGCGTCGTCGGTGTACGCCGTGAAGGAGGCGTCCCACTGCTGGAAGTCGGCCCAGTCCGCCGGGCCGGCGTTGCTGCCGTCGTCGTACTTGGCCGCCATCGTCGCCAGCATGTCCCCGCGGAACCGGGTGGGGATGGTCAGCCCGGTGGTGTCTCCGGAGGCGCTCGACAGCACCGGGGTGTCGAAGGTGCGGACGTTGATCCGCCACGGGACACCGCGGGAGAACCTGGCCTCCAGCGTGGCGTTGACCCCGTACGCCCGGTCACCGGCCAGTTCGGTCAGCGCGGCGGCCGTCAGGGTGAGCTGGTCGCCGGAGAGGGTGTAGTCCCTGCCCTGCACGAGGGTGCGGCTGCCGTGCCTGAGTCCCTGGAAGTCGGTGCCGTTGGGGTTCAGGGTGAGCGTCTGCCCGGTGATGGGACCCGACTTCGACAGGAACACCTGGTCGGTGGAGGCGGTTCCGGAGCGGGTCGTCCAGCTCGACCTGATCTGGGCGAACAGGTCGGGGTCGCGCCACTGCAGGGTGTTGCGGTTCAGGAACTGACCGGCGTCCCACAGCATCGTGGTGAGCTTTCGCTCGCGGGCGTGGGCGCCCAGGAACTCGAAGTACTTGAGCTGCTCGCCCGCCTCGATGATGCCGGGGCGGTTGTGGTCGTAGGCGAGCAGGGCGTACTCGCCGACGATGACCGGGATGCCGCGTGCCGTGAAGGCGTTGTGCACACGGTCGAACTGGGCGATGAGGTCCTGCTCGGAGGTGGCGTCGAAGCGGGTGTAGCCGTTGATGTTCACGCTGAACGGCCACCATCCGTAGAAGTGGATCGTGGTGGCCACCATGGGGTCGCGCAGGTCGGCGAGTTCGGCGGCCAGGGCGTCGAGCCGGCCCTGCTCGGAGTTCGTGTACAGGGTGGGCAGGACGAGCAGCCGGTCGGTGTTCCGGCCACCCGACTCCCGCACGATTGTGTGGAACACCTTGTCGAGTTCCGCCAGCAGCCGGTAGTTCTCGTCGTCGCCGGAGGTGTTGCTGAACTGCGGCTCGTTGATGCTCTCCAGCACCAGCCGGGCCGGGGCGTTCCGGAACTCGGCGGCGATCTGGGTCCAGGTCGCCTTGTAGCGGGCGAGGACGGCGTCGTGGTCGGTGGAGAGGTTGTTGACCCACATCCACGAGTCGTGGTGCATGTTGAGCAGGACGTACAGGTTCTCCTCAAGGGCCCAGTCGACGACCTGCCGTACCTTCGCCATCCAGACCGGGTCGATCCGGTAGTCGGGGGCGGCGCCCTGGTGGGTGCCCCAGGTGACGGGCAGGCGGATGCTCTTGAAGCCCTGGGCCCTGACCTTCCGGAGGAGTTCCCTGGTCACGGGCGGGTTGCCCCAGGAGGTCTCGTCGGGGATGGCGTCGTAGGTGTTGCCCATGTTCCAGCCGGGCTGCATGGCCGCCACCGCGCTGCGGGCGGCCGGGGCGCTGGGCGGCGGCACGGGCGGATCGGCGGCCCGGGCGGTGGCGGGCAACAGGGGGAGGAGCGCCATCGCCAGGAGAAGCGCCAGCAGTGCGCCGGCGCGGCGCCGGGACGGGAGCAGTGCGGAGAAGGATCTTGCCGGTCGCGTCGTCAACACATGCACCTTCCGGTGGGGGCGGCTCGGCATCGCGAGCCGGCTGAGGTGTCGGCTGAGAGAAACTTTCGTTGAGCGCGGCGGAGAAATTAACATGGCGAGGTGTCAAGGGCCACGGGTCCGTCGGTAAAGAGATGCGAGAATGCCCCGGCGCACCAGTGCGGCGCCGGACGAGCGGTTCGATGATCGGGAAGGCCACCGTGGCGGACAACGCAGCAGAGGGACCGGCGGATCGGGAGCGCGAGGAGCGTGCGGCGCCCAAGTCGGTCACGATCGCGTACATCGCCGAGTCGGCGGGTGTGTCGGTGCCGACCGTGTCCAAGGTGCTCAACGGAAAGTCCGGGGTGTCCGCGGACACGCGCGCCCGCGTCGAGGAGCTGATCAACCGGTACGGCTACCGCAAGCCGGCCGGGAGCAACCGCAGCAACGTCGTCGAGCTCGTGTTCCGTGAGCTCAAGGACATGTGGGCGGTCGAGATCATCCGGGGTGTGGAGCGCGTGGCCCGCCAGCACCGCCTCGGCGTCATGGTGTCCGAGTTCGGCCTGCACGACAGCAAGGCGCCGGCCTGGGAGGACACGGTCTCCCGGAGGCCGAACTGTGTGCTGTCCGTGGCGCAGCTCTCCGAGGCCGAGCGGGAGCAGCTGACGGCGAAGGGGATCCCGTTCGTCGTCTTCGACCCGATCGTGGAACTGCCGGACGACGTCCCGTACGTGGGGGCCACGAACTGGTCCGGCGGTCGGACCGCGACCCGTCACCTCACCGAACTCGGGCACCGCCGCATCGCGATGATCAGCGGACCCGAGGGGCAGCTGTGCTGTGCCGCCCGGCTCGACGGCTACCGTTCCGCGTTGGCGGCCGCCGGTCTGGCCGTCGATCCCGGGATCATCGTGCACGCCGGTCTCACCCGTGAGGACGGCGCCGCCGCGGCCCGCGCCCTGCTGGCGCTGCCCGACCGCCCGACCGCGGTCTTCGCCGCCAACGACCTCCAGGCGCTCGGTGTCTACCAGGCGGCCCGCGAGGCCGGCCTGCGCATCCCCGAGGACCTGAGCGTCGTCGGTTTCGACGACCTGCCGGTCGTGGCCTGGGTGGACCCGCCCCTGACCACGGTCCACCAGCCGCTCACCGAGATGGCCGTGGCCGCGACCGAACTGGCCCTCACCCTCGGCCGCGGCGAGGAGGCCCCCCAGGTCGGCCTGGAGATCGCCACGACACTGACGGTCCGGGCCAGCACGGCGCCGCCCAAGGGTCATTGACCCCGACGGGGCCACTGACTAGCCTCCGTTGGAAACTATTCGTGAGACATCGCGAAACTTTCTCACGCTGCTGGCGAACGGAAGGGCACGACCATCGACAACCCCGTGATCCCCGGCTTCCACCCCGATCCGAGCATCTGCCGGGCGGGGGAGGACTACTACCTCGCGTGCTCCAGCTTCGAGTACTTCCCCGGCGTGCCCGTCTTCCACAGCCGTGACCTCGTGCACTGGACCCAGATCGGCAACGCCCTCGACCGGCCCGGTCAGCTGCGCCTGCCGCCCGGCACCCGCTCGTCCGGCGGCATCTACGCGCCCACCCTGCGCCATCACGAGGGCCGCTTCTGGCTGATCGTCACCAACGTGAGCGGCGACGGCAATCTGCTCTTCACGGCCACCGACCCGGCCGGCCCCTGGTCCGATCCGATCAGGCTGCCCGGTGTGCACGGCATCGACCCGGACCTCGCCTGGGACGACGACGGCAACTGCTGGTGCACGGTCGCCGGAGTCAGCCAGGTCCGCATCGACCCGCACACCGGAGAGACGCTCGGCGAGCCGCGCCGCCTCTGGTCCGGCGCGCCCGGCGCCAAGGCCCCGGAGGCGCCGCACCTCTACCGGATCGGCGAGTACTGGTACCTGCTCATCGCCGAGGGCGGTACCGAGCGCTGCCACGGCGTCTCCATCGCCCGTGGCCGCACCCCCGAGGGCCCCTTCGAGCCCTGCCCGGCCAACCCGATCCTGACCCACCGCGGCACCGACCACCCCGTCCAGAACACCGGCCACGGGGACCTGGTGCAGGGGCCGGACGGCTCGTGGTGGATGGTGTTCCTCGGCGTCCGGCCGCAGGGCGGCACACCCGGCTGGCACATCCTCGGCCGGGAGACCTTCCTGGCCCCGGTGACCTGGGTCGACGACTGGCCGGTCGTCGGCGAGGTGTCGACCACCATGGCCTCGCCGCCCTGGCCGCTCCAGGAGCCCGCCGCCGTGCCCGTCCGGGACGACTTCGACCTCGGCGAACTCGCCGTCGGCTGGATCTCGCTCCGCTCCCGCCCCGCCGAGAGCCACACCACCGGGGAACGGGCCGGGTGGCTGAGCCTGCACGCCCGAGGGGAGTCCCTCGACGACCCCGAGGTCACCTTCGTCGGCCGCCGCCAGCAGCATCTCTCCTGCCGCACACGGGCATTGGCCGACCCGGCCGAGGGGCGCGGGGGTCTGGCCGTACGACTCGACGAGGAGCACCACTACGAGATCGAGGCGACGCCCGGACAGATCCGGGTCCTCGCCCGCGTCGGCCCGTTCCGCTCGGAGGTGGCCTCCCACCGGACCCCGCCCGGCCCGGTGGTCCTCAGGGTCGACACGGCCGTCACCCGGCAGGTCACCGACGCCCGCCAAGGACCGGACACCGTCACCCTCGGCGTGGAGGACGAGGCCGGGACGTACCTCGAACTGGCCGCTCTGGACGGCCGTTACCTGTCCACGGAGGTCGCCGGCGGTTTCACGGGCCGGGTCATCGGCCTGTACGCCTCGGCCGGAACCGTGCACTTCGACTGGTTCGACCACGAGGCCCTCGAAGCCGGCACGACGGTGCCCTCGTGAGCCGCGTCCTGGTGACCGGCTCCGTGGAGGGTCTCGGGCGGGCCGCGGCGGACGCGTTGCTGTCCGCGGGCCACGGTGTCGTGGTGCACGCCCGCAGCGAGGAGCGCGCGGCGCTCCTGCGCCCGCTGGTCGAGCGCGGGGCCGGCCTCGTCGTGGGCGACTTCGTCGAGCGTGCCGCCGTACGGCGCGTCGCCGCCGAACTGAACGACGCGGAACCGCTCGACGCGGTCATCCACAACGCCGGTGTGTGGAGCGGACCCGCGGTGATGCCGGTCAACGTCATCGCGCCGTATCTGCTCACGGCCCTGCTGGACGGGCCGCGCCGGCTGGTGTACCTGAGCAGCGGCTCGCACTTCGACGGGCGCCCCACGCTGGACCGGGTCGACTGGCGGGGCGGGCGCGCCGGCTCGTACGCCGACAGCAAGCTGTACGTCACGGCCCTCGCGGCCGCCGTGGCCCGCCTGCGGCCGGGGGTGCTGAGCAACGCCGTGGATCCGGGGTGGGTGCCGACCAGGATGGGCGGGCCCCACGCGCCGGACGACCTCGAACTCGGTGATCGGACGCAGGAGTGGCTCGCCGTCGGCGACGAACCCGAGGCCCTGACCACCGGCGGTTACTGGTACCACCGGCAGCGGACGCGGCCGCACCCCGCGGTCCACGACGAGGCGTTCCAGGACCGTCTGCTGGAGACGTTGGCGGCCGAGACGGGAGCCGTGCTCTGAGGCGGGTGCGCGGCGGCCGTGCGTGGTGATCCGACGGCGTCAACTGGCTGCTGCGCGGTGTCTCCTCCATCCTGGAGACGACGATCGTCCACGAGCAGGGCCGTGGCCCCGAGGTCACGGCCGTCGGCCGACCCAACCTGCTCATCTGCGAGACCAGCGGCTCATATGCGCAAATGGAGCTTACCTGTCCGAAAGGTGGGAACCCAGAAAGCACCACAAGCCGCCGCATCCCCCGGGGCCGGGCGATCCCCACCCCGCGGGCAAGCTCTCGGATCCCTAGGAGCGATCGTGACCGTGTGCATCGGAGTGGAGGAGGAGTTCCACGTCCTGGAGGTGGAGAGCGGAAGGCTCGTCCCGCGTGCCGACGCGCTGCTGCGGCGGCTTCCCAGACGCACCTTCACGACCGAACTGCATCAGTGCACGGTGGAGTCCAACAGCGCGGTGCACGCGTCCCTCCCCGACCTGTACGCCGACCTCACCGGCACCCGACGGCAACTGGACGCGGCCGCCTCCTCGTTGGGCCTGGCCGTGGTGGCCGCCGGCACCGCCCCCCTGGCGTCCGCCGCCCTGGCCCGCCTCACCGCCGGGGCACGCTACCGCCACATGGCCGACGAGTACCGCAAGGTCGCCGACGAGCAGCTCATCTGCGGCGCCCAGGTCCATGTGGACGTACCCGACCGCGACACCGCCGTACGCGTGATGTGCGAGGTCTCGCCCTGGCTGCCCGTGCTGCTGGCCCTCTCCGCCAGCTCACCGTTCTGGCAGGGCGCCGACACCGGATACGCGAGCTGGCGCACCCTGCTGTGGCAGCGCTGGCCCACCGCCGGCCCGGTCGGCTGCTATCCCAACGCGGCCGAGTACGACGCGGCCGTGGAGGAGCTCGTGCGGGCCGGGATCATCAGCGACGCCGGGATGATCTACTACGACGTCCGCCCCTCCGACCATCTGCCGACGCTGGAACTGCGCACCTGTGACGCCTGCCCCCGGCCGGAGACCGTCGTCCTGATCGCCGGGCTCTTCCGCGCCCTGGTGACCGAGGCCCGCGAGCGACTGCGCGAGACCGGTTCGCCCGGCTGCGCGGGCCGGCACGAGTGGCTGCGCGGCGCGTCCTGGCGGGCCGCCCGCTCCGGGCTCGAAGGCACCCTGGTGGACCCCGAGACCCACCAGGAGGCGCCCGCCCACCAGGTCGTACGCAATCTCCTGCGGCGGCTGCGGCCCGCGCTGGAGACCCACTCGGACTGGGACACCGTCCGGGAGCTGACCGAGGAAGCCCTCGCGGACGGCAGCGCCGCCCAGCGTATCCGCCGGGCCGCGCAGAAAGAGGACCTGCTGGGCTGTGTCGACATGCTGATCGCCGAGACCCGCGGGGAACGCGGACACCGCGGGCCGGTACGGCGCCGGCGGCACGACCGGGTGCTCGCCCCGGTCGTCGTCACGGGCCGTTCGCGGGCCTGGGTCGACCCCGCCCCGCCGGACGGCGTCGGGGGCTGATGTGCCGGTGAACATCGCAGGGTCACCTGGAAGGGGCTCCGTGCTGTCACTCCCGTGGCAGTGCGTCAACGCAGTGGCGTGGAAGGGAGGCGGGCCGGCATGTGCGGTCTGACTGGGGAGGTCCGCTTCGACGGTCGGCGAGCCGACCGGGCGGCCGTCGGCCGGATGACCGACCGGCTCGCCGCCCGCGGGCCCGACGGTCAGGGCACCTGGGCACGGGGCCCGGTCGCGCTGGGACACCGTCGACTGAAGATCATCGACCTCTCGGACCGCGGCGCCCAGCCGATGACCGACGCCCGCGCGGAGATCACCGGCGTCTTCAACGGCTGCGTGTACAACCATCCGGAGCTGCGCGCGGAACTGCGCGGACTCGGGCACCGATTCGAGTCGACCTCCGACACGGAAGTGGTGCTCAAGGCCTACCAGCAGTGGGGCACCGCCTGCGTGGAGCACTTCCGCGGGATGTTCGTCTTCGCGATCGTCGAGCACCGCACCGGCCGGGTCGTCCTCGCCCGGGACCGGCTCGGCATCAAGCCCCTGTACCTGGCGCGGACACCGGGCCGGCTGCGGTTCGCCTCGACGCTGCCCGCCCTCCTCGCCGCCGGCGACGTCGACACCTCGCTCGACCTCGTGGCCCTCCACCAGTACCTGAGCTGGCACGCCACGGTCGCCGCGCCGCACACCGTCCTGAGCGGCGTGCGCAAGCTGCCGCCCGCCACCGTACGGATCGTCGAACCGGACGGCACCCATCGCGACCACTGCTACTGGCAGCCGTCCTACACCCGCCGGGCCGACCGCGCCGACATGGGCGCCGACGAATGGCGGGACGCCGTACTGGACGCCCTGCGCACGGCCGTACGCCGCAGGATGGTCTCCGACGTGGAGGTCGGCGTCCTGCTCTCCGGCGGCCTCGACTCCAGCCTGATCGTCGCGCTGCTGGCCGACGAGGGACAGCGTGACCTGATGACCTTCAGCGTCGGGTTCGAGACCGAAGGCGGCGAGAAGGGCGACGAGTTCCGGTACTCGGACCTGGTGGCCCGCGAGTTCGGGACCGTCCACCGGCAGCTGATGGTGCCCTCCGACCGGGTGTCGACGGCGCTGGACGGGGCGGTCGCGGCGATGAGCGAACCGATGATCAGCCACGACGTCGTCGCCTTCTACCTGCTGTCCGAGCAGGTGTCCAAGGAGGTGAAGGTCGTGCAGTGCGGCCAGGGCGCCGACGAGGTCTTCGCCGGCTACCACTGGTACCCGCGGCTCGCGGAGGTCTCCCGCGAGGACGAACCGCAGCGCTACGCCGAGACGTACTTCGACCGCTCCCACGCCGACCTCGCCCGGGTGCTGCGCCCGGACATGATCCCCCGCGACGACGTCTCCAGCCGCTTCGTCGAGGAGCACATGGCCGTGCCGGGAGCGCAGACCGCGCTGGACGCGGCCCTTCGGCTGGACACGCACGTCATGCTGGTCGACGACCCAGTGAAACGGGTCGACAACATGACCATGGCCTGGGGCCTGGAGGCCCGGGTGCCCTTCCTCGACCACGAACTGGTGGAGCTGGCGGCGGCCTGCCCGCCGGAACTGAAGCTGGCCGACGGCGGCAAGGGCGTCCTGAAGGAGGCGGGCCGCAAGCTCCTGCCCCGCGAGATCGTCGACCGCCCCAAGGGCTACTTCCCGGTCCCGGCCATCCGGCACATGGCGGGCCCCGTCCTGCAACGCGTGCGTACGGCACTGGAGGCACCGGAGGCCAGACGACGCGGTCTGTTCCAGGAGTCCTACGTGGCCGAGCTCCTCGCGGCACCCGACGAGCACCGGACCAGGCGGGGCGCGAACGCCCTGTGGCAGATTGCTTTGCTGGAGATATGGCTGCAGACCCACGGCATCGAGTGACCGAGGACGGCCAGACGCGGGCGGCACCCGCCCCCGCGCCCGTGCTCGCTCGCCCCGGGGCCTTCGACGCGGTCCGCGCGCAGCCCCCCGACAGCCGTGCGGGGGACCTGCACGACACGGCGCGACCGGCCCCCGAACCGGTGCCGCTGCCCGAGGCGGGCGGCCCGCGCGACGCCGTGACACGGCTGCGCGCACACGGCTGCTGGTACCCCTCGGCCAACGCCGACGGCACCGAGACGGCCTTCATCTGCGACCGGGGCGGCGTGCCACAGCTGTGGGCCGGCTCCGTCGGCACCGACGACGTACGGCTCCTGGACTCCTCACCGGACCCCGTCAAAGAGGTGCTCTGGTCACCGGACGGCCGCTGGATCGCGTACACCACAGCGCCGGGCGGCGGCGAGCACACCCGCGTCCTGTGCGTACGGCCCGACGGGTCCGGACGACGCCTCCTGGCCGGCTCCGACCCGGCCAGCTCCGCCTACCTGGGGTGCTGGGCGCACGACAGCTCGGCCGTCGCCGTCACCTTCGCGGCCCCACCCGCCCCCCGGTACGAGAGCCTGGCGGGCCACGCCGTGCCGGACACGGACGTGGAACCCGCCGACGGCCACCCGCTCGGCACCCGCCTGGCGCCCGACTGGGCGGACCGGGACGGCCATCCGACCCTCCTCGGCCCCGCCGCCCACGACGCGGCACCAGGAAGGGAACCCCTCGGCACGGCCGTCGACGTCGCGACTCCGACGGCACCCGCGGTCCGGCCCGACGGCGGCCTGTCGGTCTACCTGATCGACCCGGACGGTCTGGCCTCGCCCGTGCTGCTCACCACGGAGACGCACGCCGCCTCCCTGCGGGTCTGCGACCTCAGCCGCGACGGCGGCCTGGCGCTGCTGCGCCGGGGCCCGCGCGGCCGACGCGAGGCGGTCGTCCGGCGCACCGCCGACGCGCAGAACACCTTCACCCTGCCGGTCGCCGACGGCGACCCGTGGATCGGCCGGTTCTCCCCGGACGGGCGAACCCTGTGGCTGCGCAGCAACACCGCCCGGGAGTTCGCGGCGCTCTTCGCTGTCGCCCTGGACGGCGACGGCGAGGCACGCGCGGTGTCGGTCGTGGCGGAACGACAGAGCAGCGACCTCGAACTCCTCGCCCTCGCCCATGACGGCCGCACCGCCGCGCTGGCCTGGAACGTGCAGGGAGCGAGCGAGCTGGAACTCGTCGAGACCTTCCCGACCCGGCAGGCCCCCGACCGCACCGGCCCGGCACGCCCCGTCCCCCTGCCGCACGAGGTCGTCACCCGCATCACCGCCGCCGGCGCCGGACGCCTGATGCTCGCCCTGTCCGGATCGCAGCGCCGGCCCGGTATCTGGTGGGCCCACGAAGGCGTGTCCATGCTGCGCACCCCGTGGTCCTCCCAGGACGAGGACGCCGTCCCGCCGGGCCGCCCACCGGTACGCCCCGTCCCCTTGCGTCTCACGGCGAGGGACGGACTGCCCCTGGGCGGCTGGTACTACCGGGCGCCGGGCCGCCCCTCCGACGAACCGGCACCCTGTGTGATCCACCTGCACGGCGGCCCCGAGGAACAGGAACGTCCGGTGTTCCACCCGCTCTACCACGAGCTGGTCGGGCGCGGCCTGGACATCTTCGCCCCGGATGTCCGGGGCTCCCTCGGACACGGCCGTTCCTTCGTCGACGCCGACCTGGGCCCGGGACGCTTCGCGGCGTTCGACGACGTCGCCGACTGCGCCGGTCACGCGGTCATGGCGGGGCCCGCCGACCCGACCCGGCTGGCGGTCATGGGCCGCTCCTACGGCGGCTATCTGACGTTCGCCTCCGTCGTGTGGCACCCGGAGCTGTTCCGCACCGCGGTCGCCGTCTGCGGCATGTCGGACTTCCTCACGTTCTTCGCCGGCACCGAGCCCTGGATCGCGGAATCGGCGGCGCACAAGTACGGCCACCCCGAACGCGACCGGGACCTGCTGAGCGCCCTGTCGCCGATGGGCCGCATCGACGCGCTGCGCGTCCCGCTGCTCGCCGTGCACGGCGAACACGACACCAACGTGCCGCTGGGGGAGTCCCAGCAGTTCGTACGCGCCGCGCGGGAGCGGGGCATCGACGCGGAACTGCTCACCCTGCGCGACGAGGGCCACGACTTCCTGCGCGCGGAGAACCGGCGACTGTTCCGCCGGGCCGCCGCGGACTGGCTGGAACGCCACCTCCACCTCTGAAGCCGGGCCGACCCGGACGTGCCGACCGCACCTCGGAGGCGTAGCGTCCTGGTATGGGCGGCATGACCGGTACGGGCGATGCGGCCCCGGACACCGACGCGCTGGACGCTGCCTTCGCGGAGACCGTGCGCCGAACCGGTGCGTCCATCGGCGCTCTCTACCTGCTCGCACCGGACGATCGGCTGCTGCGGCTGAACCTGCTGTGCGGGGCTCCCGTCGAGTTCGCCGCACCGTGGGCGAAGGTCCCCCTGGCCTCCCCGGCACCCGTGGCCGAAGCCGTCCGTGAGGACCGTCTGGTGTGGGTCGGCAGCCAGGAGGAGATGGTCCGCTCCTACCCGCGCACCGCGCTGGTCCTGCCCTACCCGCTGGCCCTGGTCGCCGCGCCGGTCAGCGGCGTGCGGCAGTGCGGGTCCCTGCTCCTGATGTGGCCGGCGACGCGCCCGCCGTACATGACACAGCGGGAGCGGGGCAACATCACGTCCAGTTGCCGGCGGCTGGCCCGGCTGCTCGAAGAGGCGGCCGAGAGCGACGGCTCCCCGGCCCGACGCGAGCAGCCACGCGCCGTCCCCGTCGGAACCGGCCGCCGCTCCGCGAACCCGGCGGCGGCCCTGTCCGACTTCGTCGAGCGGCTGCCCGGCGGCAGCTGCGCCGTGGACCTGGAAGGACGCTTCACCTACGTCAGCTCCGGCGCCTGCGAACTGCTGGGCCGCGCCGCCGATCAGCTGCTGGGCACCCAGCCCTGGCAGTCCCTGCGCTGGCTCGACGACCCCGCCTACGAGGACCGCTACCGTGCCGCCGTGATCAGCCGGGAACCCGTCTCGTTCACCGCGTGCCGCCCGCCCGACCAGTGGCTGGACATTCATCTGTACCCGGACGCCAGCGGCATCAGCGCCCGTATCGTCCCCAGCGGTGCGCACACGCCGCCCTCGCCGGCGCCCGACCGGTCCGCGCGCGCCCCCACCGCGGCCCGCGCCGGTCAGCTCTACCAGCTGCTGCACCTGGCCGCCGCCCTCACCGAGGTCGTCGGAGTGCAGGACGTCGTCGATCTCGTCGCCGACCAGATCATGCCCGCCTTCGGCGCCCGGGGCCTGGTGCTGTCCACCGCCGACGCCGGGCGGCTGCGGATCACCGGGCACCGTGGATACGCCCCGCACACCATCAGACACCTCGACGGGCTGCCCCTCGACACGACCTTCACCCCGGCCGGGCAGGTCCTCGACAGCGGCACCCCCGCGTTCTTCGCCGACCCGGAGGAGATGCGGCGCGGCTACCCCGAGGCGCCGATGGTCAGCGGAAAACAGGCCTGGGCCTTTCTGCCCCTGATCATCTCCGGCCGGCCCGTCGGCGTCTGCGTCCTGTCCTACGACAGCCCGCACACGTTCCCCGCCGAGGAACGCGCCGTCATGACCTCCCTCGCCGGGCTCATCGCCCAGGCCTTCGACCGGGCCCGCCTCTACGACACCAAACACGCGCTCGCCCACGGCCTCCAGCAGGCACTGCTCCCGCGCGGCCTACCCCAGGTCAACGGCCTGAAGGTCGCCGCCCGCTATCTGCCCGCCACCCGGGGCATGGAGATCGGCGGCGACTTCTACGACCTGATCCGGCTCGGCGACACCGCCGCCGCGGCCGTCATCGGTGACGTCCAGGGCCACAACGTCGCGGCCGCCGCCCTGATGGGCCAGGTCCGCACCGGCGTCCACGCCCACGCGACCCTCGGCACACCCCCCGACCAGGTCCTGCACCGGACCAACCGGCTCCTCACCGACCTGGGGCGTGCCGCGAGAGTCCCGCCCGCCGGGCGGACGACGGGACTTTCGCAACACGCCCCGGCCCCCGACCTGTTCACCAGCTGCCTCTACGCCCACCTCGACCTCGCCCGCGGACGCGCGACCCTGGCCAGCGCCGGGCACCCGCCGCCCGTTCTGCGCCTCCCCGACGGGGAGACACGGCCCGTCGTCGTCCCGCCCGGCCCGCTGCTGGGCATCGACCCCGACGCCGTGTTCCCCGTGACCGAGATCCCGCTCACCACCGGGATGCTGCTCGTCCTCTACACCGACGGCCTCGTCGAAAGCCCGGGCACCGACCTCGACGACTCCATAGCCCACCTCGCGGACCGTCTCGCCGCCGCCGACGACCGGGACCTGGACCTGCTCATCGACACGCTGCTCGGGAAGGCCGCCACCACCGGGCAGCGCACGGACGACATCGCCCTGCTCGTACTCCAGCAGGCGACGCACCCCTGACGGCCGAGGGCGCGGTGGACGTCCGCCGGAGTGCCCCGCACACGATCAGAGCGCCACGACCATGGCGATCAGCCCGACCGCCACCAACAGCACCACCAGCATGATCAGAACGATCGGCGCGGCGGCCCAGCCCCTGCGCAACTCGTTCTGCGGATAGGAGATGCCGGCCGTGCTGTCCGCCTCGGCGGGCGGGGTCTCACCAGGCGGCACGCCGCTGCCGGGTTCGTGCCCCGGAGCTCGTGTCGGCTCGGAATCGGGGTTCGTCATGGCGCACTCTCCTCTCCAAGGCGGTTCGCCGCGGCTCACTTGTTGGGGCGCGCGGCACTGATGTCGCCGAGAGCGGACTTGGGGTCGCGTTCGATGGCGAGGTCACCGATCGAGACGATGCCCACCGCGTGATCTCCCTGGTCGACGACCGGTATCCGCCGTACGGAGTGCTCGCGCATCACCTTCACCGCGACGACCAGGTCGTCGTCGGGCCCTACCGTGACCAGGTCCTCGCTGCACGCCTCGGCGACGGTCGTGCGGTCCGGGTCGCCGCCCTCGGCCATGGCGCGGATCACCAGGTCACGGTCGCTGACCAGCCCGCGCAGATGCTCGCCCTCGGTGACCAGTACGGCACCGATGTCCTCGTCGCGCATCATGCGGGCCACCGTCTGCACCGAGGTCAGCGGTTCGACGGTCATCAGGTCGGTCGTCATGACATCGCGGACATGCTGAGTCATGGGAACGTCCCTCCGTGCAGTGGGGCGGTGCCTCTCACCGCCGTGCGGGCACCGAGTACCCGGGGACGACTGTCTCCCACGTGACCCGAGTGGGTGCGTCCCACCGGCGGCCCGTCGACCCGTCGCCGATGCTGGTCCTCCACGCCACACGGACCGGGACGTGAGCGGATGCGATGCGCGAGGGCGATCAGGAGAGGGTGCCGCGGTGTTCTGCTGGCCGCGCTCGCCGCGACGACCGGCTGCGGTGCCGCCGCGGGCGAGCGCGAGGACGCCGCGTCCGCCGCCGCCACCGGGTTCACGGGCGCCCTGCAGCGCTCCGACGGCCGGCGGGCGTGCGCGCTGCTGGCGCCGCGAACGCTCGACGAACTGGAGAAGTCCGAGCAGACCTCCTGCGACCGGGCGGTGATCCAGGAGCGGCTGCCCGCCGGGGACACGGTCCGTGGCGTGGACGTCTACGGGGGCCAGGCCCGGGTCGTCCTCACCGATGACACGCTGTTCCTGGCCCATTTCCCGACCGGCTGGAAGGTGACGGCCGCCGGATGCACGCCCCGTCCGGAGCAGCCGTACGACTGCACCGTCCAGGGCGGGTGAGGGTGTCGATGCGGACCATGTTCACCCTGTGCCTGGTGCTCGTGATCGGGGGCCTCGTCTACTTCACGACGCTGGGGCTGATGCACCGATGAGCGTGCGTCGCTTCCTGCGGGAGAACGGCCTGAGCCTGGGGTTCGGGACCGGGTTCCTGCTGGCGCTGTGCGGACAGGCCGTCGCGGGGCACGCGGACTTCAACGAGGCGCTGGTCACCGACGGAATGCAGCCGATCGGCCTGGGCGCCTACCTGACCTCGTCGGACTTCGCCGTCGACGTGACGGAGAACTGGCAGTCCGAGTACCTGCAGTTCTTCCTCTACATCTTCGTCACCGTCTGGCTGCTCCAGCGCGGCTCGCCGGAGTCCAAGGAACTGGACAGGGCGGGCCCCGAGTCCGACGAGGAGCAGCTCGTCGGGGAGCACGCCCCGGCCGACGCCCCGCGCTGGGCACGGGCGGGCGGCTGGCGGCAGGCGGTGTACTCCAGGTCCCTGGGCCTGGTGATGGGCGGCGTGTTCCTGCTGTGCTGGCTGGCCCAGTCCGTCACCGGCACCGCCGCCTACAACGAACAGCGACTGCGCGACCTCCAGGCCCCGGTCAGCTGGGCCGAGTACCTCACCGCCGCCGACTTCTGGAACCGCACCTTCCAGAACTGGCAGTCCGAACTGCTGGCGGTGGCCTCGATGGTCGTCCTGTCGATCTACCTGCGCCAGCGCGGCTCCCCGGAGTCCAAGCCGGTCGGCGCCGCCCACACCGCGACGGGCGTGGAGGGCTGAGAGGGCACGGCGTCAGGCGGCCGTGGGACCTTGGCCGGCCCTGCCGACCCCGCACCGGCAGGCCCCGAGCCCGCCGACCCCGACCCGGGTCTCCTCCTGCTCCGCGACCTGCGTGGCCTCCACCTCACCGCCACGGAGAACTCGCTGGACCAACACCATGATCAAGAACCTCTCGCCGCAGATCCTGACCGGCCTGTGAGGACGGGGCCACCGCGCCGTGGCACAGTGGCCGTATGTGTGGCCGCTACGCCTCCACCCGCAGCCCCCAGGACCTCGCCCAGCTGTTCCAGGTCGCCGAGTGGCATCCCGAGGAGACGCTGGCGCCGAGCTGGAACGTGGCGCCGACCGACGAGGTGTGGGCCGTACTGGAGCGCACTCCGCGCGGCGCAGGCGAAGGTGAACCGGCCCGGCGCCGGTTGCGGCCGCTGCGCTGGGGCCTGGTGCCCTCCTGGGCGAAGGACGTCAAGATCGGCGCGCGCCTGATCAACGCACGCGTGGAGACCGTGCACGAGAAGCCCGCCTTCCGCCAGGCCTTCGTCAAGCGCCGCTGTCTGCTGCCGGCCGACGGTTTCTACGAGTGGGACGAGGTCAAGGACCGCACGTCGGGCAAGGTCCGCAAGCAGCCGTACTTCATCCACCCGGAGGACGGACAGGTGCTGGCCCTCGCCGGGCTGTACGAGTTCTGGCGCGATCCAGCGGTCAAGGATGCCGACGACCCGGCCGCCTGGCTGTTGACCTGCACCATCATCACCACCGAGGCCACCGACGCGGCCGGCCGCATCCACCCCCGGATGCCCCTCGCCCTCACCCCCGAGCACTACGACGCCTGGCTCGACCCCGAGCACCGGTCCACGGACGACCTGCGCGCGCTGCTCACCCCACCCGCGGACGGCCACCTGGACGCGCGCCCGGTCTCCCCGGCCGTCAACAGCGTTCGCAACAACGGCCCGCAGCTGGTGGACGAGGTGCCCGCGCCCTGACCCGCCGGAAGGTGAGTTCTCGGTAAGGGTTGCCCGTGGAGACGCCTCGAAAGACGCTCTTGACATCCGTTTTCATCTAGCGTGGGCGCGACGCCGGCCCGATCGGGCCTCGGCGGACCATTCGCTCTCCCCTGCCCGTTTCCCCTGCCCCGGAGGAACCCATGCCCGCGCCCTCGCCCCGACTCCTCGCCCCGCTGATAGCCGGCACCTGCCTCGTCTGCCTCGCGGGCTGCGGCGGTTCGTCCGGTTCCGGAGGTGATGACAACGATGCCGCGCACAGCCCCGCCGCGGCCTCGGTCATCCCGGTCGTCGCCTCGACGAACGTCTACGGCGACCTGGCCGAGCGGATAGGCGGCGGCAAGGTCCAGGTCACCTCGATCATCAGCGACCCCGACCAGGACCCGCACTCCTACGAGGCCAACACCCGGAACCAGCTGGCACTGTCCAAGGCCGAGGTCGTCATCGAGAACGGCGGCGGCTACGACGACTTCATCGACCGCATGCTCAAGAGCGGCGACTCCTCCGCCGACGTGATCAACGCCGTCAAGGTCTCCGGGAAGACCGCCCCGGCGGGCGGCGAGCTCAACGAGCACGTCTGGTACGACTTCCCCACGGTCGCCAGGCTCGCCGACCGTATCGCCGAAGCCCTCGCCAAGGCCGACCCGGCCGACGCCGCCACCTTCACCGAGAACGCCAGGAGCTTCGAGGAGAAGCTCAAGCCGCTGGAGCAGAAGGAGGCCAGGATCAAGGCCGACCACGGCGGCGAGCAGGTGGCCATCACCGAGCCCGTACCGCTGTACATGCTCCAGGCGGCGGGGCTGAAGAACGCGACGCCCGAGGAGTTCAGCGAGGCGATCGAGGAAGGCGACGACGTCTCAGCCCGGACCCTCCAGCAGACGCTGGCCCTGTTCACCGGCAAGAAGGTCAAGGCGCTGGTCTACAACGAGCAGACCTCCGGCCCGCAGACCGAGAAGGCCGAGCAGGCGGCCAAGGCGGCCGGGATCCCCGTGGTCCCCGTGACCGAGACGCTGCCCCACGGCAAGGACTACCTCGGCTGGATGACCGCCAACGTCGACGCGCTCGCGAGCGCGCTGGCCAAGTGAGCCGGCCTGCCGGGGCCGACGACGCCGCGCTGATCAGCCTGCGCGGAGCGGCCCTGTCCTACGGCGAGCGCGTGCTGTGGCAGGGCCTCGACCTCGATGTGCGGCCCGGCGAGTTCCTGGCCGTGCTCGGCCCCAACGGGGCGGGCAAGACCAGCTTCGTACGGGCCCTGCTGGGTCAACGGCAGCTGTCCGCAGGCACGTTGACGGTCCTCGGCCGCCCGCCGCACAAGGGCAGCCGGCACATCGGCTACGTCCCCCAGCAGGCGACCCTGTCCGCGCAGGCCATGCTGCGCGCCCGCGACCTGGTCCGCTTCGGCATCGACGGGCACCGCTTCGGACCCCGGCCGCGCACCGGCGCCGTACGCCGCCGAGTGGACGAGGTCCTCGCCTCGGTCGGCGCCACGGCGTACGCGGACGTCCCCGTCGGCCTGCTCTCCGGAGGCGAACGGCAGCGCGTACGCATCGGACAGGCCCTGGTGACCGACCCGCAGATCCTGCTCTGCGACGAACCGCTGCTCTCCCTCGACCTGCACCACCAGCGGGCCGTCACGGAACTGGTCGACGCCCGGCGCCGCTCCCACGGCACGGCGGTGGTGTTCGTGACCCACGAGATCAACCCCGTGCTGGGACTGGTGGACCGCGTGCTCTACCTCGCCCGCGGCGGCCACCGCGTCGGCGCCCCCGACGAGGTGCTGACCTCCGAGGCCCTGTCGCGGCTGTACGGCACCCAGGTCGACGTCATCCGCGTCCGGGACCGCGTCACGGTCGTCGCCGGACCCGACGAGGCGGCGCAGGAGCCGCACCACCCCGAACTGCCGCACGGAGTACGGCCATGACCCTCGCCGACGGGATCTGGCAGCAGATCTTCACCTTCGACCACTACGGCGAACTGCTCGCCCTGGTCCGCAACTCCCTCGTCGCCGGTGCCGCGCTCGGCCTGGTCGGCGGCCTGGTCGGGGTGTTCGTGATCATGCGGGACCTGCCGTTCGCGGTGCACGGGATCAGCGAGTTGTCGTTCGCCGGCGCCTCGGCCGCGCTGCTGCTGGGCGTGAACATCGTGGCCGGCTCGATCGTCGGCTCGATCCTCGCGGCCGGGACGATCGGGCTGCTCGGCTCGCGCGCCCGGGACCGCAACTCCGTGATCGGCACCATCATGCCGTTCGGCCTCGGGCTCGGCGTGCTGTTCCTCGCCCTGTACAAGGGCCGGGCGGCGAACAAGTTCGGCATCCTCACCGGGCAGATCGTCGCCGTCGACACCCCGCAGATGTCCTGGCTGCTCGGCACGTCCGCCGTGGTGCTCGTGGCGCTTGCGGTGATGTGGCGGCCGCTCGCCTTCGCCAGCGCCGACCCGGAGGTGGCCGAGGCGCGGGGCGTGCCGGTGCGCGCGCTGTCGTTCGCCTTCATGATCGTGCTGGGCCTCGCGGTCGCGCTGTCCGTGCAGATCGTCGGCGCGCTGCTGGTCCTCACCCTCGTCGTCACCCCGGCGGCCGCCGCGGCCCGGATCACGGCCTCACCGGTGCTGTTGCCCCTCCTCAGCGTGGTGTTCGCGGTGGCCTCCATCGAGGGCGGGATCCTGCTGGCGCTGGGCAGCTCCATCCCCATCAGCCCGTACGTCACCACGATTTCCTTCGCCATCTACCTCGTGTGCCGCGCGCTGGGGACGCGTCGGGCACGGAAGTGGGGAGCCGCACGAGCGACCGTCTGACCTGAAGCGCGAGCGGCCACCTGACATGAAGACATGAATGAGTCTTCATTCATTCCTTTATCGTAGGGGCATGACATCCACGCTCACCCCACCCTCGGCCGACACCGCCGCGGCCGCACGTGCCGCCGCCGCGCCCCGGCGGCGCACCCGGCTGCTCGCGCTGCCGGAGGTCCGCTGGGCCGTCGCGGCCACCGCGCTGTTCCTGCTCGCGCTGCCCCTGCAACTCGCCGGAGCGCCCGCGTGGACATGGGGCCCGCTGTACGCGCTGGCCTACGCCACGGGCGGCTGGGAGCCGGGCTGGGAAGGGCTCAAGGCCCTCAAGGACCGGACGCTCGACGTCGACCTGCTCATGGTGGTCGCCGCGCTCGGCGCCGCCTCCATCGGCCAGGTGATGGACGGCGCCCTGCTGATCGTCATCTTCGCGACCTCGGGCGCCCTGGAGGCGCTCGCCACCGCCCGCACCGCCGACTCCGTACGCGGCCTGCTCGACCTGGCCCCCGCCACGGCCACCCGGATCGCCTCTGACGGCACCGAACAGACCGTCCCCGTCGAGGAGTTGACGATCGGCGACACCGTCCTCGTACGGCCCGGCGAGCGCGTCGGAGCCGACGGCCGGGTGCTGGACGGCGCCAGTGAGGTGGACCAGGCGAGCATCACCGGCGAACCGCTCCCCGCCGCGAAGGAGCCGGGAGACGAGGTCTTCGCGGGCACCCTCAACGGCACCGGCGCCCTGCGCGTCCGTGTCGAACGCGACGCCTCCGACTCCGTGATCGCCCGGATCGTACGGATGGTGGAGGAGGCGTCCGAGACCAAGGCGCCCACCCAGCTGTTCATCGAGAAGGTCGAACAGCGCTACTCGCTGGGCATGGTGGCCGCCACGCTCGCCGTGTTCGGCGTCCCGCTCGCCTTCGGCGAGGAGTTCTCCGAAGCGCTGCTGCGCGCCATGACCTTCATGATCGTGGCCTCGCCCTGCGCGGTCGTCCTGGCCACCATGCCGCCCCTGCTGTCCGCCATCGCCAACGCCGGCCGGCACGGCGTGCTGGTGAAGTCGGCGGTGGTCATGGAGCGCCTCGTCCAGGTCGACGCCGTCGCCCTGGACAAGACCGGCACCCTCACCGAGGGCACACCGCGCGTGGTCGCCGTACGGCCGCTGCCCGGGTCAGGTGTGGGTGAGGACGAGTTGCTGACCCTGGCCGCGGCGGCCGAGCACGCCAGTGAACATCCGCTGGCCCGGGCGGTGGTGGACGCCGCACGGGAGCGGCGCCTCGACCTGCCCACCGCGCAGGACTTCGGCTCCGCGCCCGGCGTCGGCGTGAAGGCCGTGGTCGACGGCCGTACCGTCGCGGTGGGCGCCCCGGCCCGCCTGCTCGACGACCCGGACGGCGAGGTCGTGGCGCTTGCCGAGGAATTGGAGGAGTCCGGCCGTACCGCCGTCGTGGTGGTCGTCGACGGCACCCCCGCCGGGCTGCTCGGCATCGCGGACCGGCTGCGCCCCGACGCCGCTGCCACCGTCGCCGCCCTCACCACCCTCACCGGCACCGCCCCGACCCTGCTCACCGGCGACAACCCGCGAGCCGCCGCCCACCTCGCGGCCGAGGCCGGCATCGAGGACGTGCGCGCCGGGCTGCTGCCGCAGGACAAGATGGCCGCGGTCAAGGAACTGGAGGCGGCGGGCCGCAAGACGATGGTCGTCGGGGACGGCGTCAACGACGCGCCCGCCCTGGCCGCCGCCCACATCGGCGTCGCCATGGGCCGCGCGGGCTCCGACCTCGCCCTGGAGACCGCCGACGCGGTGATCGTCCGCGACGAACTCGCCGCCGTCCCCACCACCGTCGCCCTCTCCCGCCGCGCCCGGAAGCTGGTCGTGCAGAACCTCGTCATCGCCGGGGCCTTCATCACCGGCCTCGTCATCTGGGACCTGGCCGGCACGCTGCCCCTGCCGCTCGGCGTCGCGGGCCACGAGGGCTCGACGGTCCTGGTCGGCCTGAACGGGCTGCGGCTGCTGAGGGACGCGGCATGGGAGCGGGCGGCGGCGGACGGGACGGGCTGACCGGGGTGTCGTCGCTCAGCGGGTGCGGGGACGATCGCCGGCGCCGTTCATATTCGCTCGCCGGTGACGGCCGCTGTGCCTAGCCTGCTCCGCATGCCCGACAACACCGCGCGAGCGCGGCGCGACGACATGCCCCAGGAGTCCCGGCGGGTACGCCTGAGCCGGACGTTCGACGAGGACGCGGAGCTCTACGACCGGGCCAGGCCCGGATATCCGCCGGAGCTGTACGACGACCTCGTGGAGCTCGGGGTCGCCGTCCCCGGCAGCCGGGTGCTGGAGGTGGGCTGCGGGACCGGCCAGGCGACGCTGCCTCTGGCGGCGCGGGGCTGTCGGATCACGGCCGTCGAGGCGGGGCCGAGCATGGCCGCGGTCGCCCGGCGCAACCTGGCCGGAGCCGCGGCCGTGGAGGTGGTGACGGCGGAGTTCGAGAGCTGGCCGCTGCCGGAGGAGCCGTTCGACGCGGTCGTCTCGGCCACGGCCTTCCACTGGATCGACCCGGCGGTGCGGGTGTCCAAGGCCGCCGACGCGCTGCGTCCGGGCGGGGCGCTCGCCGTGGTGCGCACCCAGCATGTGAGGGGCGGCACCGAGGAGTTCTTCGTCGAGGTCCAGGCCTGCTACGAGCGCTTCGACCCGGAGACGCCGCCCGGGTTGCGGCTTCCCGAGGCCGCAGGCATAGATGGGTCGGAGCATGCGGAGGAGGTGGCGCGAAGCGGTCGGTTCGCCCCCGCGGTCTTCCGTCGGTACGAGCGCGATCTCACCTACACCACCGCGCAGTACCTGGAGGTGTTGCGGACCTACTCCGGCCACCGCGCCCTTCCGGACGTCGCCAGGAACGGACTGCTGCAAGCCATCGGCGATCTGATCGACGGGCGGTACGGCGGCCGGGTGACCAAGCGCTACCTCACCGAACTGGGAGTGTCATACAGGCGCTGACGCGGGGCCGCTGCTGCGGCGCACCACCAGGTCGACCGGGACCAGGGAGTCGACCGCGGTCGGCTCGGCGGGGCCGTCGAGACGGTCCAGCAGCAGGCGCAGCGAACGGGTGCCGATCTCGGCGAAGTCCGTGCGGACGGTGGTCAGCGGGGGGAGGAAGTGCGCGGCCTCGGGGATGTCGTCGTATCCGACGACGCTCACCTCGCCGGGGACGGAACGGCCGGCCTCGTGCATGGCGTGGAGCACGCCCAGGGCCATCTGGTCGTTGGAGGCGAACACGGCCGTGACGTCCACGCGCCGGGCCAGCTCGCGGCCCAGCTCGTAGCCCGAGTCGGCGCTCCAGTCGCCGATCAGCGGGGCCGGTACCTCGGCGCCCGCCGCCTCCAAAGTGGCCTGCCAGCTGCCCAGCCGGTGGTCGGCGGAGGTCCAGCCGGTCGGGCCCGCGATGTGCCACACGGTGCGGTGGCCCAGCCCCAGCAGATGCTCGGTGGCCTTGCGGGCCCCGGTCCGGGAGTCGCCGGTGACCTGCTGGGTGTCGGCGTCGAACCCGTTCTCCAGCACGACCAGCGGGGTGTCCAGACGGGTGTCCGCCAGCGCCTTGCCCACCCACAGCTGCGGGGCGATGGCGATCACCCCGTCCGCGCCCTCGGCGGACAACCGGTCCACCGCCGCCACGACCGTGTCCGGATCCGCCGTGTCCAACGCGATCGAGCTCAGCAGATAACCGGCCTCCTGCGCCGCCGTGTTGATCGCGGTCAGGATGGCGGCTGGCCCGTAGCGGGCGGCGTCGAACGAGATCACGCCGACCATCCGGGTCCTGCCGCTGGCCAGCGACCGGGCACTGCGGCTCGGCCGGTAGCCCAACGTCCGCATGGCGGTCAGCACCGTCTCGCGGGTCTCGGGCCGCACCGACGGATGGTCGTTGAGGACCCGGGAGACGGTCTGCTTGGAGACCCCGGCCAGCCGGGCCACGTCGTCCATCACCGGACGCGCGCCCGCGAAGTTCCGTCTGCTGCGCCCTCGCGGGACGGAGCCGTCGGCGGAGCTTGGGGTCATGGTGGCTGTGTCCTCGACGTCGTCACGGCGGTGGAGTCCCGCCCCGGCAGAACCCCAGCATAGGCAGGGCCACCGGGCGGCAACCCCCGATGCCGGCGCCTCATCCCGACCGCACCGCCCAGGCACGGCCGACGACCCACTCGGCCCGCGTCACGGCAGCCGTACGCGCCGCCTCACCCGCTCCGTCCGGCACATGCACCCGGGCCTCCGCGTGCAACGGAAGCACCCGCACACACAGGGTCGCGCCCGCCGGCAGCCGGCCGATGTCCCAGACCCGCCCCGAGAAGAACTGGTCGGCGACCAGCGTGTCTCCCAAGTACGCCCGCCCGACGTCCCCGGTCCAGTGCAGCCGCAGCACGGCCCCGTCGGGGAGATCCTCCGGCACGTCGACGCGGTACTCGGCGGCCACCGTGTCGAAGTACTTGTCGTCCGGCACGCTCGCCCGCTCCAGCACCCCGGTGGCGGGTTCGGGCGCGGGACCGGCAGGCCGGACGAGGGTGAGCGGCGGTGCCTCAGGAACCTCATCGCCACCGCCCCCGACGCCGTAGCGGGTGAAGACCCCGTCCGCCTCGCCGGTCACCGCTTCCCCGTTCACCACCAGCGCCTGCTCCGGCGCGGGCAGTACGGCGAACGACGACCGTACGGCCGTGCTGTGCACCCGCATCTCGTCGCCGCCGTCGAACACGACGCCGTCCGCGCTCAGCACCAGCCGCTCGGCGCCCCACGCCTCACCCCGATAGACGGTACGAGCCGTCGCCGCGTCCAGCACCAGCAGACCGACCCGCCCGCCGTCCGCCGCCGCCATCTCGACCAGCGCGTCGGTCCCGGGCCGCAGACCGGTCAGCAGGATCCGGCCGTCGACCTCGGTGACGTCCCCTGACGGCACGCTCACGGAGTGCACCGTGCCCGCGTCCAGGGCGACTTCGGGCGCGATGCCGTCGGCGGCGGCGAGCACCAGGACCGTACGGCCGTCCAGGTCGACCGTGCACACCGGCTGCGCGGTCGCCCACTCCAGCCGCACACCGGCGACGTCGAGCCGCAGCGGCCAGCAGAAGTAGGCCCCGGCGGGCACGGTCACCGGGGAGCTGGGCAGCGTCAACTCACCATCCCCATCCGGGAATTCGACCGTGAAGGAGGTGTCGGGACGGTCGGGCAGGGGTTCGTGCGGCTGGTGGTTGTTGACGAAGAGGAAGCCCGAGGCGCCGTCCGTGCGCACCGCCCAGCGCAGGGTGTCCCGGTCGTGCTGGCCCTGCGGCCGCTCCACCGGCAGCACGGACTCCATGGGGGCGATCAGGTGCCCGAAGTCCGCCAACAGCAGGTGCTGGAGGCGGAGTTCGTCGTACGAGGGCCGGTACTGGCCGTACTCGCCGAGCGGGGCCTGGAAGTCGTAGGTGAGGACGGGCAGGTCGTTGGGGTAGCCGGTGGCGTGGGACTCCTGGAGCGTGGACAGCTCGCCGGCCGGATTCGTGCCGCCGTGGAACATGTAGTAGCCCTGCCAGACCGAGCCGCAGCCGATCTTGGTGAGCCCGAGCGCGCCGATGTCGGCGGCGTCGAGGCGTGGCCGCCGGTGGTAGGCCACCGCCATGCCGCCGCCCAGCTCGCAGGTGGCCCAGGGGAATCGGTCCGCCAGGGCGTCCGGGTCACCGCCCCGGACGGTGGTCGGGCGCAGGTCGGCGCCGATGCCCTCGTCGTCGCGCTGGTGGGTGAAGAAGAAGTGCTTGCGGCAGGTGTCGGGCCAGCCGCCGTCGGCCTCGGTCCAGAACGCCTCGGGGTAGCCGCCGTACAGCGGGAACAGTTCGTCACCCGGGAGTTGGACGCCGCCCCACGCGGTCGACGTCCACAGCGGCGCGCTCAGTCCGGCCTCCTGGGCCATCCGCTTCAACGTCAGCAGATGGCCGGGCTGGTCGTAGAGCTCGTTCTCGATCTGGATGCCGATGACCGGGCCGCCGTGGCCGCGATCCAGGCCGCGCAACTGCTCGGCGACGGCGGCGAACCAGCCGCGTACCGGCTCCAGATACGCGGGGTCGTCGGTGCGGGGTGTGCAGTCGCGGGCCAGGAGCCAGTCGGGCAGTCCGCCGTTGCGTACCTCGGCGTGGGACCAGGGCCCGATGCGGGGGATGAAGTCCAGGCCGTGGCGGGCGCACAGCTCGGCGAAGCGGCGCAGATCGTGGTCGCCGTCGAAGCGGACGCGGCCCTCGATCTCCTCGTGGTGGATCCAGATGACGTAGGACGCGACGGCGGTCACGCCGCCCGCCTTCATCTTCAGCAGCTCCTCCTCCCACTCGCCCGCCGGGTAGCGGGAGTAGTGGAACTCGCCGGAGACCGGGAACCAGGGGCGACCGCCGCGGGTGAGCCAGCGGCGGGTCACCTCGATGGGGTCGGGCGCGTTGGGCGCGTCGGCGAAGGGGAGGCGGCCGGTCGGCGGGGGCGCGGCGGGCGTTGGGACGCGCAGGTGGTGTGAGCGGGTCACCAGGTGTTCTCCGGTCCGAGGTCGGCGGTGTCGGTGAGGTGGGCGCGGGTGCCGGTGGTGGCGTGCAGTTCCAGCACGACGAGCTGGTTGGCGCCCGGGCGCAGGATCGGCGCCGGGACGTACAGCGTGTGCTGTGGGCCGCGGTTCCAGTAGCGGCCGAGGTGGAAGCCGTTGATCCAGGCCTGGCCCTTGGTCCAGCCGGGCAGCGCGAGGAAGGTGTCCGCCGGGGCGGCCACCTCGAAGGTGCCGTGGTGGAAGGCCGGTTCGGCGGCCGTGTTCGCGTCGGACGGCTCGAACGGCACCGCGTCCAGGGTGTCCAGGGGCAGGGGGTGGCAGTCCCAGCCGTGCAGCGGGGTGCCGTTGAAGGTGACCGGGCCGAGGAGGCCCTTGGGGGCGCCGATGCGGGGGCCGTAGTTGACGCCGCCCATGTTCTCGACGAGGACGTCCAGTGTGGCGCCGGCACGCGGGATACGGACGGGCAGGGTCTCGTCGTGGCGTTCGCGCTCCAGTACGCCGACGGGGGCGCCGTCGACGAAGACCTGGGCGCGGTCGCCGACACCGCCCGCGAAGTGCAGCAGACCGTCACCCGCCGCTTCGACGGTCGTGCGGTACAGGGCGTAACCGGCGTGCAGGCCCAGGTCGTTCATCGTCGCCGGGTCCTCGGTACGGACCGGCTCGGCGAGGGCGGAGGCGTGGGGGAGGAGCGGGGCTCGGCGGTCCAACTCGACCGTGACGGCGGGGAGTTTGGGCGCGGGCGCGGGGGCGGGCTCGTCGGGGACCGGGGCGTGGCGGGCGATGACCTCGCGGAAGGCGTGGTACTTGGGGCCGGGGTCGCCGCACTCGGTGAGCGCGGCGTCGTAGTCGTAGGACGTGACCGTGGGCTCGTAGGCGTGCTTGTGGTTGGCGCCGTTGGTGAAACCGAAGTTGGTGCCGCCGTGGAACATGTAGATGTTGACCGAGGCACCGCTCGACAGCAACCGGTCCAGGTCGGCGGCGGCGTCGGCCGCGTCCCGCACATGGTGGGGACCGCCCCAGTGGTCGAACCAGCCGATCCAGAACTCCGCGCAAATCAACGGCCCCTCGGGCTGGTGCCGGCGCAGCTCCGCCAGGTTCTGGTCGACCCGGCTGCCGAAGGTCACCGTCGCCAGGACGCCGGGCAGCGAACCGGCCGCCAGGTGCTCGGGGTCGGCCTGGTCGCAGGTGAAGAGCAGTTCCTCGACGCCTCGGGAGCGGAAGGCCTGTTCGAGGTGCTTGAGGTAGGCGGAGTCGTCGCCGTAGGCCCCGTACTCGTTCTCCACCTGTACGGCGATCACCGGGCCGCCCGCCGCGGCCATGTGCGGCAGCAGCGGGGGCAGCAGTACGTCGAGGTAGCGGTCGATCGCCGCGGTGAAGCGGGGGTCGCTGCTGCGCAGCCGGATGTCGTGGTCCGAGATCAGCCACGCGGGCAGCCCGCCGTCGTCCCACTCGGCGCAGATGAACGGACCCGGACGCAGCAGGACGTGCAGCCCCTCGTCACGGGCCAGGCTCAGATAGCGGGGCAGATCGAGGAACCCGTCGAGGACGAGCGGCCCGTCGGGGTCGGGCTGGTGCAGGTTCCACGGCACATACGTCTCCACCGTGTTGAGCCCCATCAGCCGGGCCTTGCGCAGCCGGTCCGCCCACTGGTCGGGATGGATCCGGAAGTAGTGCATCGCACCGGAGATGATCCGGAACGGCTCGCCGTGCAGCAGGAAACCGTCGGGGGACGTCGTCAGAGCGGACATGCGGAAACTTCCCTTCGCTATGGGGTGGGCGGCGGATTCAGCGTGTTCGGGTGCTGCGGATCAGCCAGAGTGTGGCGGCCAGACACAGCGCCGAGACGGCGGACAGCAGCAGCGGGACCGTACGGATCCCGGACCACTCGATGGCCTTGCCCAGCGCCGGACCGGCCACCACGCCGCCGACCATGGACGCGGCGATGACCAGCGCTCCGGCTCTGCGTGCCCGTGGCGCTGCCCGGTTGAGCCAGGGCAGCCCGGTCGGGAAGATCGGGGCGATGAACAGACCGACACCGGCGTACGCGTACGGGGCCAGCGCCGGCACCGACGCGAGCAGCAGACACACCGTCATGCCCGCGCACGAGACGGTGATGATGGCCTGGGCCGAGAAGCGCAGCGCGACCGGGGCGACCAGGAAGCGGCCGACGGTCATCATCAGCCAGTACACGGACGTGGCCGTGGCGGCGAATCCGGCGCCGTAACCCACGGTCTCCAGATGGGTCGGCTCCCAGCCGCCGACACCGGCCTCGATACCGACGTGCAGCACATACAGGGCGACGAACACGGCGAGCACGGAGCCGAGACTGCGGGCGAGGACCTGCCCGTCGTACGACTCACCGGAGTCCTCGGCCGGCTGCGGCGCCCGGTCGCGCACGCCGCGCAGACACAGCAGGAGCGGCAGGTTGGCCAGCGCGAAGCCGAGGAAGACCGCGGGGTAGTGGGCGGAGCCGACGGCGCCGATCAGGGCCGGGCCGAGGATGGCGCCGATGCCGAAGTGGGCGTTGAGGATGTTCAGCATGGCGGTCGAGCGCTGCCCGAAGCCGATGGCGAACAGCCGGTTGAGTCCGTAGTCGATCCCCCCGAAGCCGAGCCCGGCCAGCAGGGACATGGCCAGCGCGGCCGGCCAGTTCGGCGCCAGCGCGAACCCGGCCGCGCCGACCGCCATCAGCAGATACGAGGCACCGAGGATGCGCCGGTTGCCGACCCGCCCGTAGAGCCGGTCGAACAGCAGCACACCGGCCACCCCACCGACGAAGTGCGCACTCAGCCCGAGCCCGGCAGCCGACGGCGACAGCCCGAACTCCGCACGGAACCCCGGAATCGCCGGTCCGTACAGGGCTTGCAGGACCCCGATCAACACGAAGCCGACACAGGAGGCGACCACGGCGGAGGGGCTGAAGACCCGGGGGTGCGGGGGTGCCGACGTCACTGTCATGGGGCTGGATGTTACCGGTAACATCGCCGGCCGCGTCAAGGTTGCCTCCGAAGTTTGCGTCGACTGCACCCACCTCAAGGGGCGCGGGGAACTGCGCGACCGGCCCACGACGACCCGCAGCCTGGATCCAACCGATGAACCCTCGAACCGATTGGACTGTCAGTACAGATTCTGGACGTGTAGTCTAAAACGTGGGCAGGTGAACCAGCGCGAACAGGAGCAGGCGATGACGACCGAGCAGCCCCTGCAAGCCGAGCGGGACGCAATCGTCGCCGCTCTCAGACCCGTCGTCGACGGACTCGCGGCCACGTTCGGCCCGATGTGCGAGGTGGTCCTGCACGACTACCGGCGCCCGGACGAGTCCGTCGTCGCCGTGGCCGGCTCGGTGACCGGCCGCACCGTGGGCGGCGCGATGAGCGAGATCGGCATGCGGATCGTCGCGCGCGGCGACGACGCGGACGACGAGCTGAACTACGTCACCAGAACCCGCGACGGCCGACTGGTCAAGGCGTCCACCATGGTGCTGAGGGACTCCACGGGCACCGTGTTCGGCGCCCTCTGCGTGAACCTGGACGTCACCGCCCTCAACGACGCTCACACCCTGCTCGCCGCCCTCGCCGGCGTCGGCCCTCCCGGAACCAGCGGCAGCGCCAACGTGCCGGTCACCACCTTCGGCAACGACATCGACTCCGTCGTCGACGCCATCCTCGACGCCCACCAGCTCCGGCAGAACGGGAGCTGGGCGGCGCTCGACCGCGCCCAGCGCCTGGAGCTGTTCCGCGGCCTGGACCAGCGGGGCGTGTTCGCCGTGCGCCGCGCGATCGAGCAGGTCGCGGCACGGCTCGGCATCTCCCGCGCGTCCGCCTACAGCTATCTGTCCCAGGCACGCGCCGAGACCGGCACGGCGACGAACAGGTTGGCGGCGGACGGGACGGCGGCGAGCGAGGCCGCGACCGACACGACACCCCCTGGAGGACACGCGTGACGACCACCACCCCACCGGTCACCCTCGACGACGTCCGCGACGCCGCCGCACGGCTCAAGGGCGTCGCCCACCGCACCCCGGTGCTGCGCTCACGCACGCTCGACGCCCTCGTCGGCGCCGAGGTCCACCTCAAGTGCGAGAACTTCCAGCGCGTGGGCGCCTTCAAGTTCCGCGGCGCCTACAACGCGGCCTCCCGTCTCACCCCGGAGCAGCTCGCCCGCGGTATCGCCGCCTACTCGTCCGGGAACCACGCCCAGGCGGTCGCCCTGGCCGCCCGCGAACTCGGCACCACCGCGGTGATCGTCATGCCGGAGGACGCCCCGCCGTCGAAGCGGGCGGCCACCTACGGCTACGGCGCCGAGATCGTCACCTACGACCGCTACACCGGCGACCGTGTCGCCATCGCCGAGGCCCTGGCCGCCGAGCGCGGCCTCACCGTCATCCCGCCCTACGAGCACCCGCACATCATGGCCGGGCAGGGCACGGCCGCCCTGGAACTCCTCGAAGAGACGGGGGAGTTGGGGGCGGTGCTGGCGCCGGTCGGCGGTGGCGGGCTCATCGCCGGGACCGCCACGGTGGCCAAGGGGCTGCACCCGGGCATCCGGGTGATCGGCGTCGAACCGGAGGCCGGGGACGACACCAAGCGGTCCCTGGAGGCGGGGCGGCGCGTCAGCATCCCGGTGCCGCACACCATCGCCGACGGACAGGCCCTGCACACGCCGGGGGAGCTGACGTTCTCCGTGAACCAGAGGCTCGTCGACGAGATCGCGCTCGTGAGCGACGACGAGATCCGGGACGCGATGCGGTTCGCCTTCGAACGCCTGAAGATCGTCGTGGAGCCGAGCGGCGCCACCCCGTTGGCCGCCCTGCTCACCGGCCGCGCGGGCACGCTGCCGCGCCGCGTCGGTGTGATCGTCTCCGGCGGCAACATCGACGCGGAGCGCTTCGCCGAGCTCTGCGGGAAGCGGGACTGAGGACCGGTTCTCGCCAGCGCGTGTCCCTCGGTTGGCGGCCCCGGGTGGACGGGCGGACGATTGAGTAGGAGGAGACCGGCCACCGACGGCGGTGTCCAGGGCCGCCGGGGCGACCGGCCCCCCGGCCGCGCCGAGGCGCGGCCGGAAGGGAGCGCGTCATGTTGGAAGTGAAGACGCTCGACAAGCCGGACGAGCGGCGTGATTTCCCCCACGGCCACATGGAAGCCGTCCACATGTCGGATCTCGACTTCGCCGTGGCAACCTTCGAGCCCGGCTGGCGCTGGACTCAGGACGTGGCCCCGATCGCGGGCACGGACACCTGCCAGATGCACCACAACGGTTATGTACTCCGAGGCCGTATGCGCATCCGCATGGACGACGGCGGTGAGAGCGAGGTCGGCCCCGGCGACGTCTTCGTCGTCTCGCCCGGACACGACGCCTGGGTCCTGGGCGACGAGCCGGTCGTGGTCTGTGACTTCCAGGGGCAGACGGCGAGGGAGTTCGCGAAGAAGAACGACTAGCCCGGGCCGGCCCGCGCCGGCACCTCACACCGTGACGACGACCTTCGCGCGCGCGTGCTCCACCTCCACGTACCGGATCGCCTCGGCCGCCTCGCTCAGGGGATACGTGCGCTCGACGACCGGGGTGATCTTCCCGGACTCGGCGAGTTCGCGCAGCGCCGCGAGGTTCGCCCTGGTCTGCCGGGCCGGGAGTTCGAGCAGCCGCTGACGGGCGAAGGGCGCCGCCAGCCGCCTCCTGAAGAAGAGCCCCATCGGTCCGACGACACTGCCGCCCTCGTACACGCCGCCACCGGAGAGCACGAGGGTGCCGGTGGGCGTGAGCGCGCGGCGGAAAGCGGCCAGTGAGTGGTTGCCGACCAGGTCCAGCACGACGTCGTACCGGCGGCCGCCGCGGGTGAAGTCCGCCGCCTTGTAGTCAATGACCTGGTCCGCCCCGAGGGAGCGGACCAGGTCCACGTTCCGCGTGCTGCACACCGCGGTCACCTGCGCGCCGTAGGCCTTGGCGAGCTGCACGGCGAACGTGCCCACCCCGCCCGACGCGCCGTTGACCAGGACCGTCTGGCCGCCGCGCACCCGGGCCACGTCCCGCAGGCCGATCAGCGCGGTGTTCCCGGCCAGGGGTATCGCGGCCGCCTGCTCGAAGGTCAGGTTGGCAGGCTTCGGGCCCACCATGCCGTCCTTGGCACACACGTACTCCGCGAACGCGCCGTCGGCCTCGCCGTACACCTCGTCACCGGGCTCGATCCCCGTGACCCCGGAGCCCACCGCCTCCACCAGACCCGCGAAGTCCCGGCCCCGCACGGGCGCCTTGGGCCTGCGGAACCCCATCATGGCGCGGCCGATCAGCGGGTCGCCGTGCATGAGATGCCAGTCGTAGGCGTTGACCGAGGCCGCGTGCACCCGCACCAGCACCTCGTCGGCCGCCGGCACCGGCCGATCGACGTCCCGGAACTCCAGGACG
This sequence comes from Streptomyces muensis, assembly GCF_021474425.1. Taxonomy (GTDB): domain Bacteria; phylum Actinomycetota; class Actinomycetes; order Streptomycetales; family Streptomycetaceae; genus Streptomyces; species Streptomyces muensis. Next base: position 82,305 of record NZ_JAKEIP010000001.1, on the reverse strand, counting down.
TCCGCCGAGCCGTACCGATCCTGAACCACTGCCTTCATGGGATCCCCCTCCGCTCTCGCCGAGCGTAGGAAATCCGGCCCGTGCCGACCATCCGGGACGAACCCTGATTTTCTCCGGGGTCCGGCCCTGGCCTTGCCCTGAGGGCTCCGTCGCCCCGGAGATGACTGCCCCCGAGTCAGACGGGCAACAGCCGCGCCACCAGCGCGCTGAGCTGCCGGGCCGTGCGGCACTCGTGCATCTCGACCAGCCCGGCGTAGTCGGGCGCCGCGGAGTCGCCCGTGCCCCAACGGGAGCGCTGCTCCGGGTTCAGCCAGTAGGTCCGGCGGGCCTGTTCGGCGATCTGCCGCAGGGCGGGCAGGTTCGGGTCGCTCATGTTGGTACGGGCGTCGCCGAGGACGAACACGGTCGTGCGCGGGCCGACCGCGTCGCCGTAGCGCTCGGCGAACTCGCCCAGCGCCATGCCGTAGTCGCTGCTGCCGTGATAGCCCGTCAGCGTGGACTCCGCCTCGATCCGGGCGCCGAGGCCCTCCGGATCGGCGGTGCCGTGTTCGAGCAGCCCGGTCACCTCGTCGATGCGGTTGACGAAGGCGAACACCCGCACCTTGCTGAACTGGTCGTGCAGCGCCTGCACCAGCAGCATCGTGAAGTCCGAGAACCCGGACACCGAGCCCGACACATCGCACAGCAGCACCAGTTCGGGGCGGACGGGACGGCGTCGGCGCAGCACCGGTTTCATCGGCACCCCGCCCGTCGACAGCGACCCGCGCAGGGTCCGCCGTAGATCGATCGACCCGCGGGAGGCACGGCGGCGACGGGCCGCGAGCCGGGTCGCCAGCTTGCGGGCGAGCGGCTGAACCGTCCTGCGCAGCTCGGCCAGTTGGGCCTTCCCGGCGAACAGGAAGTCCAGCCGGTCGGCGGTCGGGGTCACCGCGCGCCGGGCGATCTCGTCCCGGCCCCGCCGCTCGGCCACCCGCCGCCGCGCCTCCGCGGCCACCAGCGCCCGGAACGCCTCGATACGCCCCCGGATCTCGTCCTCCAGCAGCCGGTCGGTGAACCCCGAACTGCCGCCCTGCCCCCGGACGTTGTCGCGGACACGGGCGAACAGGGTCTGCGGACGCAGCCGTTCGAGCGTCTGGTACGACGACCAGCCGTCCGACTCCGGCGAGGACCCGTACCCCCCGAAACCGTCGACGGCCTCGACCGCCAGCCGCGCCATCATCGCCCGGTCGTCGGCGCTCAGGGCGTCCGCGAGCCGGTGGCGCAGCTCCTCCCGGCCCGCGCCCCGCTGCTCCGGTCCGCCCACGCCGCGCGGGAAATACAGGTCGAAGACCGGGTCGAACACCGTCCGTTGACCAGGACCGTGCAACAGCGTCGCCGCCAGCCCTTCGCGCAGCAGCTCCCGGTCCGCGAGGCCGAGCGCCTCGACCGCCTGGGCCGCGTCCACCGTCTCGCCGGTGCCGATCCGGACGCCGTGCGCGCGCAGCGCCGCGACGAACGACGTCAACCGCTCCGCGACCCCCGCCCCCGCGGGCGTCGTCACAGGGCCTCCAGATCGAGCTTGGCGGAGGCCTTGAGGACGTCGTCCTGATGCTTGAGGAGAACGCCGAGCGTGTCCCGTACGACGGTCTCGTCCAGCGTGTCGGCGCCGAGCGCGAGCAGCGTGCGCGCCCAGTCGATGGTCTCGGCGACCGACGGGACCTTGCGCAGGTCCATGGCCCGCAGCGCGCCCACGACGCGGACGACCGAGCGGGCCAGCGCCTCGTCGAGGCCCGGCACCTTCAGCCGTACGATCCGCCGCTCCAGCTCCTCGTCCGGGAAGCCGATGTGCAGGAACAGACAGCGGCGGCGCAGCGCCTCGGACAGTTCCCGGCTCGCGTTGGAGGTGAGGACGACGAACGGGCGCCGCGTCGCGGTGATCGTGCCCAGTTCCGGGACGGTGACCTGGAAGTCGCTGAGCACCTCCAGGAGCAGGCCCTCCACCTCGACGTCCGCCTTGTCGGTCTCGTCGATCAGCAGCACCTTGGCCTCGTCGCCCCGGATCGCCGTCAGTAGCGGACGCGTCAGCAGGAACTCCTCGCTGAAGATGTCCGTGCGCGTCTCGTCCCACGTCTCGTCGCGGCCCGCGCTGATCCGCAGCAGCTGCTTGGCGTGGTTCCACTCGTACAGCGCCCGGGACTCGTCGACCCCCTCGTAGCACTGCAGGCGCACGAGCCGCGCCCCGGCGACCTCGGCCACGGCCTTGGCGAGCTCCGTCTTGCCGACCCCGGCCGGCCCCTCCACCAGCAGGGGCTTGCCGAGGCGGTCGGCGAGGAAGACGGTCGTGGCGACGGCGGGTGAGGCGAGATAGCCGGTCTCGGCCAGACGCGCGGAGACGTCGTCGACGGAAGTGAACAACGGGGCCTCCAGCTCGGTGGCTACGGTCGGCGCTTTCAGACAAGACTATCTAAGCGCTTGTTCACCGATGATGTCACGGAGCTTCCGTGCACCGGAAGGTGGTGTACCGATCGGTTTCCTCGCGGTCCGTGGCGCGGTGGCCCCGCGCCTCAGCTCGCCACCGCGACCGCCCCCACCGCCGGCGTCCGCAGCATCCGCCGCGCCGTGGCCAGGCTCGTCCCCAGGGTCACCGCCGCCGCGACCGCGGTCACCGCGACCCCGATACCGTAGACCTCGCCCGGCAGGACCCCGTCCGTACGGACCATCGTGAACGGGACGATCCCGGCCAGGGCGGCCGCCATGCCGAAGACCACTCCGGTGACGGTCAGGACCAGGGTCTCCATGCCGACCGTCCCCAGCACCTGACCCGGGGTCGCGCCCGCCAGGCGCTGCTGGCCGAACTCCCGGACCCGGTAACTGGTCGCCGCGTACAGCGAGTTGACCAGCATCACGCAGACGAAGACCACGATGATGCCGACGACCGTGAAGTTGAGCGTCTCCAGGTTCTTGGCGTCGATCGACTTCGTCAGCCCCGAGGCCGCCACGGCGTCGCTCTCCACCGCCTGCATCGTGAGCGTCGCCGTGGCGACCGCCGTGAACAGGATCAGCGACATCAGGATCCCGGCCAGCTGACCGGCCCGCTCCCGCAGATTCCGTACGGCCAGCCAGCCGATCGCCCCGCTCAGCGGCAGCCGGTCCAGCACGGCCTCCAGCAGCCGCGGTGCCATCAGCGCGAAGCCCACCGACAGCAGGATCGCCCCATAGGCGGGCGGTGCCATCAGGGCCGCGTCCGTCGCCGAGAACACGAAGGTGGCCAAGGCCGACACGGCCCCGGTGAGCAGCGCGGCGTACGCGAGGAACTTCCGCGCCCCGCCCCGCCGCTCCTGCCCGCGCGTCGCCCGCCGTACGGCGAGGAAGGCGGCGCCCGCCGACGCGAGCAGCGTGATGTCGATGCCCGTCATGAACGCGATCGGCCCGAAGACGGGGTCGACGGACTCGGCGACCTGCCCGCTGTCCTGGAACACCTCCAGCAGCGCCCGGCCGCCCAGCATCGCCGGCCCGATCGCCAGCGCCGTGCCCACCAGGGCCACGGCCACGGCCTCGCCGACCACCATCCGCTTGAGCTGCGCCTCAGTCGCCCCCGAGCAGCGCAGCAGCTCCAACTCGGCGGCCCGCTGACGGACGTTGACCGTCAGGGCGGAGGCGACGGCGAAGAAGACCAGCAGGGTGCCGTAGCCGCCGACGACGCCCGCCGCGGTGGACAGCGTCTCCGCGCTGGTCGAGTCCACGCCGTCCTGTGCCGCCGTGTCGTGCATCGAGTTGAACGTCATGATGATCGCCGCGCCCAGGAACGCGGACAGCAGCGTCGCGAGGAACCGTCCGGGACGGTGCCGGATCGACCGCATGGCCAGCAGGAACATCGCTCACACCCCCGTCGTGACGGTGTCGCCCAGGTGCGCGAGGCGTTCGGCCACCGCGTCCGCCGTCGGAGCGTCCATCCGGCCCGCCAACCGGCCGTCCGCGAGGAACAGCACCGAGTCCGCGTAGGAGGCGGCGACGGGGTCGTGGGTCACCATCACCACGGTCCGGCCGTGCGCCCGCACCGCCCGCTGGAGCAACAGCAGCACCTCTCGTGCGCTACGGGTGTCCAGGGCGCCCGTCGGCTCGTCCGCGAAGATCACCCGGGGTTCGGTCACGAGCGCGCGGGCGATGGCCACGCGCTGCCGCTGACCGCCGGACAGCTGGCCGGGGCGGTGCCCGAGCCGGTCGCCGAGGCCGACCGAGGCCAGCACTTCCTTGGCGCGCCCGCGGTCGACGCGCTGCCCGGCGAGCTTGAGCGGCAGCACCGTGTTCTGCGCGACGGTGAGCGTCTCCAACAGGTTGTACTGCTGGAACACGAACCCGATCCGACCACGCCGGAACCTCGTCAGCTCGGCCTCGCCGCCCCCGGTCAGCTCGGTGCCGTCCACGCACACGATCCCGCTGTCGGGCCGGTCCAGACCGGCCGCGCAGTGCAACAGCGTGGTCTTCCCGGAGCCCGAAGGCCCCATCACCGCGGTGAACGTGCCCCGTCCCAGCCCGAAGGTCACCCCGTCCAGAGCGGTCACGGCACCGTCGCCCGTCCCGTACGTCTTGCTGACCTTGACCAGCCGGAGCGCCTCGGCCGCCGGTCCCCTCTCGTGTGTCGGTCGCGTTCCGTGCGTCCGTCGCGAGCCTGCGCGCAACATCCTCATCACTCCCCGTCCGGCACTCCCTGTGCCCTGGCGAAGAAGCTACGGAGCGGACGCCTCGACCACATGGGGCGCAGGACCCGTAATTCCGGGTGTACTTGCCAACACCCTCTGGCCGCACCGCGAGCCACCGTCTGACGTCCGGTCCGCCTGGCCGCCGCCAGGTGATCTGCGCTCGATCTGCGCTCCGGCCTGACCTGCGGTCCCTCGTGTGACGGAGCCGGTGCGGGGAACTCGGCCGCCATGGACGAGCCGACCCGCACCCACCCGTCGTACTGGATCGAGACGGCACCACCCGGCGACCTCGCACCCCCGCCGCGCGGCGATCTCACGGTCGACGTCGCCGTCGTGGGCGCGGGCGTCGCCGGGATCGCGACCGCCTGGGAGCTGGCCCGGCGGGGGCACGGCGTCGCCCTGCTGGAGGCGGACCGGGTCGCCGCCGGTGTCACCGGGCACACCACCGCGAAGCTCACCGCCCAGCACACCCTGATCTACGACCGGCTCCGGCGCACCCGCGGCAAGGAGGGCGCCCACCTGTACGCGGCCTCCCAGACCGACGCGATCCGGCATGTCGCCGAGGTCGTGGACGAGCTCGGCATCGACTGCGACTGGGAGGAGGCGGCGGCCTACACCTACGCCGAGGACGGCGACCGCAGCGACGAACTGCGGGCGGAGGCCGACGCCGCCCGGGAGGCGGGCCTGGCCGCCGAGTACGTGACCGACACCGACCTGCCGTATCCGGTGGCGGGCGCGGTGCGGGTCGAGGGGCAGGCGCAGTTCCATCCCCGCAAGTACCTGCTGGCGTTGGTCGCCGACCTGAAACGCCTCGGCGGCCAGGTGCACGAGCACACACGCGTGGTCGGCCTCTCCGAGGGCGACCCCTGTGTGCTGACGACCGAGGACGGCGTGAAGGTGCGGGCCGAGACCGTCGTGGTCGCCACCCACTACCCGATCTTCGACCGGGCGCTGCTGTTCACCCGTCTCTCGACGCGCCGGGAACTGGTGGTCGCCGCCCCCGTCGACGCGGCCACCGCACCGCGGGGCATGTACATCACCCCCGAGCAGAACACCCGCTCGGTGCGCACGGCGCCCTACGCGGACGGAAAACGCCTGCTCATCGTCACCGGCGAGCACTTCACGCCGGGCACCGGCGGCGATGTCGAGGCACGTTTCAAGGACCTGTCCGGCTGGGCGACGGACCGCTTCGGCGAGCTCACCTTCACCCACCGCTGGGCCACCCAGGACAACGACTCCACCGACTCCGTCCCGCTCGTCGGCCCCCTGCACCCCGCGAGCAGGCACTGCCACGTGGCCACCGGCTTCGGCGGCTGGGGCCTGAGCAGCGGCATCATGGCGGGCCGGCTGCTCTGCGATCTGATCACCGGCCGCGAGAACCCGTGGAGCGGGCTGTACGACCCGTGCCGGGTGATGTCCGTCGTCCGCGAGGGCAAGGACTTCGTCAAGCACCAGGCCGACGTGGCACGTCACTTCGTCGGCGACCGGCTCCAGCATCTGCCGGGCCCCTCGGCCGGCTCGGTGGACGACATCGCCCCCGGCGACGGTGCCATCGTCCACGTGGCCGGCAAGCGCTGCGCCGTCCACCGCGACGAGGGCGGCACCGTGCACGCCGTCTCCGCGAAGTGCACGCACCTGGGCTGCCTGGTCGCGTTCAACCGCGCGGAGCGGACCTGGGAATGCCCGTGCCACGGCTCCCGCTTCGACCCCGACGGCCGAGTCGTCCAGGGCCCCGCCGTACGGCCGTTGGAGCGACGCGACCTCTGAGCCGACGCGCTCCCGGCGCACTCAGTCGCCGACCAGGACGACCTCCAGCGTGCGCGGGCCGTGCACCCCCTCGACACGGTCCAGCTCGATGTCGCTGGTCGCCGACGGGCCGGAGATCCACGTCAACGGGCGTGCGGGATCGAGGCGTTCGAGGGCCTGCGGGACCGATGACACGACCTGCTCGGGGACCCGTACGACACAGATGTGGTGGTCGGGGACGAGTGTGATGCGACGGCGGCCCTGGTCGGGGGAGCCGTCCAGGACGATGGTGCCGGTCTCGGCGACGGCCACCGCACATGCCGTGACCACGCTGTCGACCCGGTCCAGTTCGTCCGGGGTGCTCTCCGCCCGGTCCGCGATCCGCTCGGCGTCGGCCGCCGCGAGCCATTCGGACTCCAGCCCCGGCGGCACCAGCACCGTCTTCGCGCCCCGCGCCGCCAGCATCCCGGCGATCGTCGCCGCGAGGTCGGCGGGGGTACAGCGGTGCACGATCGCCCGGTAGTCCGCCAGGTTCTCCGCCAGCAACTCGACCGTCTCCGCGACGCTCCGCTCCCCGTGCTCACGCAGATAGCCCCGCGGCACCGCCCGCTCGTACGCCGTCCCGTCGCGTTCCGTCGCCGGAACGTCGGCCAGCGCCCGCCGCACCCGGCCCAGGATCCGTTCCCTGCTGCTCACTTGGCACCGCCCTTTCCGCCCTGCGTCCGCTGCCACCAGTCCCGGAACGGCTCCGCTGGCACCGGCGGCAGATCCCGGGTGCCGCTCCACGCCTTGCCCGGACCGGGCAGCGTGCGCGGATGCAGACGGCGGGTGCGCGAGGCGAGCCGCTGCCCGGTGCGCAGGGCGCCCGGGTGGCTGAACGCCCAGCGCGCCGCACGCATCGCGGCCCGCTCGGCGGCATGCCCCTTCGCCGGCTTCAGCACGACCTTGTTGCCGTTCGTGGTCACCTGGCCGCCCTCGACGACCCGCTCCCGCAGATGCACCAGCACCTCGGGGATGTCGATGGCGACCGGGCACACCTCGTAGCAGGCGCCGCACAGCGACGACGCGTACGGCAGCGAGGCGTCGATCTCGCTCGACACGCCCCGGAGTTGAGGACTGAGGATGGCGCCGATCGGGCCCGGGTAGACCGAGCCGTAGGCGTGCCCGCCGGCCCGCTCGTACACCGGGCAGACGTTGAGGCAGGCCGAGCAGCGGATGCAGCGCAGGGCCTGGCGGCCGACCTCGTCGGCGAGGGTGTCGGTGCGGCCGTTGTCGAGCAGGACCAGGTGGAAGCTTCGCGGACCGTCCTCGTCCGTGGTACCGGTCCAGGTCGAGGTGTACGGGTTCATGCGCTCGGCGGTGGAGGAGCGGGGGAGGGTCTGGAGGAACACCTCCAGGTCCTGCCAGGTCGGCACGATCTTCTCGATGCCGACGACGGAGATCAGCGTCTCGGGCAGGGTCAGACACATCCGCCCGTTGCCCTCGGACTCGACGACGACCAGCGTGCCGGTCTCGGCGACCATGAAGTTGGCGCCGGAGATGCCGACCTTGGCCCGCAGGAACTTCTCGCGCAGGTGGAGGCGGGCCGCCTCCGCGAGTTCGGCGGGCGTGTCCGTGAGGCCTTCGGGAGCCGGACGGCCCCACTCACTCATTTCCTTGCTGAAGATGTCGCGGATCTCGCCCCGGTTGCGGTGGATCGCCGGGACCAGGATGTGCGAGGGGCGGTCCTTGCCCAACTGCACGATCAGCTCGGCGAGATCGGTCTCGTAGGCGCGGATGCCCTCCGCCTCCAGGGCCTCGTTGAGCCCGATCTCCTGTGTGGCCATCGACTTGACCTTGACGACCTCCGACTCACCGGTCATCTTGACGAGATGGGCGACGATCTCGTTCGCCTCGTCGGCGTCCGCGGCCCAGTGGACCGTGCCGCCCGCCGCCGTGACCGACTCCTCCAACTGCAGCAGATACCGGTCGAGATGACGCAGCGTATGGTCCTTGATCCGCTTCCCGGCCTCCCGCAGTTCGGCCCAGTCGGACATCTCCGCGACGGCCTTGGCCCGCTTGCCACGGATCGTGTGCGTGGCGTGCCGCAGATTGCCGCGCAGGGTCGTGTCGTGCACGGCCTCGTGCGCGGCCTTCGGAAACGCCGGCATCCCGACGAACGTTCCACTCATGCCGCCGGCTCCTCCTCCGTGCTCGCCAGGATCTCCGCGATGTGCACCGGCCGCATGCCCGTGCGCAGCCGTGCCATGGTCCCGCCGATGTGCATCAGGCAGGAGTTGTCCGCCGCGCACAGCACGTCGGCGCCCGTCGCCTCGGCGTTGCGCACCTTGTCCGCGCCCATCGCCGCCGAGACATCGGAGTTCTTCAGCGCGAAGGTGCCGCCGAACCCGCAGCACTCCTCGGCACCCGGCAGCTCCACCAACTCCAGCCCCTTGACGGCCTGGAGGAGCCGTCGGGGCCGGTCGGCGAGGCCCAGCCCGCGCAGACCGTGACAGGTCGGGTGGTACGTCACCTTGTGCGGGTAGTAGGCGCCCACGTCCGTCACCCCCAGCACGTCCACCAGGAACTCCGTCAGCTCGTACGTCTTCGGCACCACCGGTGCCAGGGTCGCAGCGAGGGTGTCCCCGCGGCCCTCGGCACGGGCCCGCTCGCCCATCCGTGGATACAGCTCGCGCACCATCGCCCCGCACGACCCGGACGGGGTGACGATCGCCTCGTACTCCCCGAAGACATCGGAGAAATGCCGGGCGAGCGGCTCGGCCTCATGGCGGTAGCCAGTGTTGTAGTGGGCCTGCCCGCAGCAGGTCTGGGACATCGGGAAGTCGACGTCGACGCCCAGCCTGGTCAGCAGTTTCACCACGGCGCGCCCGGTGTCCGGATAGAGCGTGTCGTTGACACAGGTCAGGAACAGGGCGACACGCATCGCGGCTCCTTGTGATCGATCATCGGATGAGTGCAGGGTAATGCGGACACGCGGCCCGGGGGAGACCCCGCTCACCGTCGAGTGAGTTTCACCCTTGGGTGAGGTTCACCCTCGGGCGAGCCGGGCCTCCGCCTCGCTCCAGCGCGCCGCGTCCCCCCGCGGCTCGTACCGGGTCAGCGGCTGCGTACGGGTGAGCAGACGCCGCCCGTCGGCGAGATCGCCGACCAGCCCGTGGGTCCGCGCCTGGACCAGGACGTTCCCGAGCGCGGCCGCCTCGGTCGGGCCGGCCACCACCGGCAGCCCGCAGGCGTCGGCGGTCAGCTGGCACAGCAGGGCGTTGCGGGTACCGCCCCCGACGACGTGCACGACGTCGACGGGATGGTCCGCCAGCCGCTGGGCGTCGGCAATCGCCCTGCGATGGGCGAGGGCGAGCGAGTCCAGGATGCAGCGCGTGATCTCGGCAGGCGAGACGGGCACTGGCTGCCCCGAGGCACGGCACGCCTCGGCGATCCGCTCCGGCATCCGCCCCGGCGCCAGGAACGCCGCGTCCCCCGCGTCCACGACCGACCGCAGCGCCGGCACCTTGGACGCGTCGAGCAGCAACTCGCCCAGATCGGGCTCGCCCCAGGCCCGTACGCACTCCTGGAGCAGCCACAGCCCCATGATGTTCCGCAGGTACCGGACCGTGCCGTCGAGCCCCAGCTCATTGGTGAAGTTGGCGGCCCGGCTCTCCTCGGTCAGCACGGGGGCGTTCAGCTCGAGGCCCGCCAGCGACCAGGTGCCGGTGCAGATGTACGCGAACCGCTCCCCGTCGGCCGGGACGGCGGCCACCGCGGACGCGGTGTCGTGCGACCCGACCGCCGTCACCGGCACCGGTCCGCTCAGCCCGGTCTCCTCCAGCACCTCACCGCGCAGCACCCCCGCGAAGTCGCCGGGCTGCCGCAGCGGAGCGAACAGGTCCAGGTCGACACCCAGCCGCGAGGCGATGTCGTACGACCAGTCCCGCGTCCGCGGATCGACCAGCTGCGTGGTGGAGGCGTTGGTGAGCTCGGTGCCCTGCTCACCGGTGAGCCAGTACGTCAGCAGGTCCGGGATGAGCAACAGCCGCTTGGCATACGAGAGTTGAGCGGAGCCTCGGGCTGCCGCCAGCTGGTACAGCGTATTGAAGGGCGCGTACTGCAACCCGGTCGCGGCGTACAGCTCCGCCGCCGGGACGGTCGCCCACACCTTCTCCGCGACCCCCTCCGTGCGGGAGTCGCGGTAGTGCACGGGGTTGCCGAGCAGCGCCCCGTCCCCGTCCAGCAGCCCGTAGTCCACGGCCCAGCTGTCGATGCCGACGGAGTCGACCTGCCCGGCCGCCCGCAGCCCGTCCAGCACTCCCGCGTACAGCCCGAGCACGTCCCAGCGCAGCCCCTCCGGTACGCGCACCGGACGGTTCGGGAAGCGGTGGGCCTCGGTCAGCTCCAGCGAGTCCGGGCCGACGCGGCCGACCATGACCCGCCCGCTGGAGGCGCCCAGGTCGACCGCGGCGTACGACTTCACACTCGTGCTCATCGCAGGAAGGCGGCCGCGACGCCGGCGTCGACCGGGATGTGCAGCCCGGTGGTGTGCGTCAGGTCCCCGCCGGTCAGGGCGAACACGGCGTTCGCGACATGGTCCGGGAGCACCTCGCGCTTGAGGAGGGTGCGCTGGGCGTAGAACTCACCCAGCTTCTCCTCCTCGACCCCGTACACGGCGGCCCGCTTGGCGCCCCAGCCACCGGCGAAGATGCCCGAGCCGCGCACGACACCGTCGGGGTTGATCCCGTTGACACGGATGCCGTGCTCACCGAGCTCGGCGGCGAGCAGTCGCACCTGGTGGGCCTGGTCGGCCTTGGTGGCCGAGTAGGCGATGTTGTTGGGGCCGGCGAACACGGCGTTCTTGGAGGCGATGTAGACGATGTCGCCGCCCAGCTTCTGAGCGATCATCACGCGCGCCGCTTCCCGCGACACGAGGAACGAACCGCGCGCCATGATGTCGTGCTGCAGGTCCCAGTCCTTGGCCGAGGTCTCCAGCAGCGGCTTGGAGATGGAGATACCGGCGTTGTTGACCACCAGGTCCACGCCACCGAAGGCGAGCACGGCCGCCTTGAACGCGTCGGCGATCTGCTCCTCGGACGTGACGTCCACGGCCACCGAGACGGCCTTGTCCGGTCCGCCCAGCTCCTCGGCGACGGCCTGGGCGTTGTCGGCGTTGAGATCGGCGACGACCACACACGCGCCCTCGGCGACCAGCCGGTGCGCGATGGCCTTCCCGATCCCGCTGCCGGCCCCGGTGACCAGCGCGACCCGCGTCGCGAGCGGCTTCGGCTTCGGCATCCGCTGAAGCTTGGCCTCCTCCAGCGCCCAGTACTCGATCCGGAACTTCTCGGACTCCTCGATGGGCGCGTACGTGGAGACGGCCTCCGCCCCGCGCATCACATTGATGGCGTTGACATAGAACTCACCCGCGACCCGCGCGGTCTGCTTGTCCTTGCCGAAGCTGAACATGCCGACGCCCGGAACCAGCACGATCGCCGGGTCGGCGCCCCGCATGGCGGGGGAGTCGGGCAGGGCGTGCCGCTGGTAGTAGGCGGCGTACTCCTCGCGGTATTCGGCGTGCAGCTCCTCCAGCCGGGCGACGACCTCCTCCAGTGGAGCGGTCGGCGGCAGATCCAGCACCAGCGGGCGCACCTTGGTCCGCAGGAAGTGGTCGGGGCAGGAGGTGCCCAGGGCCGCGAGCCGCGGGTGCTCGGCGCTCGCGAGGAAGTCGAGGACGACGTCGGAGTCGTTGAAGTGTCCGACCTGCGGCCGGTCCTGGGAGGCGATGGCACGGATGACCGGCGCCAGCGCCGCGGCCCGCTCCCGCCGCTCGACGGCGCCGAGAGCCGCGTACCCCTCGATGGCCGGCCCGAAGGGCTCCGGCTTCCCGCGCTCGGCGAGAAACGCCTCGGCGGTGCGGATGATGTGGAGCGAGTTGCGCTCGCACTCCTCGGAGGTGTCTCCCCAGGCGGTGATGCCGTGGCCGCCGAGGATGCACCCGATGGCCTGCGGATTGGCCGCCTTCACGGCCGCGATGTCCAGCCCGAGCTGGAACCCGGGCCGCCGCCACGGCACCCACACCACGCTGTCCCCGAAACACTCGGCGGTCAGCTTCTCCCCGTCGGCGGCACAGGCGAGCGCGATCCCGGAGTCGGGATGCAGATGATCGACATGCGCCGCCTCGACCAGCCCGTGCATGGCGGTGTCGATGGACGGCGCCGCCCCACCCTTGCCGTGCAGGCAGTAGTCGAACGCGGCGACCATCTCGTCCTCACGCTCGACCCCCGGGTAGACATCGACGAGCGCCCGCATCCGGTCCAGCCGCAACACGGCCAGCCCCGCCTCGGTGAGCGTCCCCAGATCACCCCCGGACCCCTTCACCCACATCAACTCGACGTCACCCCCGGTGACGGGATCGGTGTCAGTGCCCTTGGCCGACGCGTTCCCGCCGGCGTAGTTGGTGTTACGGGGATCGGAGCCGAGCCGATGGGATCGGGCGAGAAGGGCGGCGGCTTCGGGATGGGGTGCCATGTGTTCTCAGTCCTTAGCAGTCAGTACGTTTCTGATGAGCGCCATCGGGGCGCAGGGGGGATCAGGCGCGAAGCGCCGATCCCCCAGGGGCGCGGGGCTGTGTTGAATTTGCGGCTACCGCCGCGCGGGCGCGACCAGCCACGACCGGCCCGCAGTCCGCAGACAACAGAACCCGGCAGACGCTCACGCCCCCCACCCGGCCTGCTCCCCACCAACCCGCTCAGCCACGATCTTCTCGGCCCACCCGGACCGCCGGTACGCACCCATGGGATCCGCATCCAGCCCCATCTCACCCCGAACCTCGGCAAGCAGCGGCCGCACATCCGTGTTGTACGCGTCCATCAGCACGGCATTGGCCTCCAGCACATCCCCCGAGGCCTGAGCCACAGCCAACGCCTCCCGGTCGACGAGCAGCGCCTTCGCCGTGGCCTCCTGCACATTCATCACCGACCGGATGATCGCCGGAATCTTCGCCTCGATGTTGTGGCACTGGTCGAGCATGAACGCGACCTCGGGCGAGAACCCAGCCCCACGCACGACCTCGTACATGATCCGGAACAGCTGGAACGGATCAGCCGCCCCCACCATCAGGTCGTCGTCCGCGTAGAACCGCGAGTTGAAGTCGAACCCGCCGAGCTTCCCCTCCCGCAGCAGCGTGGCGACGATGAACTCGATGTTGGTCCCCGGCGCATGGTGCCCGGTGTCGACCACGACCTGCGCCTTCTCGCCGAGCTTCAGACAGTGCGCATACGCCGTCCCCCAGTCCGGGACGTCCGTCGAGTAGAAGGCCGGCTCGAAGAACTTGTACTCCAGCAGCATCCGCTGCCCGTCCCCGAGCCGCCCGTACACCTCGGCCAGCCCTTCGGCGAGCCGGTCCTGCCGCGCCCGCAGGTCGTCCTGGCCGGGATAGTTCGTGCCGTCGGCGAACCACAGCTTCAGATCGCGCGAGCCCGTCGCATCCATGATGTCGACGCACTCCAGCAGGTGGTCCACGGCCTTGCGCCGCACCGCCGCGTCCGGGTGGCAGATGCTGCCCAGCTTGTAGTCGTCGTCCTGGAACGTGTTGGAGTTGATCGCGCCCAGCTTCACGCCGCGCTCTTCGGCGAACTTGGCCAGCGCCGCGTAGTCGTCGACCTTGTCCCACGGGATGTGCAGGGCGACGGTCGGCGCCACGCCGGTGAACGCGTGCACCTGGGCCGCGTCCTCCAGCTTCTCCCGCGGCGTGCGGGGCACGCCCTGCTGGGCGAACACCTTGAAGCGCGTCCCCGAGTTCCCGTACGCCCACGACGGCGTTTCGACTGCCTGGGTCTTGAGTGCGGCCTTCACCGCGGCGAGCTCGGTCACTGAGGGCTCCTGTGACGTCGGGACGGAAGTCCGAAAGGTAGGTCGGAAGGCAGTCGGACGGTAGGTGTCCGGACCGCTTCGCTGTGAAACGATTCAAGACGGGAACGTATGAGCCGCCCGCAGGAGTGTCAACCCCTGCGACCCAGGCCTTTTCCCGTGACTCGCCCGTGACCTTCGTTCATCGAAATTTTTTCGACACGAACCCATTGACGTGACATGTCGTCCGTGCCTAACGTCCCGGCAACCAAGTTGAAACCTTTCACGACGCCGAGAGGGCCGTCCCGCCGGCGTCGTCGAGGAGCCCCCAATGACCCACCCGTCCACCACGGGTCCGGCCCCGGTTCTTGCGCTCAAGGGCATTTCGAAGTCCTTCGGTGCGGTCCGCGCCCTGCGGGACGTCTCCCTGGAGCTGTTCCCCGGGGAGGTGCACGCCCTCGCCGGCGAGAACGGCGCGGGCAAGTCGACCCTCATCAAGACCCTCGCCGGAGTGCACAGGCCGGACGCCGGCCAGGTGCTGCTCGACGGTGAGCCGGTCGTCTTCCACGGCCCCGGTGACGCCCGCGACGCCGGCATCGCCGTCATCTACCAGGAGCCGACCCTCTTCCCCGACCTCTCGATCGCCGAGAACATCTTCATGAGCCGCCGGCCACGGCGCGCGCTCGGCCGGATCGACCACAAGGCCACCCACGCGGCGACCCTGGCCCTGATGCAGCGCCTCGGCGTCGAACTCGACCCCGACCGCCCCGCGCGCGGCCTGTCCATCGCCGACCAGCAGATCGTCGAGATCGCCAAGGCGCTCTCCTTCGACGCCCGCGTCCTGATCATGGACGAGCCGACCGCCGCCCTCACCGGCAGCGAGGTCGCCCGCCTCTTCGGAGTCGTCCGTACCCTGCGCGAGCAGGGCGCCGCCGTGCTGTTCATCTCGCACCGGCTGGAGGAGATCTTCCAGATCTGCAAGCGGGTCACCACGCTGCGGGACGGCGCCTGGATCGCCAGCGAGCCGCTGGCCGGCATGACCGAGGACGACCTCGTACGCCGGATGGTCGGCCGCGACCTCGAAGAGCTGTACCCCAAGCAGGACGTGAAGCCGGGCCAGGTCGCCCTGAGCGTGCGCCGGCTCACCCGCGAGGGCGTCTTCACCGACGTCTCCTTCGACGTACGGCGCGGTGAGATCGTCGGCCTCGCCGGACTGGTCGGCGCCGGCCGCACCGAGGTCGCCCGGGCCGTGTTCGGCATCGACCGCTGGGACGCCGGAGAGGTCGAGGTCGACGGGCGCAGGCTCACCAACGGCGCCCCGTCCACCGCCATGGCCTCCGGCCTCGCCCTGGTCCCCGAGGACCGGCGCGCCCAGGGTCTGGTGATGGACATGTCCATCGAGCGCAACATCGGCCTCACCGGCCTCCGTACGACCGTCAAGGCCGGCCTGATGGACCGCGGCGCCGAACGCAGCCGCTCCCTCGACTGGGCCGTCAAGCTCCAGGTCAAGTACGCGCGGATCGCCGACACCGTCAACACCCTGTCCGGCGGCAACCAGCAGAAGGTCGTCCTCGCCAAGTGGCTCGCCACCGGCCCGAGGGTGCTGATCGTCGACGAGCCCACCCGTGGCATCGACGTCGGCACCAAGGCCGAGGTGCACCGGCTGCTCAGCGAGCTCGCCGCCGACGGCGTCGCCGTCCTGATGATCTCCTCCGACCTGCCCGAGATCCTCGGCATGGCCGACCGCGTGCTCGTGATGCACGAGGGCCGGCTCACCGCCGAGATCCCCCGCTCCGAAGCCACCGAGGAATCCGTGATGGCCGCAGCAACGGGGAGGGCCGCCGCATGACGGTGACCACTCCCAACGAGGCCCCTGTCACCGACGTACCCAAGTCCAGCGGCACCCGCCTCGTCGACCGCGTCTTCAAGATGCGCGAACTCGCCATCCTGGCCGTCTTCGTGGTGATGATCGTCATCACCCAGCTCGGCAACAGCCAGTTCCTCACCGAACAGGGCATCAAGGACCTGCTGCTGAACGCGACGATCCTCGTGCTCGTCGCCACGGGCCAGTCCCTGGTGGTGATCACCAGGAACGTCGACCTCTCCGTCGGCTCCACCCTCGGCATCAGCGCCTTCGCCGCCGGTACCTATCTCCAGGGCGGCGGCAATCCGGTGGTCGCCGTGGTGCTGGCGATCCTCATGGGTGTCGGCTTCGGTCTGCTGAACGGCCTGCTCGTCAGCCTCGGCCAGGTGCCGGCGCTCGTCGTCACCCTCGGCACGCTCTACATCATCCGCGGCATCGACTCCATCTGGGTCGGTTCCCGCCAGATCACCGCGGCCGACCTCCCGGACGGCTTCGTCGACTTCGGCTCCGGCGGTATCTCCGCGGTGCCGTGGCTGGCGCTGATCGCCGTCGCCGTCCTGGTGGCCACCGCGTACTACCTCAAGCACTACGGCAGCGGCCGCGAACTGTACGCCCTCGGCTCCAACCCCGAGGCCGCCCGCCTCGCCGGCATCCCGGTCCGCAAGCGGATCCTCGCCGCGTACACCTTCTGCGGCGCCCTCGCCGGACTCGCGGGCGCCATGTACCTGGCCCGGTTCGGCAACGTCGACTCCGGCACCGGCAACGGCTACGAACTCACCGTCGTCAGCGCGGTCGTGGTCGGTGGCGTCGTCTTCACCGGCGGCTCCGGCAGCGTCTACGGCGCGGCGCTCGGCGCGCTGCTGCTGACCTCCATCAACAGCGTGCTGCCCGCCCTCGGCGTCAGCTCCGTCTGGGTCCTCGCCATCAACGGCATCCTGCTCATCCTCGCCATCGCGGTCGACCGGATCGTCGCCCTGCGCGTGGCCAACGCCCTGAAGAAGAGGAACGCCCGCCATGGCTGACTTCTCCCTGAGCCGAGCGATCCGCTGGGACACGGTCGTCGGCGCTCTTCTGATCGTCGTGCTCCTGCTGTCCTTCGGAACGGTCGACGGTTTCGGAAACGCTCTCAACCTGTCCTTCCTGATCGGGAACACCCTTCCGATCGCGATGATCGCCCTGCCGATGACGCTCCTGGTCGTCTCGGGCGAGATCGATCTCTCGGTCGCCTCCACCGCCGGTCTCTCCGGCGCCGTGATGGGCGCCCTGTGGAACCAGGGCATGACGATCGAGACGATCATCCCGATCTGCCTGGCGCTCGGCGTGGTGTGCGGACTGATCAACGGTCTGCTGGTCACCAGGCTCGGACTGCCGTCCCTCGCCGTCACCATCGGCACCCTCGCCGCCTACCGGGGCATCGCACAGATCGTGCTCGGCTCCGACGCGGTGACCGACTTCCCCACCCAGTACCTGGACTTCGCGGCCGGACGCATCGGCGACACCTTCATCCCGTACGCCTTCCTGCCCTTCCTGGTCCTGCTCGCCATCGCGGTGGTCGCGCTGCACGCCACGCCGTTCGGGCGGTCGATCTTCGCGACCGGCGCCAGCGAGGAGGCGGCCCGTTTCGCCGGCATCCGCGTCAAGCGGCAGAAGCTCATCCTGTTCACGGTGACCGGCCTGATGGCCTCCCTCACCGGGATCTTCTGGGCCCTGCACTACGCCAGCGCCCGCTACGACAACGCCACCGGGCTCGAACTCTCCGTTGTGGCCGCCGTGTTGCTCGGCGGCATCGACTTCGACGGCGGCAAGGGGACCCTCGGCGGGGCCATCGCCGGTGTCTTCCTGCTCGGCGCGCTGCAGAACGTGATGAGCCTCCAGGACGTCTCCGCCCAGTCGCAGATCGTCGTCACCGGCGTCCTGCTCGTCCTGTCCGTGCTCGGCCCCCGGGTCGCACGCCAGATCTCCGTCGCGAGGGCAGGGCGTCGAGCCGCCTCAGCGCCGGTGTCCAAGGAGCCCACGCCGACCACATAGGTCAAGGGCAGCCACGGACGACCTCGTCAACAGCCCCGCTCTCACCCTCGTAAGGAAAAAGACATGCGCAAGGCATCCATCCGCCGTACCTGCGCGGCCCTCGCCGCCGTCACCTCCCTCGCTCTGGCCGTCACCGCGTGCGGTGGCACCACCAAAGAGGACGTCAAGAACGAAGGCGCCTCCGCCGCCACCGGTGGCAAGGCCGACCCGAACGCCGAGCTGAAGAAGGGGCTGACCGTCGGGTTCCTGCCCAAGCAGGTCAACAACCCGTACTTCACCTCCGCCGACAAGGGCGGCGAGGCGGCCCTGAAGGAGCTGGGATCCAGCTACAAGGAGGTCGGTCCGTCCAGCGCGACCGACACCGCCGGCCAGGTCTCCTACGTCAACACGCTCACCCAGCAGCAGGTCGACGCGATGGCCGTCTCCGCGCAGGACCCGGGCGCGCTGTGCACCGCGCTGAAGCAGGCCATGAAGAACGGCATCAAGGTCGTCACCTACGACTCCGACACCACCGCCGACTGCCGCAACGCCTTCGTCTCGCAGGCCTCCGCCGAGGACCTCGGCCGCACCGAGGTGCAGCTGCTCGCCGAGCAGATCGACTACAAGGGCGAGATCGCGATCCTGTCCGCCGCGCAGACGGCGACGAACCAGAACATCTGGATCGACTTCATGAAGCAGGAGCTGAAGGACCCCAAGTACAAGGACATCAAGCTCGTCAAGGTCGCCTACGGTGACGACGACGCCCAGAAGTCCTTCCAGCAGACCCAGGGCCTGCTCCAGGAGTACCCGAACCTGAAGGGGATCATCTCCCCGACCACCGTCGGCATCAAGGCCGCCGCCCAGTACCTGTCGGGCTCCAAGTACAAGGGCAAGGTCAAGCTGACCGGCCTCGGCACCCCCAACGACATGCGCAAGTACGTCAAGAACGGCACCGTCGAGGCGTTCGAGCTGTGGGACCCGGCGAAGCTGGGCGAGCTGGCCGCCCGTACCGCCGTCGCCCTGTCCTCCGGGCAGATCACCGGCAAGGAGGGCGAGAAGTTCAAGGCCGGCGCCATGGGCGAGTACACCATCGGCAAGGACGGCGTGATCAGCCTCGGCAAGCCGACCGTGTTCGACGCCAAGAACATCGACCAGTTCAACTTCTAGTCAGGGAGCGGTACTTCATGCAGCGCGTCTGTTTCCTCCTCAAGGTCCGCGAGGACCGGATCGCCGAGTACCGCGAACGTCACGCCGCCGTGTGGCCGGAGATGCTGGACGCTCTCTCGGCCACCGGCTGGCACAACTACTCGCTCTTCCTGCGCGACGACGGCCTGCTCGTCGGCTACCTGGAGACCGAGGACTTCGAGGCCGCCAAGGCCGGTATGGAGGCCACCGACGTCAACGCCCGTTGGCAGGCCGAGATGGGCGAGTTCTTCGAGGCCCTCGACGGCGCCCGGCCCGACGAGGCCATGAAGCCGCTCACCGAAGTGTTCCACCTCGCCTGACCCCCCGCGTTTCCCCCTCACCACTCCTCCCGTTCCTCCCGCTCCTCGCCGACAATGGAGTCCCCCGAGATGAAGAGACGTACGCTGCTGGGCGCCGCCCTCGCCGGAGCCGTGATGACCCCCGCCCTCACCTCGGGCATCGCCCGAGCCGCCGACCCCGGCCCCTCGGTCACCCTGACCGGGACCACCACGCTGGACACCCAGGCCATCTTCTTCGTGTCGTACGACGGCCTGGTCAACAACAACTCGTTCCAGAAGAACGGCCTGCTGAGCTACAAGGGCTACCAGTACGCCGTCTGGTACACCGCCGACCGCAACGCCGTCGTCGGCCGCCGCGCGCTCGGCTCCAGCACCTGGTCCACGGTCAAGGTCGGCCACACCCTGCGCTACAACGACTCCCACAACGTCATCTCGATGGGGATCTCGAAGATCGACGGGCGTCTCCACCTCAACATGGACTCGCACAGCGACGGCTTCACCTACGTCAAGTCGGTCGCCGGCCTCGTGGACAACCCGGTCGGCCTGAGCTGGACCACGAGCCGCTTCGGCGCGCCCCAGTCCACCCTGGACGGCCTCGCCCTCACCTCGCAGTTCACCTACCCGCAGTTCGTCTCCACCCCCGACGGAAAGCTCCAGCTCAGCTACCGGGTCGCCATCTCCGGCAACGGCCGCAACGCCCTGGCCGAGTACGACGGTTCGACGTGGACCAACCTGGGGGAGTGGAGCAGCTCCACGGGCACGTACACCAGCGAGCACGGCTCCTCCACCGCCCGCAACATGTACCTGCACGGCATCGACTACGACCGCAACGGCCGGCTGCACTCGTTCTTCACCTGGCGTGAGCAGAACGGCGCCGTGATGTGCAACGGCGGCGGCATCACCAACCACGACACCGGCTACGTGTACTCCGACGACCGCGGCCGCA
This sequence comes from Streptomyces muensis, assembly GCF_021474425.1. Lineage (GTDB taxonomy): Bacteria > Actinomycetota > Actinomycetes > Streptomycetales > Streptomycetaceae > Streptomyces > Streptomyces muensis. The sequence goes on along the minus strand of NZ_JAKEIP010000001.1, from coordinate 61,746 downwards.
CCTGGCGCAACAACGCCGGCGCCGTCGTCGGCACCACCGGCGGCTCCGACAAGGTCGCCGTCACCGACAGCGGACTGGTGATCGACCCGCTCAACCCGGACCACTCCCTGATGAACCAGGAGAGCCAGTTCACCGACTCCGCGGGCCTGCCGCACGCGATCATCAGCTACGTACCCGGCCGTTTCGGCCAGTGCACCACGAACTACGTCGCCGACCGCACCGCCAACGGCCGCGCCTTCCACGTCCGCAAGAACTCCTCCGGCACCTGGCAGAAGACCGAGATCCCGGTCCCGCTGAACTCCAGCCAGCGCACCAAGCTGATCCTGGACAAATACGACAACGCGTACGCCATCTTCCCGTTCTGCCGGATCGCCGGAGCCTCCAAGGCCTCCGGATACACGGACTGGACGGTGCTGTACGACGGCGTCACCGCCGGACTCAACGCCTTCGGCGAGGTCGTGATCGACGAGACCCGCATAGCCCAGGACAACTTCCTGTCGATCATGTACCAGGAGAAGTCCAGCGGTACGACGCCCTCGGCGCTGCGCAACCTCAACTTCCGCCTGCCTGCCTGACCACAGCCGTTGTGGGCGGCATGACGGTAATGTGCCTTCCCGCCGCCCCTCGTCTCCCTGGAGGTCCCTGCCCGATGACCCAGTCGGTGGGTATCAAGGACGTCGCCCGCGCCGCCGGAGTCTCCGTCGGCACGGTCTCGAACGTCATCAACCGCCCGGACGCGGTCGCGACCGAGACCCGGGCGCGCGTGCAGTCCGCGATAGACCGGCTGGGCTATGTCCGCAGCGAGTCCGCGCGCCAGCTGCGCGCGGGCCGCAGCAGGATCATGGGGCTGCTCGTCCTCGACATGGGCAACCCCTTCTTCGTCGACGTGGCGCGCGGCGCCGAACGCACCGCGCGCGACGCCGGACTCGGCGTGATGGTCTGCAACAGCGCACAGAGCGCCGGCGAGGAGGCCGAGTACTTGTCGCTCTTCGCCGAGCAGCGGGTACGCGGCGTCCTGCTGACCCCGGCCGACGCCACCGGCCGCAACATCGAGACGTTCCGGCGGCACAACATCCCCTTCGTCCTCGTCGACCGGGTCGCCGAGGGCACCACCGAGTGCTCGGTCTCCGTCGACGACGTCGCGGGCGGCGCGCTGGCCGTGCGCCACCTCGTCGACGCCGGGCACCGCTCCATCGCCTACGTCAGCGGCCCGCCCGGCCTCAACCAGGTCCGCGACCGCCGCACCGGCGCCCTGACCGCGCTTCAGGAGGCCGGCCTCGGCCCCGAGCACCTGCGTGAACTGCCCACCGAGCGGCTCGACGTCTCCGCGGGACGCGACGCAGGCGCCCGCCTGCTCGGCCTCGCCGACCGCCCCACCGCCGTCTTCTGCGCCAACGACCTCCTCGCCCTCGGCGTCCTCCAGGCCATGTACGCGGCCGGCATAAAGGTCCCCGACGACCTCGCGATCGTCGGCTACGACGACATCGAGTTCGCGGCCGCAGCGGCCGTCCCCCTCACCTCCGTACGGCAGCCCGCCGTCACCATGGGCACCCTCGCCGCGGAGATGCTGCTGGAGGAGACGGAGGAGGAGACCGGGGTGAAGAAGCACGAGCACCGCAGGGTCGTCCTGCAGCCGGAGCTCGTGGTACGGCGATCCAGTCTCGCCGCCCGCTGATCGGCCGTTCAGTACGATTTCATGATCCTGGGGGTCGGTCGGCGGACGAACATGTGCTGAACTGGGACGCGGCCCGAAAACCATCCGTCCCGGGAGCCCTGTTGACCGTCAGCTACCGCCAGCCCGGCGTCGTCCTCACCGACCGCCACTTCACCGTGCCCCTCGACCACGACGCCCCGAAGGGCGAGACGATCGAGCTCTACGCCCGTGAGGTCGTCGCCACCGACAAGGCGCACCAGGACCTGCCCTGGCTGGTCTACCTCCAGGGCGGCCCCGGCTTCGGCGCGAACCGCTTCGTCGGCAAGGGCGCCTGGCTGGGCCGCGCGCTCAAGGAGTACCGCGTCCTGCTCCTCGACCAGCGCGGCACCGGCCACTCCACGCCCGCCAACCGCCAGACGCTCCCGCTGCGCGGCGGCCCCGCCGAACAGGCCGACTACCTCACGCACTTCCGCGCCGACGCGATCGTCCGCGACTGCGAGGCGATCCGCCGGGACGTGACCGGCGGCGCCCCCTGGACCGTCCTCGGTCAGAGCTTCGGCGGCTTCTGCACCGTCAACTACCTCTCCGCCGCCCCCGAGGGCCTGACCGCCGCCGTCATCACCGGCGGCCTGCCCTCGCTGGACGCCCACGCCGACGACGTCTACCGCGCGGCCTACCCGCGCATCGAGCGCAAGGTCACCGCGCACTACGCCCGCTACCCGCAGGACGTCGAGCGCGCCCGCCGTATCGCCGACCACCTCCTCGCAGGCGAGGTGGTCCTGCCGAACGGCTACCGCCTCACCGCCGAGGCCTTCCAGTCGCTCGGCATCGTCCTCGGCGGCAGCGAGGGCAGCCACCGCCTGCACTACCTGCTGGAGGACGCCTTCGTGCGCACCCCGCAGGGCCCGGCCCTCTCGGACGCCTTCCAGGAAGAGGTCCAGGGCCTGCTGTCGTACGCGAGCCACCCGCTGTACGCCCTCGTCCACGAGGCGATCTACGGCCAGGACACCCGGCCCACCGCCTGGTCCGCCGAGCGCGTGCGCGCCGAGTTCCCGCAGTTCGACGCGGCCAAGACCCTCGCCGGTGACGGGCCGCTGCTGTTCACCGGCGAGACCATCCACCCCTGGATGTTCGACTGCGACCCGGCGCTGCGCCCGCTGCGCGAGACCGCCGAACTCCTCGCCGCCCGCACCGACTGGACCCCGCTGTACGACCCGGCGCGTCTCGCCGCCAACGAGGTGCCGGTCGCGGCGGCCGTCTACCACGACGACATGTACGTCGACACCGCCCACTCCCTCGCCACCGCCCGCACGATCCGGGGCCTGCGCACCTGGGTCACCGACGAGTTCGAGCACGACGGCGTAAGGGCCGGCGGCCCCCGCGTCCTGGACCGGCTGCTCGCCCTCACCCGTGACGAAGCGTGATGTCAATGTGACCGGTTAGTGTGCGGGCATGACCGAGCCGACGATCACTCAGCTGAAGCCCATGCCGGACGACTGGCAGCGCGCGCTCGCCGTAGTCGCCCACCCGGACGACCTCGAGTACGGCTGCTCGGCGGCCATCGCCGCCTGGACCGACGCGGGCCGCGAGGTCACCTATGTCCTCGCGACCCGCGGCGAGGCCGGGATAGACACCCTGGAGCCCGCGAAGTGCGGCCCACTGCGGGAGCGCGAGCAGCGGGCCAGCGCCGCCGTGGTCGGGGTGTCGGCGGTGGAGTTCCTCGACCACCCAGACGGTGTGATCGAGTACGGCCTGGCCCTGCGCCGCGACATCGCCGCCGCGATCCGCCGGCACCGGCCCGAGCTGGTGATCACGCTCAACCACCGGGACACCTGGGGCGGCGTCGCCTGGAACACCCCGGACCATGTGGCCGTCGGCCGCGCCACGCTGGACGCGGCCGGCGACGCGGGCAACCGCTGGATCTTCCCGGAGCTGTCCGCACAGGGCCTGGAGCCGTGGAACGGCGTCCGCTGGGTCGCCGTCGCCGGCTCCAGCACGCCCACGCACGCGGTGGACGCGACCGCGGGTCTGGAGCGCGGGGTGCGCTCGCTGCTCGAACACCGCACCTACATCGAGGTGTTGACGGACGAGGACCCCGAGACGTACGCCCGCGGCTTCCTCACCGCGAACGCCGAGGCGACGGGGGAGCGGTTCGGCGGGAAGCCGGCCGTGGCGTTCGAACTGTTCGGCCGGTAGCCGGTAGCCGGTAGCCGGTATCCGGTAGCCGGTGGTCGGCTGTTCGCGCAGGTCACGCATCCGTCCGTCTGCGGGTCCGTATGCTGAACGGTATGCAAGATCAGATGTTCGACCGGGCCGACCTGCGCGGCGACTGCGCCAGCTGCTTCGGGCTGTGCTGTGTGGCCCTGCCCTTCACCGCCTCCGCCGACTTCGCGGTCGACAAGGCGGCCGGGAAGCCCTGCCACAACCTGCGCGACGACCACCGGTGCGGCATCCACGACCGGCTGAGGCAGACCGGATTCACCGGCTGCACCGTCTACGACTGCTTCGGCGCCGGCCAGAAGGTCGCGCAGGTCACCTTCGGCGGCCAGGACTGGCGCACGGGCTCCCGGGAGCACGCCCGGCGGATGTTCGACGTCTTCCCGGTCGTCCGCCAGCTCCACGAACTGCTCTGGTACCTCACCGAGGCACTCACCCTGCCCGCCGCCCGCCCTCTGCACGCCGACCTGCGGCGGATCCTGGACCGGACCGAGGAGCTCACCCGCCGGAGCCCGGACGAGCTCGCGGCACTGGACGTGGCCGAACACCGCCAGGACGTCAACGTCCTGCTGCTCAAGGCCAGCGAACTGGCCCGGGCCGGATTCGGCGGCCGCAAGAAGAACCGCCGGGGCGCGGACCTGATGGGCGCCCGTCTCAAGGGCGCCGACCTGCGCGGCGCGAACCTGCGCGGGGCCTACCTCATCGCCGCCGACCTCACCGGCGCCGACCTGCGCGGGGCGGACCTCATCGGAGCCGATCTGCGCGACACCGACCTCACGGACGCCGACCTGACGGGCGCCTTCTTCCTGACCCAGCCGCAGCTCAACGCGGCCCGTGGCGGCGCGGGCACCCGGCTGCCCGCCTCAGTTCGCCGCCCGGTGCACTGGACAGCGGACGTCTGACGGCGCGCCCTCGACGGTCCCGGACGCGGAGACGGGCGGCCGCCGCGCGGCATCGGGCGACCGCCGCTCCAGACGCAGCCGCAACCCCTCCGGCATCAACGTCAACCGCTCCGTCACCCGCAGCCGATAGTCCGGGTCGCTCCCGAACTCGTACCGGCGCAGCAGCAGTCCCAGCACCAGCGTGGCCTCGTGCAGCGCGAACTGGCGCCCGATGCAGGCCCGCGCCCCCGTCCCGAACGGCTTGAAGGTGTGCGCCGGACGCATCCGTACGGCCTGTGGGTCGAAACGGTCCGGATCGAACCGCTCGGCGTCCGCGCCCCACACCTCGGGATCACGGTGCAGCATCGCCGTGAGCACCAGCGCCCAGGCGCCCCGCCGCATCGGATGGTCCCCGCCGAGCACGGTGTCCTCGCGCGCCTCCCGGGCGAAGGCGGGCGCCGTCGGCCACAGCCGTAGCGACTCGTCGAGGATCCGGCGCACATACCGCAGCCGTGCCACCTGGTCGTAACCGGGCGTCGCCGTGGCGCCCCAGACACGGTCGACCTCGGCGCGGGCGCGCTCGGCGACCTCGGGGTGCCGGGAGAGATAGTGCAGGGCGAAGGAGAGCGCGCCCGAGGTGGTCTCGTGGCCGGCCACCAGGAAGGTGATCACCTGCCGGCGGACGTTCTCCGGGGACAGCCGCTCGCCGGTCTCCGGGTGGGCCGTCTCCAGCATCCGGCCGAGCAGGTCCCCCTCGCCGCCGCCGCTCGCCGTACGGGCGCGGACCAGGTCGTCCACCGTGCTGTTGAGACGGGCGATGTCGTCACGGTTGCGTCGCGCGGCGCGCCGGATCAGCAGGGGCGTCGGCACGGTGTTGAGGCGCTGGGCGTAGGTGAGCGTGCCGACCATCGCCGTCACGAAGGGATGCGGACGCGAGCGTTCGAAGGAACCGAAGTCATGGCCGAACCCGGTGCGCGCGATGGTCTCCAGGGTCAGTTTGGTCATGTCACCGGGCACGTCCACCGCCCGGCCCGTCACCACCGCGCGGTCCCAGTGGTCCATGAGCCGGTCGGCCACGGCCAGCATCATCGGGTGGTACCCCGCCATGGCCTCCCGGCTGAAACCGGGCGCCAGTACGTCGTGCGCCAACTGCCAGTTCGGCTCGTGGTTGAACGCCGTGAACAGCCCGTCCCCGACCACGGGCCGCAGATTGGCTATGCCGAGCCCCACGTGCTTGGCGAACCGCGCCTCGTCGGCCATGTCGGCGGCGAGGTCGGCGCCCCACACGAACACGAACTCCCGGTTGAACGCCCTGCGCCGGAAGATCGGTCCCAACTTCCGGGCGTACCGCAGGGAGTCCTGGAGCGGTGTCCGCCTGCTGGCGCCGAGCACATCGCCGAGCAGCGGGAGCCGGCGCGGCGGGTGCGGGATGCGGGACAGCTCCGGCCAGCCCTGCTCGGCGCTGCGGAATCCCTTCGGAAGTCCGGATCCGGTCGTTGCCTCCGCCATGACGCGATCTCCCTTGATCCAGCGACACGTTGAGCTCGTTGTACGTGAGTTCAATAACGTGTTTCAGTCTGGTCCCGCTGTTGAATCCACGTCAAGTAAAGTGCGGGCATGGCCGCGGACCAGGGTGAGCGCACGCGTCGCCGGCTCAGCACCGAGGAGCGCCGTGAGCAGCTCCTCGCGGTCGGGGCGCGGCTGTTCTCGGAGAGTCCGTACGACGAGGTGTGGATCGAGCAGGTCGCCGAGATCGCCGGTGTCTCACGCGGGCTGCTCTACCACTACTTCCCGACGAAGCGGGACTTCTTCGCGGCCGTCGTGGGGCGCGAGAGCGAGCGCATGCTGCGGATGACGGCGGCCGTGCCCGGCGTCCCGGTCCGCGAACAGCTCGCCGCGGGACTCGACACCTACCTGGAGTACGTCGAGGCCCACGCCCACGGCTATCGCGCCTTCCACCGTGCCGACGCCGCCGGCGACCAGGCCGTGCGCAAGGTCTACCAACGGGCGCTGGCCGCGCAGGAGAAGCAGATCCTGGCGGCGATGGCGGCGGACCCCGAGTTCGGCCCGGTCTTCGAGGGGCGGCCCGATGTCCGGCTCGCCGTACGGGGCTGGCTGGCGTTCACCACGGCCGTGTGCCTGGAGTGGCTGCGCGGCTCGGACCTCACCAGGGAGCAGGTGCGCGACCTGTGCGCCCGCGCCCTGTTGGGCGTCATCGAACCCTGAGCGCGGAGTACATCCGCAAAGACATCGCACAGGAACGCCGTGGCTGGTTGGCGTGCGGCTCGATCTTCGATAGGTTAGGCAAGGCTTACCTAAGGAGGAACGGGATGGGTGACAGCCAAGCCTGGACGGCGGCACCTTCCGCGGCGGAACGAGCCCGGTCGGTGCTCGCCGGTGCGTGGTCCTGCGGGGTGACCGCGGAGAGCTGCCGGGAGGAACTCGTCGGCGCGCACACGGTGGCCGAGGACGGCGCCGTCCTGCTGGACGTGCCGGAGGACAGCGTGCTCGTCACGGCGGCGATCTGCGCGCCCCGCGGCGAGCCGTCCGCCGTCCTGGAGTTCGCCGACGTCGCCCCCGTGCCCGTGCGCAAACGGATCCGCACCCGGCTCTGGATGTCCGGCTGGTTCACCCCCGAGGACGGCAGACTCGCCTTCCAGGCGACCCGCGTGGTGCTGCGGCAGCCGTCCGGGGCCGTGGTCGTCGGCCTCGACGAGTTCGCCGCCGCCGCACCCGACCCGCTGGCCACCGCCGAGGCCCGGCTGCTCACCCACCTCGCCGACTGCCACCCGGACGCCGTCGAGCGGCTCACCCGCCTCGTCGACCCCGACAGTCTGCACGGCGCCGTGCGCGTCCAGCCCCTCGCCGTCGACCGGCACGGACTGACGCTGCGCATCGAGCGCGCCCGCTCCGACGGCGACGTACGACTGCCGTTCCACCGGCCCGCCGACGACGTCGCCCAGCTCACCGAACGCATGCACGTCCTGCTCGCCCAGGCCAGTGCCGCCTCCTGCTCACGCGCCCTACAGCGGCAGCGCGCAGACGGCGACGGGTGACGCGAACGGCTCGCCCGCGAGCCGCAGTTCACCGGACTCGTCGTCGACGAGGAAGACGCTCACGGTGCTCGACCGCTGGTTCGCCGCGAACAGCAGCGTGCCCTCCGGTGACAGGGCGATCTGCCGGGGGAAGTCCCCGGACACCGGCACCGTGTCGAGCAGCCTGAGCCGGGCGCCCTTCGCCTCCACCGCGTAGCGCGCCAGGCTGTTGTGGCCCCGGTTGGCGAGATAGGCGAACCGGCCGTTCGGCGTCACCACGATCTGCGCCGGATAGCTGGTCCCCGGACCCGTGCCCGTCTCCTGCTCCTCGCCGACGGTCAGCCGGCCCGTGCCGGGGTCGTACGCGCAGACCGCGACCGTGTTGTCGACCTCGTTGGCCAGATACGCGTACCGGCCGCCCGGGTGGAAGGTGAGATGACGCGGGCCCGCGCCCGGCTTCGTCCGCGCCCGCGCGACCTCGGTGAGCGTGCCGGCCTTCTGGTCGAGACGGTAGGTGTACACCGTGTCGGTGCCCAGGTCGACGGCGAGCACATGGCCGCCGTCGGGGCTGGTGATGAACTGGTGGGCGTGCGGGCCGTCCTGGCCGGGGCCGGGCGCCGGACTGGAGTGCGTGACCAGGTCGGTGCGCTCGCCGAGCGCGCCCGAGGCGTCGATCGGGTGCACGGCCACACTGCCGGTGCCGTAGTTGGCGCTCAGCAGCCAGCGTCCGCCCGGATGCACCGACAGATGGCAGGGCGCCGCCCCGCCGGTGCTCCGGCTGCCCAGGATCTCGCGGTCGGCGAGGCGGACCGCGGTCACGGCGCCGTCCTCCCGCTCGTCGACCGCGTACAGCGTGCGGCGGTTCGGGTGCAGCGCCAGATACGAGGGGTCGGCGACGTCCGTGATCGTGCCGGTGCCGGTGATGCGGCCCGTGTCCGGGTCGTACGTGGCGAGCCCGATGCCCTTGCCGCCGCCCTCGACGGAGGTGTACGTGCCGAGGTAGAGGGGGCGCGGGCCGGACGGGGCGCGGCTCTCGGTCTGGGCGCTCGGACGGGTCCCGGGCGTGGTCCCCTCGGGCGCCGTGCCGGCCGTGTCCTGCGGGGCGGGCGCGTCGTCGCACGCCGTGGCCGCGGGGAGGGTCACACCTGCGGCCGATCCCGCGAGGGTGCCGACGAAACGGCGCCTGCTCAGCCCACCACTGCCCATGTCCACACCTCAGGTCGTCGGTCGTCGTGGTCGCGACAGCAACCTTGGCGTGGATCACCCGTCGAGCGCAAGAAGGGCAACGCGCGTTGCGCAGGGTGCAATGGGTGTGGTGGGCTGATCGGAGTTCCGGCCGGCTACCAGTCCCCGTCCTGCACCGGCTTGCCCGGCGCGTCCCCCAGCGGTGTGACCTGGCCCGGCGTCGGCGCCTGCCACGGCTCGTGGTCGTCGCCGAGCCAGTCACCGACCGGCCGCACCGCCTCCAGCGTCTCCGTGGGCGTCAGATCCTCGGCGTCCTGGTCGTAGTAGTCGAACCAGGGCAGCCCCGCCCGGGTGTACGCGGCCCGGTCCACCGGCGACGGCGGGGGAGCCTCGCCGGTGATACGGCGCCACTCCGGAGGCGTCACCAGATGGACGAAGACCCGGCCGGCCGGGGTGTCGGCCCAGTCCGACAGCGACCGGTCGTCCTCGTAGACCTCCTGGCGCATCGAGCCGCCCACGCCCAGGCCCATCGCCGCGGCCGCCCGGCGCGTCCCGCCGGCCGGAGCGGCGGCCGGTGCCGGGACCGCGCCCGGGGCGGGCGGCGCGGCCATGGGCATGGCGGCGCCGTAGCCGCCGTACTGCGGCATCGCCCGCGCCGCCTCCGCCCGCCGCCGCTCCTCCGCGCGCCACGCGGCCAGCTGGGGCTCCTTCAGCGCGAAGGACTGCAGCTGTACGCCGCCCCAGACCTCCTCGCCGGTGACCTGGCCCTCGACGGTCGCGCCCAGCCCGAGCGGCACCGCGACGAACTGGCGGACCGTGCCCTTCCCGGAGTTGATGCCGTCCAGCCACGGCTGGCGGGGCAGTACGACATAGTTCTGCGGCTTGCGGGTGAGCCGGTCGCTCCACGGCTTCCCCGAGACCGCGCACACCTTGCCGACGCCGACCTGCAAGGCGGCCGGCTCGGTCGTGCCTCCGAAGCTGAGCCACATCGCCTCGCGCAGGTAGACCGGCAGCATCACACCGCCGCGCGCCCGCCACGCCTCGGGAACCGTGTCCGCGAAGTCCGCCACCCTGCGGACCGGGAACTCGCCGAGCCCCGGCGGCAGCGGATGCGTGCCCTTCTCGGGCAGCCGCAGTGTGCGGATGAACCGCACCGCCACGCCTCCCGGCAGCCGCAGTGTGTTTCCGTCGATCCGCACGCCGGACTCGGCCATCGGCCCGCTCCCTCGCTCCAGGCGCCGGCCCCGTCCCGGCGCTTCCTCACGAAGAACGCCCGCCGATCCCCGTCCGGTTCCACAGCTGCTCCTGAACGCCCATCCGCTCGCGCAGCCGGTTCAGCCGCGGCATCCGGGCGCGCTGTTCCTGCGAGACGCGGTCCAGTTCCTCCAGCAGCCGGCGCGAGCGGTGCTCGGTGTCCATCTCGTCGAGGATGCGGTTGACCTCCGTGAGCACGGCGCCGAGCAGCTGCCAGTGCCGCTCCTCGCGCTCGGCCTCCTCGCGCAGCAGCAGGGCGAGCTTGTCGCGGGTACCTGCCGCCGTGCGCAACTCGGCGGCGAGCCGGGACTCCGCCGCGTCGGCGTTGCTGCTGACATGCGTGGTGACCAGCACCGAGAAGCTGACCACCGCGTCGGCGATCTCGGACAGCAACTGCTCCAGGACCGCGCCCGTCTCCTTCGCGAACAACGGCTCGGGTTCGCGTTCCTTCGCCAGGTCGGTCAGGGTGCGCGCCAGCACCCGCAGGACGACCGTGCAGATCTCCAGCGTGTCGAGGCCCGTGCGCAGCACCACGCGGTGCAGCAGGCTGTCGCGCACGCGCGGATTGAGCCGCAGGCTGTCCTCGGCCTGCCGGAGCGCCGCGTCCACCTCGACGATGTCGTGGTCGAGCCGACGCGCCTCGTGCAGCCGGGCCGCGGCCTGCTCGAACGCGGGGCGACCGGCGGCCTCCTCGCCGATGCGCAGCATCAACTGCCGCAGCCTGCGCGCCAGTCCCTCCAGGGACTCACCGGCCTCCTCCACCCACACCGGCGGCGCGAGCAGCAGATTGAAGCCGAGCCCGACCACCGCGCCGATCAGGGTCTCCACGACCCGCGCCCACGCGGTGTCCCCGACGGTAGTGACCCCGAGGACCAGCATCGCGCTGATCGCCACTTCGGGCACGTACTCGTTCACGCGCACCAGATGGCCGACGGCCAGCGAAGCCACGATCAGCAGGGCGAGGCTCCACCAGGTCAGGCCGACCAGGAGGCTGAAGGCGATGGCCACCAGGACGCCGGCCACCACGGAGTTGACGCGGCGGATGCCGTTGGTGAGGGTGGCGTAGAAGGTGACCTGGACGACCAGCAGCGCGGTCAGGGGCGCGGTCAGCGGCGCGGCCTCGGGGCTCAGGCGCAGCGCGATGACATAGGCGATCGTCGCCGCCGCCGCCGAACGCAGCGTCTGGACCACCACGGGGTCCCGGCGCAGCTTCGCCAGCCGCTCCAGGACCGGCGTCCCCTCACGTGCCTCTCGCATCCTCGGGCTGTTCCCCTTCCATCCACAGATGCTTCCCACACCCTGCTTGCGGAACGTAACCGTCCGCAAGGACCCCCAGAGTGATCGCAGCGCCCGTGGTACGGCAAGGGGCCGGGCTGGTGATCGTCGACACCCGCGCGAGGCGAGGCCGGGCGCCCGACCGGGTCCGGGGCTGAGGAAAACCCCCGCCGCCACCCCGTGGTTGTCCGCACCCGGGGACGGAGGACCACCGGATGGTCCTCGCCCGCCCGGGGCGCAAGCCTTGGATCATGAATCGGCATCTCACCGGATCAGTGCTGACCCTGTTCATCATCCTCGCCGCCCTGACGACCGGCATCCCGGCCACGGCGGCACCGTCCGCGCCCACGGTCGTCGAGGCGCTCGACCGTGCCGCCCACCCGCTGCGGACCGTCGAACCGGGCGGCGACACCGGCGACCTGCGTCCCCTGGACCGGATGATCGGCGACGCGCGGGTCGTGGGCCTCGGGGAGGCCACGCACAGTTCGCACGAGTTCTTCGCTCTCAAGGCCCGGGTCTTCCGTCATCTCGTCGCGGAGAAGGGCTTTCGCACCTTCGCGCTGGAGGCCCCCTGGAGCACGGGCCTGCGCCTCGACGCCTATGTGGTGCACGGCAAGGGCGATCCCCGGCGCATCATGCGCGAGGAGTTCCAGCGGGACTTCCTGTGGTGGAACAACGCCGACTATCTGCGGCTCATCGAGTGGATGCGCGCGTACAACGTCCGCCACCCGGACGACCCCGTCCGCTTCATGGGCGACGACATCGCCTGGAGCGGGCCCGAGTTGTACGACGAGGTCGAGGCCCACGCCGCCGGTGCCCACCCCGAGCTGAGCGCCCGGCTCGCCGAGCTCTACCGCGGGCTTCGGCCCACCGTACCGACCGGCCCGTACATCGAGCAGTACCTGAAGCTGCCGTACGCCGAACGCGAGGACCGGGCGGCGCGCACGGGCGAGGCGCTGCGGCTGCTGAGGCGCACGGATCCCGGCAGCGACCGCGCGGCCCACGACCGGGCGATCCGCCAGGCGACCGTGATCGACCAGACCGCCCGGCAGTACGCCTTCGACTTCGAGGACCCCGCCGGGATCGCCGAGGCCATGCGCTACCGCGACCGGACCATGGCGGCCAACGTGGTGTGGTGGCAGCGGCACACCGGCACCAAGGTGCTGCTGGCGGCGCACGACAACCACGTCGGCTACGTCCCGGAGGAACCCGCCGAGAACCCCGAGGTCCAGGGCGCGTTCCTGCGCGACAGCCTCGGCGCGGGCTATGTGAGCGTCGGTGTGACCTTCGGCCGGGGCTCGTTCAACGCCACCGGCCCGGACGACGACGTGATCCGCCGCTGGACGCTGGGACCCGCGGGCCCGGACGGCAACGAGCGGACGCTGGACCGGGTCCGGTACCGCGACTACGTACTCGACCTGCGGTCCGTCGGCACGCCGGCCCGCGAGTGGCTGCACCGGGCCAGGCCGACGCGCAGTATCGGCACCGCCTACCCGGACGGCCCGCACGACATCGCGCTCGCCCGCAGCCACGACGTACTGATCCATCTCCACGAGGTGCGGGCGGCGCGGCTGCGGGACCTGTAGGCGCCCGTCAGGCGTACAGCTTGTCGAGGAAGGCGGACAGATTGCCCGTCGCACGGGCGATCTGCTCCTCCAGCGTCAGACTCTCCTCGAAGCGGCCGCCCGGCTCCGGGACCTTCTTGCCGCGCAGGTAGAGGGAGCATGCGAGGTCGGTGCACATGTACAGGCCGACCGAATTGCCCTCACGCCCGGCGGGGCCCGCCTTGCGCGCGGTCATCAAGGAGACGCCGCCGCCCGGATGGGTCGTCAGACACACCGAGCACATGCTGCGGTGCAGGAAGCCGCGCTGCGAGGACGGGAATCGGAGCGTGACGCCCACCGGGCGTCCCTCCCGCTCGGTCACCAGATAGCTGCGATCGGGCGCTCCCGGATCCCGCCAGCCCAGGAAGTCGAGGTCGTCCCACGGGCGTTCGTCGAGGTCACGGGGGAGGGACAGCCGCTTGGCCTCGCCTTTGGAGCAGTTGATGAAGGAGTTGCGGATGTCCTGGTCGGTGAGCGGCCTCATGGGGTGGCCTCCTGAGGTGTCGATCCTGCAAAACTAGGGGCTCTAGGTTTTTGCCTAGGCTAGGCAGGATGGCAGGGGGGAGGCGGTGATGCCAGTGAATTACGGCGCGGTCGGTTCCGGCGGCCACACCCCGGGGGCGAGCACGCCCCTCGCGTAGGCCCGGGCCACCAGCTCGGTACGGTTCGCCGCGCCCCACCGTGCCGACAGGCGCCGCAGGTGGTAGTTCACCCCGTCCACCGTCAGCCCGGTCTCCCGCGCGGCCCGCGCCGTCGTGGCACCCCCGGCGAGCAGGGCCAGGACGCGGGCCTCGATCGGCGCCACCTCCGCGGGCCTTCGCTCAGGTGCCTCGCGGTCGCCGAGGACCCGGAGCATCACCAGCAGCGTCGGAGTCTCCTCCACCGTGTCGCTCACCGGGTCCGCCGTCAGCTCGCCGCAGCGCTCCGCCCCGTCCGGCGCCTGCCAGCGCACCGACACCTGGTACCGCGAGCGGTGCCGCAGCCGCAACGCCTCGGCGATCCGCTCCACCTGGTTCGCCTCCTGCGGCCGGAACAGCTCCAGCACGTCCCGGCCGCGCAGCCGCCCCGGCGTCGCACCGCACTCCGCCGCCATCGCCGGATTGGCCAGCAGGACGGTGCCGTACACATCGCAGACCGCGATCGGCACCGAGACGCGGTCGAAGACCATCAGCGCCCGGTTGCGCCACACCACGGCCTCCGGGTGAAGCCAGTCCACGAACACCTCCGGTCCCTCGGCGCAAGAGCGACGTACGTCCGTGTACTACACAATCATGTAGCGCCGGGGCGCGGGCGGCCGGTACCCGTCGACCACGCTTGATCGCAGGACCCCCGTACCGCGAAAGGCAGTTGTCGCGCCATGCCCCCCACCGCCGTGCACCCCCAGACCACGGACACCCTTCCCGGCGTGCCCGTCGTCGACATCACCTCCGTCGGACCCGGCGGCACCCCGATCCAGCAGGCCATGGCGCTGATGCGGGAGCACGGGCCGGTGTTCGTGCGGCGGCTGTACGGGCGGGACACCCTGTTCGTGGGCGACCTGGATCTCGTGGCCGAGCTCGCCGACGAGCAGCGGTTCGCCAAGCACGTCGGGCCCGGTCTGGAGAACGTCCGCGAGTTCGCCGCCGACGGCCTGTTCACCGCGTACAACGACGAGCCCAACTGGGCCAAGGCCCACGACATCCTGATGCCCGCCTTCGCGCTCGGCTCGATGCGCACCTACCACCCGGTGATGCTGAAGGTGGCCCGCCGGCTCATCGACTCCTGGGACCGCGACGCCCGCGCCGGACGGCCGGTGAACGTCCCCGACGACATGACGCGGATGACCCTGGACACCATCGGGCTCGCCGGGTTCGGCTACGACTTCGGCTCCTTCGAGCGTCCCGAGCCGCACCCCTTCGTGGAGTCGATGGTCCGCTGCCTGGAGTGGAGCATGACCCGCCTCGCCCGGGTCCCCGGCCGGGACTACTCGGCGGCGGACGCGGCCTTCCGCACCGACTCCGCCCATCTCGCCCAGGTCGTCGACGACGTCATCGCCGCCCGCACCGGCACCGACCAGAGCGCGGCCGACGACCTGCTCGGCCTGATGCTCAGCGCCGAGCACCCGGCCGACGGCGCGACCCTCGACACCGCCAACATCCGCAACCAGGTCATCACCTTCCTGATCGCCGGCCACGAGACCACCTCCGGCGCGATGTCCTTCGCCCTGTACCACCTCGCCAAGCACCCGACCGCGCTCCAGCTCGTCCGGCGCGAGGTCGACGAGCTGTGGGGCGAGCGGGCCGACCCCGAGCCGACGTACGACGAGGTAGGGAAGCTGACGTACACCCGTCAGGTCCTCAACGAGGCGCTCCGCCTGTGGCCCACGGCGGCCGTGTTCTCCCGGCAGGCCCGCGAGGACACCCTGCTCGGCGGGCGCGTTCCGTTGCGCGCCGGACAGGCCGCCCTGGTGCTCACACCGATGCTGCACCGCCAGCCGGTCTGGGGCGACAACCCCGAGCTGTTCGACCCCTCGCGCTTCACACCGCAGGCCGAACAAGCCCGGTCGGTGCACGCCTTCAAGCCCTTCGGCACCGGTGAACGGGCCTGTATCGGGCGGCAGTTCGCGCTGCACGAGGCGACCATGCTGCTGGCGATGCTCGTCCACCGCTACCGGCTGAACGACCACGCCGACTACCGCCTCACCGTCAAGGAGACCATCACCCTCAAGCCCGAGGGCTTCACCCTCACCCTGACCCCGCGCACCACCGCCGACCGCGTGCACACCCCGCTGCCGGGCGCCACCCCGACGGCCACGCAAGCCGTGTCCGACACTGCCGTGCTCCCCGCCCGCGTCCGCCCCGGCACCGGCGCCCTGTTCCTGCACGGCAGCAACTACGGCACCTGCCGCGACTTCGCCGCCCAACTCGCCGACGAGGCCGCGGCGATCGGCTGCGAGACGCGGGTGGCGCCGCTCGACGACTACGCCGGCGGCCTGCCCACCGACCGCCCCATCGTGATCACCGCAGCCTCCTACAACGGCCGCCCCACCGACGACGCCACCGCCTTCGCCGCCTGGCTGGAGGAGGCTTCCGACGCCGGTGACATCACCTACGCCGTCCTCGGCGTCGGCGACCGCAACTGGGCCGCCACCTACCAGCACGTCCCCACCCGCTTCGACCAGCGCCTCGCCGACCTCGGCGCCACCCGCCTCACCGACCGCGCCGCCGCCGACGCCTCCGGCGATCTCACCGGCGCGGTACGGGACTTCACGGTCCAGCTCCGCACCGCGCTGCTGGAGCGGTACGGCGACCCGGACGCCACCGCCCCGGCCGACGCCGAGCCGACCACGGCGTACGAGGTCCGCACGCTGACCGGAGGCCCGCTGGACGCCCTCGCGCAACGGCACGGACTCGTCCCCATGAAGGTCACCGAGGCCCGCGACCTCACCGCACCGGGCCACCCCCGCCGCAAGCGCTTCGTCCGCGTCGCCCTGCCGGACGGCGTCATCTACCGCACCGCCGACCACCTCACCGTCCTGCCCGCCAACGCCCCCGCCCTGGTCGAGCGAGCCGCGGCCGCGCTCGGCGTCGACCTCGACACCGTCCTGGACATCCGCGCCACCCGCCCCCGCCGGGACGGCCTCGCGGTCGACCGGCCCGTGACCGTACGTCAACTCCTCACCGTCCACGTCGAGTTGCAGGAACGCCCGAGCGCCACCCAGCTCGCCGCCCTCGCCGCCGCCAACCCCTGCCCGCCCGAGCGCACGGCCCTGGCGAACCTGACCGGCGATCCACGCACCCTCATCGAGGTGATCGAGGACTTCCCCGCCCTGCGCGGCGCCCTCGACTGGCCGCGACTCCTGGAGATCCTCACCCCGCTGCGCCCCCGCCACTACTCCATCTCCTCCTCCCCGGCCGTCGACCCCGGCCACGCGGACCTGATGATCTCCCTGCTGGAGGCCCCCGCCCGCTCGGGCAAGGGCCGCTACCGGGGCACCGGATCCGGCCACCTGATCGGCGTCGAGCCGGGCGACACGGTGTACGCACGGGTCCAGCCCTGCCGGGAGGCCTTCCGGATCGACACCGGCACTCCCGTCGTCATGGTCGCCGCAGGCACCGGGCTCGCCCCGTTCCGCGGTGCCATAGCCGACCGTACGGCGGCCCTCGCGTCCGGCGCCGAACTCGCCCCCGCCCTCTGCTACTTCGGCTGCGACGCCCCCGACGCCGACTTCCTGCACGCCGACGAACTGCGCGCCGCCGAGGCCGTCGGCGCCGTCTCCCTCCGGCCGGCCTTCAGCGCCGCCCCGCAGGACGGCGTGACCTTCGTCCAGCACCGCCTCGCCGCCGAGGCCGACGAGGTGTGGGAACTGCTCGGCACGGGCGCCCGGGTGTACGTGTGCGGCGACGGTGCGCGGATGGCGCCAGGCGTGCGGGAGGCGTTCCGTACGCTGTACCGGGAGCGCACGCCGGGCGCCGACGACGCGGCGGCCGGGCGGTGGCTCGACGCACTGGTCGCGGCCGGCCGCTACGTTGAGGACGTGTACGCGGCCGGCTGACCGACGGGAATCGAAGGGGCGGGGTGGGCGCACGGTGGTGGACTCCTGGGAACGGGCCCGGCAGGTCCTGGACGCTGCGGGCATACCGCCGCAGCAGCTCGCCCACCTCCGCCCGCTGACGGGCGGCACCTACAACACGGTCGAGGAACTCCTCCTCACCGACGGCCGCCGCCTGGTGCTGAAGGTGCCGCCGCCGGCCACCGTCCCGGGACTCAGCCACGAGAAGCGGCTGCTGGTGTCCGAGGTGGAGTTCTACCGGGGCGCCGCCAAGGCGGACGTGCCCGCGCCGCGTGTGGTGGCCGACGGGGAGCGGCTGCTGATGACGGCCTGCCCCGGCGAATCCTGGAACGGCGAGCTCACCGACACCGAACGAGTAGCCCTGCGCACGGAGCTGGGCCGCCAGGTCGCCCGGCTGCACCGGGTCACCGGACCCGCCTTCGGCTATCCCTCCGGTGCCCTCGGCTCGCTCGCCCCCGACTGGCGGACCGCCTTCACCGGGATGCTCGACGCAGTCCTCGACGACGCCCGCCACTACCGGGCCGTGCTGCCCCGCCCCGCCGACGCCGTAGCGGACACGCTCCGGGCCGCGTACGACGCGCTCGACGAGGTCACCGTCCCGTGCCTGGTCCACTTCGACCTGTGGCCGGGCAACATCCTGGTGGACCGGGCGTCGGGACAGGCCCGGATAGGCGGCCTCATCGACGGCGAGCGCATGTTCTGGGGCGACCCGCTCGCCGACTTCGTCTCCCTGGCGCTGCTCGGCGACATCAAGCGGGACGACGCCTTCCTCGCCGGCTACCGGGAGGCCGGGGGCCGGGCCGCCTTCGACACCCCGGCCCTACTGCGCCTGGCCCTCTACCGCTCCTACCTCTATCTGATCATGCTCACGGAGACCGTCCCCCGCGCGGCCGACGCCGCACAGCACCGCTGGGTCCAGGACACGGTCGCCCCGGAGCTCGTGGCCGCACTGACCGAGATCGAGGACCTGACCTCGTAGACCCGCTCGTGGTCCACAATGGGGAGCGTTCGAGCAGGTGGGGAACAGGGCTGGTCGGGAGGGAGCCGCATGGCGGGGCGGAACGGACGCACGGTACGGGACCTCAGACGGGGCAACCGTACGGCCGTGCTGCAACGCCTCTACTTCGACGGCCCGCTCAGCCGCTTCGAACTCGGACCGGCGACCGGACTCAGCTCCGGGTCCATCAGCAACGTCGTCGCCGAGCTGATCGCCGACGGCCTGGTCGAGGAGGCCGGCAGCGTCGACTCCGACGGCGGCCGCCCCCGCATCCTGCTGCGCGTCGCCCCGGGCAGCGGCCACATGATCGGCGTCGACGTGGGGGAGACCCGGGTACGGATCGGGCTCTTCGACCTCACCCTCACCGAACTCGCCCGCGCGGAACGGCCGTTGACGCCGACGCGGTACGAGGTCGAGGGCATCGTCGGCCATGTGCGCGACGGCGTCGCCGAGGTCCTCTCGGGCGCCGGCGTCGGGCCCGAGCGGCTCCTCGGCGTCGGCATCGGCGTCCCCGGGATCGTCGAACACACACCGGGCCTCGGAGCCGTCGTGCACGGACAGACCATCGGCTGGGACGCCGTACCGCTGGAACAGCTCCTGCGCGCCGGCTCCCCGCTGCCGGACGGCGTCCCGTACTTCATCGACAACGGCGCCCGGACCCTGGGCCAGGCCGAGATGTGGTTCGGCGGCGGACGCGGCGCCCGCAACGCGCTCGTCGTGCTCTTCGGCTCCGGCGTCGGCGCCTGTCTGGTCACTCCGGAGGTGGAGCACGGGCGGGCCGTCGAGTGGGGGCATCTGACGGTACGGGTCCGGGGGCGGCGCTGCCGCTGCGGTGCCCTCGGCTGCCTGGAGGCGTACGCGGGCGCCGAGTCACTGCTCGCCCGCTGGTACGAGGGAGGGGGGCGCGCGCCGAAGGGCGCCGACGAGGAGACGGCGCTGGCCGCGATGCTGGCCGGCGCCTATCCGGCCGAGGGTGGGGCGGCCGACCCGGTGGCGCTCGCCGTGCTGGAGGAGACGGCCGAGTACGTGGGCGCGGGCCTGTCCGACCTGATCAACCTCTTCCAGCCCGAGCGCATCCTGATCGGCGGCTGGGCCGGACTCCAGCTCGGCGCCCGTTTCCTGCCCGCCGTACGCCGGTACGCGGCCTCCTACGCCCTGCGGCATCCGGCGCAGAAGGTCACGGTCGACCTGGGCCGGCTCGGTCCGGACGCGGTCACCGTGGGCGCCGCGATCCTGCCGCTCGCCGACTTCTTCGCGCGGGGTGGCCGACGCGCCGAACCGGCGGCGGAGGGGTCCGGCCCGGCCTGGGACGCGGCTTCCGCGGAGTGGGTGCCGCACTGAGGTTTCGCCGGTCGCGGGAGCGGTACTCGCGGTGCTCCGACCTTGGACGACGCGCAGGAGGTGCACCATGGCCGACGACCGTCGTGAGGCGCCGGAAGACAACGGCGGGCCGGTTCCGCGGGATCTGCCGGACCAGCAGGCCGGCGAGGAGGAGGACCCCTGGGAGGTGCCGGTCGAGCCCGCCGACGACACCGGCGAGGGCGACGACGTCCCCGACACCGACGAGGCGGGAACGGGTCGACAGGGTGCGTCTCAGACGGGCGCGGTCCATCCGGAACATCCGGCACCCGAGGAACCGCCCGGCTGAGGGTCAGCCGACCTTGCGGCCCCGCATCGGCTCCGTCGGCGCGCCCTCACCGCGCTGGAGGCCCTGAAGGAACTCCTCCAGCACCTCGGTCGCCGTACGCTCAGGCTCCCAGCCCAGCTCCGTACGGGCCCTGGTGCAGTCCATCAGCGGCAGCCGCAGCACCGCGTCGAAGAGGTGCGGGGAGGCCGGCAGCAGGTGCAGCCCCCACGCGGCGGCGATGGCCGAGCGGGCCGCCGGCCGGGGGAGCCGGACCGGGCGGGCGCCGAGCATCTCGCCCAGCAGCCCCGCGTCGACCGGAGGCTCGGCCGCCAGGTTGAACGCGCCCCGGACAGCGGACTTCAGGGCGAGCTGATACGCCTTCGCCGCGTCGTCCGTGTGCAGGGCCTGCACCCGCAGCCCCGGGATGTCGGGCAGGACCGGCAGCAGCTCGGGCCGGGCCAGCGGGCCCGGCAGGAACCGGCCGCCGAAGATCCGGCGCTGCTCGCTCGCCGACTCCCGCTTGAACAGGAACGCCGGCCGCATCCGCACCACCCGCACCCGGGGATGGGCACGGTCGAAGGTGTCCAGCGTGCGCTCCAGATAGGCCTTCTCCCGGCAGTACGCGGCATCGGGCCAGCCATGAGTCGGCCAGGACTCGTCCACGGCGTGGTCCTTCGGCCCCGGCGAGTACGCGCCGACCGACGACGCGTGCACCAGCGTCGGGACCTTGGCCGCGGCCACCGCCTCGAAGACCCGGATGCCGCCCAGCACGTTGGTCCGCCAGGTCCGCGCGGGATCGTGCGTCGGCTGGAACGCCCAGGCCAGATGGACGACGGCGTCGGCGCCCTCGAAGACGCCCGCCAGGTCGGCCTGCTCGGAGCCCAGGTCGACCGCCGTCCAGTCCGTCTTCGGCGGCGACCAGTCGGGGATCCGGCGGGCCAGCCCCAGCACGGAGCCGACCTCCGGATCCTCCGAGAGCAGCCGCACCACACTCGTACCGACATTGCCCGTGGCACCGGTGACCACGATCCTGCGGCCCGCTTCCCTGCTCACCTGCGGCTCCTTACGAAGAGTGGGGACGGGAGCGTCCGAGTACCCCGCTTCGGGGACGCTCGCACGCCCCGGGGGACCGCACTACGCGGCGAACGCGTCCACCCCGGTGAGCTCCGCCGAGAGCGCCCACAGCCGTGCCGCCTGCTCCGGGTCGACCGCCCAGTCCTTCACCCCGGCGCGCTCACCGTCGGCCGGGGCGGGCTCGGCGATGTCGCAGTCCTCCAGATAGACGCCGCCCATGCCGGTCAGCTGGGGCGAGGTCGCCGCCCACACCTGGGTCGCGGCGCCCTGCTCGGGTGTCTTGAAGCCGTCCTGCGGGATCGGGTTGCCCGCCTCGTCGATCCAGCCGTGGGCCACCATCTCCTCCTTCGGCAGATGCCGCTGGAGCGGGGTGAGGATGCCACCGGGATGCAGTGCGAAGGCCCGGACGCCACGGTCCGCCGCGAGCCGGTCGAGCTGGACGGCGAACAGGATGTTCGCGGTCTTCGCCTGACCGTAGGCCTGCCACTTGTCGTAGCCCTGCCGCCAGTGCACGTCGTCCCAGCGGATGCCGGAGAAGTGGTGGCCGCGCGAGGACACGGACACCACCCGGGCGCCGCCGGGTTCGATCGCCGGCCACAGCCGGTTGACCAGCGCGAAGTGACCGAGGTGGTTGGTCGCGAACTGGGCCTCCCAGCCGGGCCCGACCCGGGTCTCCGGGCAGGCCATGATCCCGGCGTTGTCGATCACGATGTCGATCGTGCGCCCCGAGCCGAGGAACCGCTCGGCGAAGGCGCGCACGCTCTGCAGGTCCCCGAGGTCGAGGGCGTCCACCTCGACACCGTCCACGCCGTTGAGGGTGTCCCGTGCGGTGTCCGGCCGCCGTGCCGGTACGACGACCCGGGCGCCCGCCCTGGTGAGGGCACGCGTGGTCTCCAGGCCGAGCCCCGAGTAGCCGCCGGTGACGACCGCGAGTTTGCCGGAGAGGTCGATGCCGTTCAGGACGTCGTCGGCGGTGCTGTGGGCGCCGAACCCCGAGCCGATCTTGTGCTGTGCAGTGCTCATGTCCGAAACGCTACGAATTGGAGTGCTCTCGAAGTCAAGCCGACCCGGCAGGGTGCGCCCGGACAGAAGGAAGCCCCGACCGGGACGGGGGAACCACGGTCGGGGCGGTCTGTGTGTGGGTGCGGATGGCGGTCGCCTCTCGGCGAAAGGCTCCACAGGGCTTCAGCCGAACGATCGTCCCTGTGGGCAAAAGGTGAGGCCCGGGGACACTGTCCCATCCACACCCACGAGTTGTTCAACGGGCAACCACCCCTGGGTGTTCCAGCACGGGGAAAGATGGAAGGTGATCTGCGTCACCCCCGCTGACCTGCCGAAACGGTCTCGCTCCACACGTTCTCCGCCTGCAACAGCAGCGTCCCGAGCACCGTCGCCCGAGCCGCACCCTGCCCGGCGTGCTCCCGCAGCCACTCCTGGAGCTCGCTCCGCAGCCGCAGCATCGACGCCTCGACCCGGCCGTCCGGATCCGCGTCGACCGTCTCGTCCGCGTCGGTCCCCAGCAGACGACTGCCCTCCACGTGGCACGCGTCGCCGATCAGATCCAGCAGCCCGGCGTACGCGTGCAGCGCGGGCCCGTCGGGCGGAAGCGGCGTGCGCCCATCGTCGGCCGCGACGGCAAGGGTCCGGGTCAGCGCCCTGATGTGCCCGGTGACGCGGCTCCAGCGTTCGTCCTCCTCCTCCGGCGGCGCCGGAGGAGGCCGGCGCCGCACCCGCAGCGGTCCAGCCGTCAGCCGCAGGCTCTCCCGGCTCCAGCCCCGCGCCGAGCGCAGCGTCTCCAGACGGCGCTCCAGTCGCGCCGAGGCACTCGACCAGCCGGCCGCGCTCTGCGCGTTCCACTCGGTCTCCCGCAGATCCGCGGCCACGCTGTGCAGGAGGTCCCCGGCCTCCCGGGCCAGCGCCGCGAGGTTCTCCCGTACGTCCCGCAGATGGATCGGCGGCAGCACGAGCGCGTTGACGGCGACCCCGATCACGGCGCCGAGAGCCGCCTGCCCCACCCGGTGCCCGACGGCCGACGCCCCGGCCGCGCCCGTGGCCAGGGTGAACAGCGCGGTCGTCGCGCCGAAGACACCCTGGTCACCGAAGCGCGACCAGTTGGCCAGCAGCATCAGCAGGGGGATCGACACGGCCAGCGCGCCCAGAGTGCTGCCGGTGAGCGCCAGCGCGGCCGACGCGAGCACGGTCCCGGCGCAGATCGCCGTGAACTGCTGCGCCGCCTGGAGCAGTGAGCTGTACACGGTGGCCTGCACCAGGATCAGCGCGACCCAGGACGCCATCAGGGCCATCGGATCGCCGAGCCACACACTCCCCACCAGCCAGGCCAGCAGCGCCGCGGCCGCCGCCTTGAGCGACTGCACGACCAGGTCACGCTCCCGGCCGGGCCCGGCCCAGGCGGCCCGGGCGGCACTGCCGACGGAGTGCCCCTCCCGCCGTAGCGCGTTGATCACATGGGCACTCCCGTGCGCCTGCCGTCGCATCGACTCCGTCGCCCTGGTGACCCGGCGCGCAGGCCGACGCACCGCCTTCGTCGCACGCGTCATCCGGTGGGCGTGGGCGTGTCCGGGCCGCCCGGCACGTCGGCCAAGGGGCTGTCCGCGAGCGTCGCCAGCAGATGGGCCGGGTCGTCGTAGACCGCCTGCGCGCCCGCGTCGAGCAGGTCGGCGCGGGGGATGCCGCCGCACAGGACGCCCACACAGCGCACCCCGGCCCGGGTGCCGGCCCGCATGTCCCACACGGTGTCGCCGACGAAGACCGCGCGCCCGGCGGGCACCCCGGCCAGTTCCAGGGCGTGCTCGACGGGCTCCGGTGCGGGCTTGCCCTCCTCGACGTCGTCGGCGCTCGCGGTGGCGTCGATCGCGTCGTCGGCGGAGATCGCCCGGCGCAGCGCGGACAGCTCCGCGCCGCCGGCCGATGTCGCGAGGACGACGCGCCAGCCCTCGCGCGCGAGCCGCCGCAGCAGCCGGTCCGCGTCCCGCAGCGGGGGCAGCCGGTCGAAGTACTGGCCGTACAGCGCCTTGTGCGCGGCGCTCAGCTCGGCGTCCCGGTCCTTGTCCCGGTCCTCGCCGAGGAGGTGGGCGATCAGATCGGTCGAGCCGAGTCCGACGGCCCGGTGGACGGCGTGCATGGGCACCCGGTGCCCGGCCTGGCGGAAGGCCTCCCACCAGGTCGTCACATGGAGGTGATTGGTGTCGACGAGGGTTCCGTCGACGTCGAACACCGCCGCCCGTTCCATGGACTGCCCCTTCCTGGCGCGAACCGTTCCTGTCGCCGGACGAGTACCACGTCACAGGCCCGCCACTCGGGCGGGTGTCCGGCCCTCGCGGGTCCAGGCCAGCAGTTCCTCCAGGCTCCAGGTGGTCACCACGCGCTCGGCGGGCACCTCGCACTCCTCCGCGCGGGCGCAGCCGAGGATCTGCCAGTCCAGCTGTCCGGGCGCGTGGGCGTCGGTGTCGATGGAGAACAGCACGCCCGCGTCGACGGCCCGGCGCAGCAGCCGGCGCGGCGGGTCCAGCCGTTCGGGACGGCTGTTGATCTCCACCGCCGTGCCCGACTCGGCGCACGCGGTGAACACCTCGTCCGCGTCGAACTCCGACTCCGGCCGCCCCCGCCCGGCCACCAGCCTGCCCGTGCAGTGTCCGAGCACGTCGGCGTGCGGATCGCGTACGGCCTTCACCATCCGCCGGGTCATCGAGCGGGCGTCCATCCGCAGCTTGGAGTGCACGGACACCACCACGACGTCCAGCCGGTCCAGCAGCTCGGGCTCCTGGTCCAGCGAGCCGTCCTCCAGGATGTCGCACTCGATACCGGTGAGCAGCCGGAACGGCGCCCACGTCTCGTTCAGCGCCGCCACCACGTCCAGCTGCCGCAGCAGCCGCTCGGGCGACAGGCCGCGGGCCACGGTCAGCCGCGGCGAGTGGTCGGTGAGCGCCGCCCACTCATGGCCGAGCTCCGCCGCTGTCCGGCCCATCTCCTCGATCGGGCTGCCGCCGTCGGACCAGTCGGAGTGCAGATGGCAGTCCCCGCGCAGCAGCGCCCGCAGCCGCCCGCCCGCCCGGGCGGCGGTCCCGGAGGACTCCTCGGCCTCGCCCTCCAGCTTCTCCAGATACCCCGGCGTCCCACCGGCCAGGGCCTCGCGGACCACCTGGGCCGTCTTCGGGCCAACGCCCTTGAGCGACTCCAGCGACCCGGCCTCCGCCCGCTCGCGCACCTCGCCCTCGGGGAGCGCGGCGAGCACCCGGGCGGCCGTCCGGAACGCACGGACGCGGTAGGTCGGCGCCAGGGCCCGCTCCAGCAGGAAGGCGATCCGCTCCAGGGCCTCGACGGGGTCCATCGCCACCTCCCCCTCCAGAGTTCCCCAGGCCGCCCGGGGCCGCACCCCCGGACGTCCGGAGGAACCGTTGACGGCTGAAGGAACCGTCGACGCGGGTAGCGCTCTACGCTCTATTCATGACCGAAAGCGCGAGCCCGCACATGTCACACCCGCGGATCATGGTGCTCGGGGTTCAGCCGGGTACACCCCCGTTCCGCATCATGGAGATCGACGGCATGGTCGTCGGTCAGGCGAGGACCATCACCGACGTCCTGGAGTATGCCGCCGCCTTCGGCATCACGGTCCATGACCTGGACGACCCGGAGGTGGTCCGCTGGGTCGGCGGGGACAAGTTCACCTGGCACCACCACTAGGGCCTGCCCGGCGGATCATCCGACCGTCCGCGGTGCCGTTGCGCCGGCGCCGGTGGTCACCGAGACGTGGTCCACCACCAGTGGCTGCGGAAAGACCGTGGAGCCGTCGGGATCGCCGGGCCAGTAGCCGCCGACCGCCAGGTTCAGGATCAGGAAGAACGGCTTGTTGAAGACCCATTGCCTGCCGCCCAGGTCGGCGGGTGTGCGGCGCTGGTAGACGTTGCCGTCCACGGACCAGGTGATGGAGTCGGGCGCCCAGTCGACGGCGAAGGTGTGGAAGGCGTCGGCGAAGGCCTGCCCGCCCGGCAGGGAGTAGGCGGCGCCGATGCCGCCCGAGCCGGAGTAGCCGGGACCGTGGATCGTGCCGTGCACGGTCGACGGCTCGAAGCCGACGTTCTCCATGACGTCGATCTCACCTGAGTCCGGCCAGTTGACGGGCGTGCCCAGCATCCAGAACGCGGGCCACATGCCCTGCCCCCGCGGCACCTTCAGCCGGGCCTCGACGTGCCCGTACTGCGCGGTGAACTTCCCGGCGGTGTTCAGCCGGGCCGAGGTGTACTGGCAAGTGCCGTACCAGCACTGGTAGTTGGCGGGGTTCTCGCGCCGGGCCGTGATCACGAGATGGCCCTGGCCGTCCAGGGCGGCGTTCTTGTTGCCGGAGGTGTAGTACTGCCGCTCGTGGTTGTTGACGTTGTCGCCGGTCTCGATCTGCCACTTCGAGGAGTCGACCGCGGCTCCTGCGGGCCCGTCGAAGCTGTCGGAGAACGTCACCGCCGCGGCCGCGACGTCCGGTTGCCCGGCCCGCGCAGGCACGACCGCGGCGGACGCGACCAAGGCGGCGGACAGTGCGGTGAGCAGACACGTGCGGAGCAGGCGTGGGGAGGCCATCGTGCTCCCTTCCGTACGGCGACCCGCGGGGCGGGGTGCGCCGACCGAGGTGGGGGGTGAAGGTGTCGCCACTTGATTTAAGGAGTGAGATAAGAGGTCGTCAATACCTTGGTACGGACCAGTAGTCGGCGCAGGGTGGGTGGAGGCCGCGGAAGTCGGCAGAAGCCGGCGAGGAACCTTCGTCCGCCGCCGAACCGTCGCGTTCCTAGGCTGCTCACCATGAACGCCGCACACATCGGTGAGCTGCTCGCGATCCTCGGCGCGGGCACGGCCGCCGGAGCCGTCAACGCCGCCGTCGGGTCGGGGACGCTGATCTCGTTTCCGATCCTGCTCGCCACGGGCCTGCCGCCGGTCACCGCGACGGTCTCCAACGCGCTCGGACTGATCCCGGGGTCGATCAGCGGAGCCGTCGGATACCGCGCCGAACTGCGCGGCCAGCGCCGCCGCATCCTGCAGTGGAGCGCCGGCGCCCTGCTCGGCGGGCTCACCGGGGCCACGCTGCTGCTCGCCCTGCCCGCCTCGGCGTTCGAACGGATCGTGCCGGTCCTGGTGGGGCTCGCCCTCGTGCTGGTCGCCCTCCAGCCGCTGATCGGCAGGAGACTGCACGCGCGCCGGGCACGCAAGGAACGCGCCGCGCGCCCCGACGGCGGCCCGCTGCTGCTCCTCGGACTGACCCTGGCCAGCGTCTACGGCGGCTACTTCTCCGCCGCCCAGGGCATCATCTACGTCGCCCTGATGGGCATGCTCCTCGACGACGACCTGCAACGCCTCACCGCCGTCAAGAACGTGCTCGTCGCCGTGGTCAACTCCGTCGCCGCGCTGTTCTTCCTCGTCGTCGCGGACTTCGACTGGACGGCCGTGGCCCTCCTCGCCGTCGGGTCCGCAGCCGGCGGCCATCTCGGAGCCACCGTAGGCCGCCGGCTGCGTCCCGCCGTTCTGCGCACGTTCATCGTGGTGGTCGGCACCGTGGCCGTCGTCCAGCTGGTCCTGCGGTTCTAGGAGGTCTTGCCCTGCGCCTTCCCGGAACGCGACCCCCACGCGTGCACGGCGCGGCTCAGCCGCCGCCCCAGCAGCAGGTAGCCGACCAGGGCCCCGGTGGTGTTGAGGATGACGTCGTCGATGTCGAAGGCGCGCCCGGTGACCAGGGCGCCCTGGGCGAACTCGACGAGGAGCATGACGGTCGCCGTCAGCAGGAGCACACGCAGCACGCCGCGCGTGCGCGGGGCGACGACGGGCACCAGGACGCCGAACGGCACACCCAGCAGCAGATTGCCCCCGATCTGCCGGACCGCGTCGCGCAGTTCGGGCTGGTCCAGGTAGGCCCGCAGTGAGCGGCCCGGCCGCAGGTTGGTGTGCGTCAGCGCCTCCGACGCGGGGGACGGCTCCAGGGTGAGCTTCGCCAGGACCACGGCGAAGGCGACCATGAACGCGAACGCGCACACCATCGCCAGCAGCCGGGCGAGGAAGCGCAAGGGCTGCCGCCCGGATCGCGGGGCCGGCTCGGGTTTGGCGGTGCGTTTGGGCTTGGCGCGCCCGGGTTTGGCGGTGCGCCAGAACGTGGTGGTGCGCCAGGACTTGGCGGCGGTGCGCCCGGGCTTGGCGTCGCGCCCCGATTTGGCGCCGCGGCCAGGTTCGGCGGTGCGCCCGGTCTTGGCGGCGCGGCGGGACTTCGCGCCCTTCGCCGACTTGCCCGCGCCTCGGGATTTCGCGCCGCGACCGGTGGCGCCGGCGCCCGCGGACTTGGGATCGGGAGTGCCGGGGTGCAACGCGCCACGCGAACGTGGGGTTCCACGGGCCATGCGGTCCTCCAGTCTTCAACTTCCCTTTGTAGTAAGGGGATTACCCCGGCCCGGCGTCACGATGCCCGCCGTGCGGACTCCGGTCGCGCCCGCCCGCGGTTTCCCTTCACGCTGTCGGGGCACTCCGGGCGGAGGCCCGCGCGCCGCCGCCTTTGTCACCCGAGGCGGTGTTTGGATGGCGCGGAACGGAAGTAACGGACATCTGGCCCGCGGAGGTGACGCAGCATGGACCGGCGTACGGCGCTCGTCACCACCGTCGAGTTCCTGGCCTGGTGGGCCGCCCTCGCCGTGCTGTGGCTGGTCCTCATCAGCGCCGTGGACACCCTGGAGCTCGCCGTCGGCGCGGGCGTC
Source organism: Streptomyces muensis (assembly GCF_021474425.1). GTDB lineage: Bacteria > Actinomycetota > Actinomycetes > Streptomycetales > Streptomycetaceae > Streptomyces > Streptomyces muensis. The sequence goes on along the minus strand of NZ_JAKEIP010000001.1, from coordinate 32,652 downwards.
GCCGCCGTGGCCGCGCTCGCCGCCGTCGCCGCGCGCCGGGCGGTGACCGGACGATGAACGGCTGGCTCGTCGCGGCCACCGTCGTGCTCGGCGGGGGAGTGGGCGCGACCCTCTGGGGCGTCGCGACCGGACCGCTCAGGCGCCGCGTCGTGGCGCAGAACCTGTCCACCGCCCTGGCCTGCCCCGGACTGCTCCTCCTCGCCCAGGGCTACGACCGCCCCGCCTACGTCGATCTCGCCCTCGTCCTCGCCCTGCTCGGCCCCGTCGGCACCCTCGTGTTCGCCCGTCTGCTCACCGACGAACTCGCCGACGACCCGCCCCGCGCCCGGGGCGTGACCTGGGCCGCCGCGGGACTGGGCGCGGCCGTGGTCGTGGCGCTGTGCGCGGCGGTCGGGCCGAGCCGGGCGATGGCCAAGCTCCTCCTCGTCGGCGCGCTGCTGATCGGCGGGAACGTCGTCGCCTCTCGCGCGCTGTCCGGCGGTATCGCGGGGGTGCGCGGTGGCTGACGCGGTCGTCGTCGTCACGCTGCTGCTGGTCGCCGGGTCCGCGACCACGGCCGTAGTGGTCCGCGACCCCGTGCGCCAAGCCCTCGTCCTGGCCGTCCTCGGCGTCGTGCTCGCCGTGCTCTTCACCGCCGTACAGGCACCGGACGTCGCCCTGTCGCAGCTGGCCGTCGGCGGTGCCCTCACCCCGCTGCTGCTGCTCCTCGCGGTCCGCAAGGTCAAGCGGCGCAAGGGGCGTGAGCGATGAACCCGCGCACCCGGCTCGCGCTCGTCGTCGTAGCCGGCACCGGCCTCGCCGTGCTCCTCGTCGCCGCCTGTCTGCGACTGCCGCGCTTCGGCGGCGACAGCCACCCGTACGGCGACCGCGCGGTCCACACCTCCCTCGCCCGGCACACCGCCAACACCGTCGCCTCCGTCAACTTCGACCAGCGCGCCTTCGACACCCTCGGCGAGATGACCATCCTGTTCGCCGCCGTCGTCGGCTGTGTCGTCCTGCTGCGACAGACCCGCGACGAACACCGCGCCCGCCCCGAACCCGCCGACGTCACCCCGCCCGTACGCCGCTACGCCCTGATCGTCCTGCCGATCGCCCTGGCCACCGGCCTGTACGTCATCGCGCACGGCCAGCTCAGCCCCGGCGGCGGCTTCCAGGGCGGCGTCGTCGCCGCGACCTCCCTGCACCTGCTCTACCTCGGCGCCGACTACCGCGCCCTGGAACGCGTCCGCCCGGTCGGCCTGTACGAGGTCGGCGACGCCGTGTCGGCCGCGGCGTACGTCGTCACCGGCCTCGCCGGCCTCATCGGCGGTACGGCGTTCCTCGCCAACACCCTGCTGCCGTACGGCACCTTCAACACCCTGTCCTCCGGCGGCACCGTGCCGCTGCTGAACGCGGCCATCGGCATGGAGGTCGCCTGCGCGGTCGTCGTGCTGCTCGCCCGCTTCCTGGACCAGGCCGTCGAGATCGTGGAGGAGAGCGGGAAGTGAGAGCGCCGTGATGGACGTCCTGCCGTACCTCGTCGCCGTGTGGATCTTCCTGGCCGGCTGCTACGGCCTGGCCACCAGCCGCAATCTGATCCACGCCGTCGGCTGTCTGTCCGTGTGCCAGTCCGCCACCTACGTCCTGCTGCTGGCCGTCGGCTACCGCGACGACGCCACCGCGCCCGTCTTCTCCGACATCGAGCCCGGCTCGCGCCCCGTCGTCGACCCGGTCGTGCAGGCCCTCGCCCTGACGGACGTCGTCGTCGGTGCCACCGTCACCGCGCTCCTGCTCGCCCTGGTCATCCAGGTCGGCAAGCGGCACGGCACCGTCGACCCCGACGAACTCTCCGAGCTGCGCGGCTGATGAACGACCTGCTGCCCCTGCTCGTCGCCGTACCGCTCCTCGGTGCCGCACTCCTGGTCGCGGGCGGACGCCGGGTGCCCCGCGTCCTCGCCGAGTCCGTCGGCTGCGCCGTCTCGGCGGGCACGGCCGGGCTCGCGCTGGTGCTGCTGCTGAACTCCTCGCCGCCGATGACCGAATGGGTCGGCGGCTGGACGCCCGTCGACGGCCGCAGCGTCGGCATCGTCCTGGTCGGGGACGGCGCGGGGCTCGGCATGGCGGCCCTGGCCTCCCTGCTGACCCTCGCGGCGCTGGCGTACTCCTGGCACTACTTCGAGGAGCCCCCACGCCGGCACGCCGGCTCGTTCCCCGCGCTGATGCTGCTCTTCCAGGCCGGGATGTGCGGGTTCTCGATCGCGGGCGACCTGTTCAACGCGTTCGTGTGGTTCGAGCTGATGAGCGTCGTCGCCTACGCCCTGACCGGCACCCGCGTCGAGGAGGCCAGGGCCGTACAGGGCGCGCTGACCTTCGGCGTCGTCACCTCCCTCGGCGCGTACGCCATGCTGATGGGCATCGCGCTGCTCTACGCCCGCACCGGCGAGCTCGCCATGACGCAGATCGGCCGCGGCCTCGACGCGCACGGCCCGCCCGACGCCCTGGTCCTCGCCGCCTTCGTCCTCGTCCTGACCGGACTGCTGGTCAAGGCCGCCGCCGTGCCCTTCCACTTCTGGCTCCCGGACGCGCACGCCGTCGCGCCCACGCCCGTGTGCATGCTGCTGTCGGGCGTCATGGTCGAACTCGGCGTGTACGGCGTCTGGCGGGTGTACGGCACCGTCTTCGCCGGCCCCGGCGGCATCCCGGCCGCCGACCTGGAACGGGTCCTCCTCGTACCGGGCGCGGTGACGGCGGCGCTCGGCGCGCTCATGTGCTGGTACCAGAGGCACCTCAAACGACTGCTGGCGTACTCGACGGTCGCCCACACCGGGCTGTTCCTCATCGGCATGGGCGCACTCACGCCCGAGGCCGACGACGGGGTCGCGCTGTACGTCCTCGGACACGCCGGTGTGAAGGCCGCCCTGTTCGCCTGCACGGGCATCCTCCTCGACCGGTACGGCACCGTCGACGAGCACGCCCTGCACGGCCGGGCCCGGGAACTGCGGTGCGTCGCCGTCCTGTTCGCCGTGGCCGGACTGGCCCTGGCCGGACTCCCGCCCTTCGGCACGGCGTTCGGCAAGGCCGTCACGGAAGAGGCCGTGGGCGGCCCGCTCGTCGTGCTGTACGTCGCCGTGAGCGCGGTCACCGCCGGGGCCGTACTGCGGGTCGCGGCACGGGTGTTCCTCGGGCTCGGCCCGACGCCCGAGGACGACGCCGACTACGAGACGACCGGCGCCGGGGAGCGCCCCGAGACCCGGCACCGGCTCAGCCGCGTCCCCGACACCATGACCGTCGTCCCCGCCGTGCTGCTCGCCGGCTCGCTCGCCGTCGGCGTGGCCCCCGGCTTCGGCGAGGTCGTGGCGCACGCCGTCAACGAGGCCGGGTCAGGCGGCGCGGTGGTGCCCGCACCGCACTGGAGCCCGGCCGGTGTGCTGCTGGACCTCGCGTCCACCCTGCTGGCCCTGGGCCTCGCGGCCCTCGCCGTCACCCGGCCGACGCTCCTGGCCGCCCCGGACCGCGCGCGCCCGCTGCGACGCCTGCAGTCCGGGCACGTCGGGGACTACGTGGCCTGGGTGCTGGTGGGCACCACGGTGCTCGGCGCGCTGGCCCTGCCGGGACTGCTGTCGTAGCCAGGGCCACGGGGGCTCATGTCCCGTACGTCACCTTCACCTCCTTGAAGCCCAGGGAGTGGAGCAGACCTTCGAGCATCCCGGTGGTGTTGGTCTCGGCGCGTGCGGTCAGGGCGCTCTCCTTCGCCGCCTCGCCGATGTGCTTCACCGCCAGTTGCTGCACGGCCTGTTCGCTGTTGGGGTTGTCCGAGAAGAGATCGCCGAGGCGGTCGAGGAGACCGCGCTCCTTGGAGACGGCGTAGGAGCGGTCGGGGTCCAGGGCCGGCTTGCCGAGGGCGGCGTGCGGCAGCCGGAGCGTGGCGGACGTACGGTCGTCGTTGACCGTGACGTCCCTCTCGCCGACCTTTCCGAGGTCTACATAGGCGTCCACGGTGCCCGCGCCGACGTACAGCGTGCGGGTGCCGCGGATCGCGTCGGGCAGGAACTTGGCGTCCTTCTCCAGATCCACGACGATCTGGAAGTTGCCGGAGGCGGCGTCGTAGCGGCTCATGTCCTGGATGGACTGGAGCAGCGCGGGACCCGAACGGTCGTTGGTCTCGGTGCCGAAGAGGTCCTTCAGGCCGGGGATCACGCTCAGCCGGATCCCGGCGAAGAAGACGACGAGCACCAGGATCAGGGCGCTCACCGCCTTCGCCCAGCCGGGCATGCGCTTGTCGATGCGCTTGATGGGAGTCGTCATGGCGACGTTTCTCCTTCCCTCTTCAACCAAGTACCCCCAAATCCCTTGCCGGACCTGTCTGTTGGCCGACCATCAGGGCCGCTTCAGCTCCCGGTCCCCGGACACCCGCGACCACCACACCCCTTCACCGTGCGTCAGCCCCGGCAGTCGCAGCTCGACCTCCCGCACCCGCCGGGCCGGCAGCTCGCCGGTGATCAGCCACGATGTCGATCCGCCCGTCGTGCCCGTGAACTCGGCTCCGCACGAGGCGAGTTGGGCCGACACCGGCGACAGGGCGTCCAGCGGGACCTCCGTCTCGAACGCGTGGTACGGCTCGTACAGCAGGGTCCCCGCCCGCTCCAGCGCGCGGTGCAGCACGATCGGGGTGAGTCCGCGGAAGTCGGCGGCGGTGCTGATCGGCGCGCAGTAGCCGGACCGGATCAGTGTGACCCGGTAGTCGGTCACCGGCGCGCCGGACGGCCCCGTCTCCATCGTGGCGTGGACCGTGTCCTCGATGGCCTGGTGGAAGGCGCGGGGGAGGGCACCGAGTTCGGTCTCGTAGGTGAACACCCCGCCCGAGCCACGCGGTCCCGGCTCGACGCGCAGCCCGATCGTCGCCCAGTACTTGGTGTGGTCGTGCCACGGCATCTCCGCGCAGGCCTCGCCGACACCCCGCGGGCGCTCCAGCAGACGCACCCGGCCCGGTTCGAACTCGGCCTCCACACCGAAGTCCTGCGCGAGGGTCGCCGCGAGCACCTCCATCTGGACCTCGCCGTACAGCAGAAGCGCGGTCGCGCCCGTGGGCGTGGGGCGGGCATGGATCAGCGGGTCCTGGTCCGCCAGGGTCAGCAGGGCCGTGCGCAGCGGCGCCGCCTGGACGGGGTTGCGGGAGCGGACCACCGTCTCCAGCGTCGGCGGCGCGAACTGCGGGGTCCGGTCGTCGAGTTCGCCGAGCCGGTCGCCGACGCGGATGCCCGGGACGCCGGTGAGCGCGGCGATGTTCCCCGCGGTGAGGGTCTCGGCGCCGCCGATCACGTCGAGGCGCGTGGCCCGGCCGGTGACCTCGGTGGTCCGGCCGTCGGCCGCGCGGCGCAGGAACGTCAGCCGCTGACGCCGGGCCACCTCACCGTCGTACAACCGCAGATACGCCGTCCGCTCGTCGCCGGGGCCGGGCCGTACGGCGAACACCGTGCCGCGCGGGGCACCGGTCGCGGACGCCGGTGCGGGAGGGATGAGGCGGGTGATGCCCTCGACCAGTTCCGGCACGCCCTGGCCGCCGAGCGCGGAGCCGAAGAAGACCGGGTGGAAGGAGCCGTCGGCGGTGCGAGCGGCGAGCGATCTGTGCAGCTCGTCGGCGGTCGGTTCGGGGCCGTCCACGATCCCTGCCAGGATGTCGGCGTCCACCTCCGCGAGCGCCTCCGCCAGGTCGGCGCGGGCCCGGGGATCGGCCGGCGAGTACGGCCGCACGCGGGCGTCGGCGGTGCCGAGTCCGGTCACCGAGCTCAGCGGCGCGACGGTCGGCGTCAGCCTGCGGCGGATGTCGGCGAGCAGGTCGTCCGAGCGGGCGCCCGCCCGGTCGATCTTGTTGACGAACACGACCGTCGGCAGCCGCAGCCGCCGCAGGGTGCGCATCAGCACCCGCGTCTGCGCCTGCACGCCCTCCACGGCGGACAGCAGCAGTACCGCGCCGTCGAGGACCTCCAGGGCGCGCTCCACCTCGGCGATGAAGTCGGAGTGTCCGGGGGTGTCGATCAGGTTGACCTGGGTGTCGCCGACGGTGAACGCGGCCACGGCGGAGCGGATGGTGATGCCGCGCTGCCGCTCGATGGCGCCGTCGTCCGTGCGGGTGTCGCCGCCGTCGACGCTGCCGAGCCGGGTGATCGCGCCGTGGTCGAAGAGCAGCCGCTCGGTGAGGCTGGTCTTACCGGCGTCGACGTGGGCCAGGATGCCGATGTTCAGGACGTGCGGGGTGTGCGAGATGTTCGGGGTGTGCATACGGGGTCGAGTCCTCGATGACCGTGGGCCGGCAGGGGCGCTGGGTGCTGTCGAGGAGTCGGCGCATGCGAGGGATCCTGACGTGAGGGAACACGGACGCGGCCATCATGGCGCGGCTCCACCGGCGGACGGCAAGCGAATTTCGGGGTCCCCGTAGCGTGAAGCGGGACGTCTACCGCGCGGATAACGCCGTGCGGTGGACGCCCTCAGGGGCGCGGGGAACTGCGCGAGCAACCACGACAAAGCCGCAGCCCGCAGATCACCGCACCCTCACGGCGAAACCCGAAACGGTGCCCCTGCGGAGCGCTACGCGCCGGATCACGGTCGTCATGCCGCACTACTCCTACGCCCGCTCCGACAAGAAGGACGCGCCCCGCATCTCCCTCGGCGGCCGGCTCGTCGCGGACCTGATGGTGGCGGCAGGCGCGAGCCGCGTGCTCGCCATGACCCTGCACGCGCCCCAGGTGCACGGCTTCTTCACGGTGCCGGTCGACCACCTGCACGCGCTGCGGGAACTCGCCGCGCACTTCCGGCAGTACGACCTGACCCGTACGACCGTCGTCTCACCGGACCTCGGCAACGCCAAGGAGGCCGCCGCGTTCGCGCGGATGATCGGCGCCCAGGTGGCCGCCGGCGCCAAGCAGCGGTTCGGGGACGACCGGGTCATCGAACTCCTCGATCGGCTGCGGGAGTTGGGGCCGCGTTCGATCCGCGTCGCCTGTACGCACGGCCTGTTCGCGGCCGGTGCGCTCAAGCGGATCGGTGAGCAGCCCGACGTACTGGAGATCGTGTGCACCAACACCGTGCCGATCCCGGCGGAGGAGCGCACCGACAAGCTGCGCGTCCTGTCCATCGCCCCGGCCCTCGCCGAGGCCGTGCGCCGCATTCACAACGGGGAGTCGGTCAGCGCCCTGTTCGACGCGCCGGGAACCGAATAGGCAGGGAACGGACAGGGCCTTCACAGAGTGCCGGACGTGGCCTCCGGCTGGTTCAGGGCCGCGTCCAGCGTCGGGTGCGGGGGCAGCAGCCGGGCGAGGCCGGTGATCCTGAGGACGCGCAGGGTGAGCGAGTGGGTGCAGACCAGGTGCAGCTGCCCGCCGTGGTCGAGCGTCCGGCTGCGGGCCCGGTAGAGCAGACGCAGCCCGGAGCAGTCGAAGAACTCGATCCTCCGCAGATCGATCACCACCCGGGCGTCGGGGTGGGCCGTCACCCGGTCCAGGTATGGCGCGATCTCGACCGCGGCCGCGATGTCGATCTCACCGTGGAACTCCAGCACCGTGTGCCCCCGGTGCCGGTGGACGCGCAGATGCCGACTGAACGGCGCAGGATCCTGCTGCACGACGACATCGCCTCCAACCTGCTCACTTGCGGCGGGGTGCTCAAATCCAGTCCCCGCCCTGCAAGTTACCCTCGAACGACCGAATTTGAGCATGTTCGATTGACATATGTCTTCGAATTGCGACAGACGCTTCGCCAACTGACGTGCGGAATGCGCGAGTTGGACGGGTCGTGACTACGACAACGCGTGCCAGGACTTGCTGAGGGCCTGGCGGAACTGCTCGGCCTGGTGGGCCGTGAGGTCCCGCACCATCCGCGCCTCCAGCTCCCGCACCGGCCCCGCGTGGCGCGCCAGCAGCGCACGGCCGGTGTCGGTCAGCAGGATCAGCAGCTCCCGGCGGTTGCGCGGATTGCGCTCCCGCCGTACCAGCCCACGGCCCTCCAGGGACCGTACGAGATCGGCGATCGACTGGGCCGTGACGAAGGAGTCGCGGGCCAGCTGGGCGGCCGACAGCCCGTCGTGCCGCTCCAGGACGGTGAGCGCCGTGTACTGCAGGGCGGTGATCCCGGACGGTTTGACCAGCTCGTCGAGGTGGGAGCGCACGACCAGCTCCACCTGCTTCACCATGTAGAGAAGCGACGGAGCTGCCTTGGTCACCTGGGCGTCGAGCATGAGTTCAGCCTAGAGCATTGACAGGAAACCTGTCTGTAATGAGACTGCGGATCAGACTGCGAACCAACAGGAATCCTGTTGGTTGAAATCTTGGCGATGAAGCTGGGGAGTGGCGATGACCACCTTCGAGATCGAACCCGGTCGGCTGTTCATCGGGGGCCGGTGGCGCGAGGCCGCCGACGGAGCGCGCACCGAGGTGGTCGACCCGTCCCGCGGCACGGTCCTCACCACGGTCGCGGACGCCGGCGCCGCCGACGTGGAAGCGGCCGTGCGCGCCGCGCGGGACGCCTTCGACGACGGCGCCTGGTCCGGGCTGAGCGGCCGCGAGCGGGGCCGGGTGCTGCACCGGGTCGCCGCGCTGATCAGGGAGAACGCGGACACGATCGCCGAGCTGGAGAGCCGCGACGTCGGCAAACCGATCACGCTCGCCCACGCCGTCGACGTCACCAACGCCGCCAACGACTACGAGCACTTCGCCGCCCTCGCCCACGCCCTCGACGGCTCGGTGCGCGACACCCCCATGAACGCCCTCGCCTACGTCCGGCGCCGGCCGCTCGGCGTGGTCGCCGCGATCACCCCGTACAACTTCCCGCTGATCCTGGCCGGTTCCAAGATCGCCCCGGCGCTCGCGGCGGGCAACACGGTGGTGCACAAGCCGGCCGAGGAGACCCCGCTCAGCGCCCTGTACATGGCCGACCTCCTCAAGCGTGCCGGTGTCCCCGACGGCGTGGTCAACGTCGTCACCGGTGGCCCGGCGGCCGGCGAGGCACTGCTGCGCGACCCCGGGATCGACAAGGTCGCCTTCACCGGCTCGACCGGCGTCGGCAGGAAGGTCGCCGCCCTCGCCGGGGAGTCCCTCACGCCGGTCACCATGGAACTCGGCGGCAACGCTGCCCACGTCGTCTTCGAGGACGCCGACCTGGAGAAGGCCGTCGGCGCGGTCATCAAGGGCTTCGTCTTCAACACCGGACAGTTCTGCATGGGCGGACCGCGGCTCCTGGTGGCCCGGCAGGTCTACAGCACGCTGCTCGGCATCCTCGCCGACGCCGTGCCCGGCGTACCGCTCGGCGATCCCCGCAAGCCAGAGACCGTCATCGGCCCGATGGCGGGGGAGCGGCATCTGCGCAAGGTCGAGGAGTACGTCGACCTGGCCCGCAAGGAGGGCGGCCGGATCGTCTGCGGAGGTGAGCGCCTCGACCTCGACGGCGGCTACTACTACAAGCCCACCGTGATCGCCGACCTGCCGAACGACTCCCGGGTGATCCAGGAGGAGATCTTCGGCCCCGTCCTCACCGTCCAGCCCTTCGACTCCGAGGACGAGGCCGTCGAACTCGCCAACTCCACGCCCTACGGTCTGGCCTCGGGCATCCAGACCGGCAACCTGGCCCGCGCCCACCGGGTCGCCGACCGGCTCCAGGCCGGGATCGTCTGGGTCAACGACTGGGCGATGCTCGACCCCGCGGTCCCCTTCGGCGGCGTCAAGGACTCCGGCTTCGGCCGCGAGTACGGGCCCGAGGCCCTCGACGCCTACACCACGACCAAGTCCGTCGTCGTCTCGCTCGACTGAGCGCCCCCGCCTAGGAGATCCCGCGATGTCCATCCCCACCCGCGCCGCCGTCGTCGAGTCCGGCGGAGCGCCCTTCACCCTGTCCGACGTCGAACTCGCCGAGCCCGGAGCGAACGAGGCCGTCGTCCGCATGGTGGCGACCGGCCTGTGCCACACCGACCTCGGTGTGGCGAGCGGCGGACTGCCCTTCCCGCTGCCCGGCGTCCTCGGCCACGAGGGCGCGGGCGTCGTCGAGGCCGTCGGCCCCGCCGTCACCGGCGTCGCGCCCGGCGACCATGTGGTGCTGTCCTTCACCTCGTGCGGTGACTGCCGCAACTGCCGCGGCGGACACCCGGCGTACTGCGCGACCTGGCTGCCGCTGAACCTCATCGGCGGCCGCCGGGCCGACGGCACCGGCACGATCAGCCGGGACGGCGAGGAACTCGGCGGCCACTTCTTCGGACAGTCCTCCTTCGCCGAGCGGGCACTCGTGGACGAGCGCAGCCTGGTCAAGGTCGACCCGGAGGTGCCGCTCACCTCGATCGCCCCGCTGGGCTGCGGTGTGCAGACCGGAGTCGGCGCCGTCTGGAACGTGCTGAAGCCGGTCACCGGCAGCACGGTCGTCGTCCTCGGCGCCGGAGCCGTCGGCCTGTCCGCCGTCATGGCCGCCGCCCTGACCCCGGCCACCAACATCGTCGCCGTCGACCGCATCGGCGAACGGCTGGCGCTGGCAAAGGAGTTGGGCGCCACCCACACCGTCGACGCGGCCGAGACCGACCCCGGCGAGGCGCTCGCCGGGATCACCGGCGGACAGGGCGCCGACGGCGTCGTCGAGACCACCGGCAACGTCGGCGTCCTGCGCCAGGGCGTCGACGCGCTCGCCGCCCGCGGCACCCTGGTCGTCGTCGGAGCCCCGCCGTTCGGCACCGAGGTCGCCCTGGACGTCAACGGGCTGCTCGGCGGCAAGCAGGTCGTCGGCCTCACCCTCGGCGACGCCGAGACGCAGACCTTCATCCCGGCCCTCGTCCGGCTGGTGAAGGAAGGGCGGCTCCCGCTGCACCGCCTGATCAGCACCTACCCCTTCGCGGAGATCGACCAGGCGGTGCGGGACATGGGCGCGGGCAAGGCGATCAAGCCCGTGCTCACGTTCTGATTCAGTCGACCGTTCCGAGTCGGTCGACCGTACGAGTCACCGACCGTACGAGTCAGTCGACCGTCAGGACCAGCTTCCCCGTGGTCCGGCCGGTGTCGCCGAGCGCGTGCGCCTCGGCGGCATCGGCCAGCGGGAAGGTGCCGGCGATCTCGACGCGCAGCTGCCCCTTCTCGACCAGGTCCGTGATCGCCCGCAGATCGGCGCGGTCGGCGTCCACGAGCATCCGCACGGCGCGTACGCCGAGCCGCTCGGCCTCCTCGTGGAACTCGTCCGACCCGACCGGCAGGATCGACACGACGACGCCGCCCGGGCGCAGCACCTTCAGCGAGCGCACCGAGGTCTCGCCGCCCAGGGTGTCCAGCACCACGTCCACGTCCTTCACCGCCTCGACGAAGTCCGTCTCCCGGTAGTCGATCACCTCGTCCGCGCCGAGGCCCCGCAGGAACTCGTGCTTGCCCGCGCTCGCCGTGCCGATCACGTACGCGCCCCGCGCCTTGGCGATCTGCACGGCCACATGCCCGACCCCGCCGGCCGCCGCGTGGACCAGCACCCGCTGACCGGGCTGTACGTCCGCGTACTCGACCAGGGCCTGCCAGGCGGTCAGCGAGACCAGCGGCAGCGCGCCCGCCTGCGTGTGGTCGATCGAGGCCGGCTTGGGCGCGAAGGTGCGGGCCGGTGCGGTGACGTACTCGGTGTGCGAGCCGTGGCCGAACGGGTAGGACAGCATGCCGAAGACCTCGTCGCCGGGCTGGAAGCGGGCGACGCCGATGCCGACCGCCTCGACCACGCCTGAGACGTCCCAGCCCAGGACGAAGGGCGGCTCGCCGAGGAATCCGCCGTTCGCGCGGTGCTTCCAGTCGGTCGGATTGACGCCCGCGGCGCGTACCCGCACCAGCACCTCGTTCGGGCGCGGCGTCGGGCGCTCCAGTTCCACTTCCTTCAGAACCTCGGGACCGCCGAGGACGTCCTGGCTGATGGCTCGCATCGTGTTCACAGTGCTCATGGTGGAAAAGCCTGCCCGGAGCCGCCGCTCCGGAAAATGGCACGATTGCCAACCTTCGATAGAATCGTGCCATGCGTGGTGAACGACAAGCAGAACGGGTCGAGCGGGTCGTGGTGCTGGCCCTGGACGGCGTCTACCCCTTCGAGCTCGGTATCCCCAGCCGGATCTTCGGCGCGGCTGACGGCCGGTACGAGGTGCTGACGTGCAGCGTCGACGGCCGGCCCGTGCACAGCAACGCCGACTTCACGATCGGCGTCCAGTACGGCCCGGAGATCCTCGCCACGGCCGACACCGTCGTCGTCGCGTCCATGGCGCCCCCGTACATCCCCACGGAGCTGACCGCCGAGGTCGCCGCCGCCCTCGCGCTGATCCGCCCGGACGCACGCATCGTGTCGATCTGCACCGCCGCCTTCGTCCTCGCCGCGGCGGGCCTCCTCGACGGCCGCAGGGCCACCACGCACTGGCAGGTGACCGAGGCGTTCCGACGCCGGTATCCCGGGGTCGACCTGGACCCGGACGTCCTCTTCGTCCACGACGGCAGGATCCTCACCTCGGCCGGCGCGGCCTCCGGTGTCGACGTCTGTCTGCACATCGTCCGGGTCGACCACGGTCACGAACTGGCCAACGCGGTGGCCCGGCGCTGCGTCGTGCCCCCGTTCCGGGACGGCGGCCAGGCCCAGTACATCGAGCAGCCCGTTCCGGAGAGCGGCGCCGCCGACACCGCAGCGACCCGCGCCTGGGCCCTGGAGCACCTCGACGAACCCCTCACCCTCACCGACCTCGCCGCCCACGCCCGGATGAGCCTGCGCACCTTCGCCCGCCGCTTCCACGACGAGGTCGGCCTCAGCCCCGGCCGCTGGCTGATCCAGCAGCGCGTCGCCCGCGCCCGGCACCTGCTGGAGTCCAGCGACCTCTCGGTGGACCGGATCGCCGGCCAGGTCGGCTTCGCCACGGGAGCCTCCCTGCGCCAGCACCTGCACGCCGCGATCGGGGTGTCACCCCAGGCGTACCGCCGCACGTTCCAGGCGTCGGCCGACCGATAGCAGGCGTGCGCCTCGCGTACTCACGCCTCCTGAGCCGCGTACACTCTCCCCCCTCCCACATAGGTCAGCGCGACCCGTGTGTCCGCGATGGCCTCCGGCGGTCCGGTGAACGGGTCGCGGTCCAGGACCACGAGATCCGCGAGCGCGCCGGCCCGCACCGCGCCCGTGTCGTCGAGGTGGTTCACATACGCCGAGCCGGCCGTGTAGGCGGTCAACGCCTCGGTGAGCCCGATGCGTTCGCCGGGCAGGAAGACCGGAGTGTCGCCGCCCGGGCTCACGCGGTTGACCGCCACATGGATCCCGTGGAGCGGGTCGGGGCTGCTCACCGGCCAGTCGCTGCCCGCCGCGAGCCGGGCGCCGGAGCGCAGCAGTGCGCCGAACGGGTACTGCCACGCGGCCCGTTCGGGCCCCAGGAACGGGATCGTCAGCTCGTCCATCTGCGGTTCGTGCGCCGCCCACAGCGGCTGGATGTTCGCGGTGGCCCCGAGCGTGGCGAACCGCGGTACGTCGGCGGGCTGGACGACCTGGAGGTGGGCGAGGTGGGGCCGTGTGTCGCTCGGCCCGTTCGTGGCACGCGCCGCCTCGATCGCGTCCAGCGCGTCGCGTACGGCCCGGTCACCGAGGGCGTGGAAGTGGCACTGGAAGCCGAGGGCGTCCAACTCGGTGACGTACTTGGGCAGTTGACCGGCGTCGATGAAGCTGGTGCCCCGGTTGGCGGTGGCACAGCCGCACCGGTCGAGATAGGGGTCGAGCAGCGCGGCCGTGCCGGTCTCGGCGACGCCGTCCAGCATCAGCTTGACGCTGCCCGCGCTGAAGCGGCCATGGCTCAACGCGGCCCGCCGCTCGACCAGTTCGGGAACCTGCTCGGCGCCCCGCTCCCGGTCCCACCACAGCGCGCCGACGACGCGGGCGGTGAGCGAGCCGTCCCGCGCGGCCGCCAGATACGCCTCCGCGGGGTCGTCCATGCCGAGGAAGTCCCCGACCAGCGCGTCCTGCCAGGCCGTGATGCCGAGCGCGTGCAGATGCCGTTGGGCGTGCAGCAGCGCCGCCAGCCGGTCGGCGGGGGTGGCCGGCGGGGTGAGCCGCCCCACCAGTTGCATCGCCCCCTCCTGCAAGGTTCCGCTCGGCTCACCGGAGGCGTCCCGGTCGATCCGCCCGTCGGCCGGGTCGGGGGTGTCCCGCGTGAGGCCGGCGAGCGCGAGGGCACGGCTGTTGACCCAGGCCCCGTGATGGTCACGGTTGGGCAGGTACACCGGCCGGTCGGGCACCACCGCGTCCAGCAGCTCCTTCGTCGGCGTACCGCCCGCGAAGGCCTCCATGGACCAGCCGCCGCCCGTGATCCACTCCCGCTCCGGATGCGCGTCGGCGTACGCGCGGACCGCGGCGAGCGTCTCGTCGGCCGTCCTCGCGCCGGTCAGGTCGCACTGGGAGAGTTCCAGCCCGGCCGGCACCGGATGCACGTGCGCGTCCTGGAACCCGGGCAGCAGCAGCCGCCCGGCGAGGTCCACCACCTCGGTCCGCGGCCCGGCGAGATCGTGCACCTCCTCGCGTCCTACGGCCGTGACACGGTCGCCGGTGACGGCCACGGCGGTCGCGGTGCGGCCCTTGGGAGTGAGGACGGCTCCGCCGGTGAACAGGAGATCTGCGTGCATGGTCCTTGTCCTGGTGGCGAGTTATCGGGAGGCGGCGAGGAGCTGCGGCGCGTCGGCGTCCGTGCCCTTGCCGGTGCGGAAGTACGGGGATCTGCGCACCCACCTGGCCCACGCCGCGGCCACGAAGCCGGACGCGATCATCGCCAGCGGGGTGGCGAGCAGGAACCAGCCGTTGTCCGCGCTGACTTCGAAGTGCTCGGCGGAGGTGTAGAAGGACCAGCCGAGGTAGCCGCCGAGGCCGAGCAGTGCGAGGGCGCTCAGCGTGGGCAGGACGACCGCGCGCACCCCCTGCCACCAGTCCTCCCGCAGCAGCGCGCGGAACCGGACGGCGGCCGCGAGCGCGGTGAGGGCGTACGACACCGCGACCACGATGCCCACGGCACTCACCGTCGCCATGATCATGTCGGCCAGCCGGGGAATGACCAGCGCCAGGCCCGCGACGCCCGCCGCCAGCGCGCCGATCAGCACGGTGCCGGCCGCCGGAGTCCCGTACCGGGGGCTGACCTTGGACCACACCGGCCCGAGCGTACGGTCCCGGCTCATCGCGAACATCGCCCGGGCCGTCGGGATCACCCCGGCCTGCAGCGAGGCGACCGCCGAGAACATCAGGGCGATCAAGGGCAGCGCCGCCCACGGCTGGGACGCCAGCCGGTCGCCGAAGAAGGCCAGTCCCTCGGCGCCGTGACCGACCAACTCCTCCTCGGACAGCACCCGTTGGAAGGCCACCGAGCCGAGCAGGAACAGCGCCAGCATGGTGAACAGGGTGGTGATCCCGGCCCGCGAGGCGTCGCGCGGGTCACGCACCTCCTCGTTGACGCTGAACGCCGACTCGAAGCCCCAGTAGCAGAACACCGACAGCAGCATGCCCTGCGCGAGGGTCGTCGCCGACGGGATCGCGAACGGGTCGAACCAGCTCAGGCTGAAGTCGTGCGGGCCGGTGACGATGCCGTAGCCGCAGAAGCCCAGCAGGACGACGTACTCGAAGACCAGCAGCCCGGCCTGGAGACGGGCGGCGGTGCGGATGCCGGTGACGGCGGTCAGTGTGACCGCCACCAGGACCAGGATGCCGAGCGCCGTCGTCTGCGCGGTCGAACCCGGGTCCAGCGCGAGGCCGCCGATCCGGTGCAGCCCCGCGTCCCCGGCGAGCTGCAGCAGGGCGGAGCCGGTGACCGCCGTGGTGTACGCGAGGAACGCCACCACGGCCACGATGTTCACCCAGCCGACCATGAAGCCCAGCCAGGGCGTGAGCGAACGGCCCACCCACACATAGCCGTTGCCCGCGTTCGGCTCGACCTTGTTCAGCCGCGAGTAGGCGCCCGCGATGCCCAGCACCGGCAGGAACGCCAGCAGCATGATCGCCGGCAGATGCAGTCCGACCACGCCGGCCGTGACGCCGAGCCCGATGCCGATGCTGGTGGTCGCGGCCGTGCTGGACGCGGCGATGGCGACCCCGTCCAGGACACCCAGGGACTTGCGCAGCTCGGGCCGCGCTGGAGGGTCGACGCTGTAGGACTGCTCGTCGGGCATGGCCGGACTCCGCTCGCACCGGGGGCCTGGACGGCCCCGATGAGCGGACATGAAACTGTCCGAGAGGTTAACAGGTCAACGGTGTTGTCATAAGGTGCGGGACACCCGGCCCGAGGCAAGCAGTCATGGGAGGCAGTCCATGAGCGAGCGCGTCGTCCCGCCCGCCGCCCGCCGGCGCAGGCGCCCCACCAAGCACGGCGTCGTCCTGTCCGAGGAGCTCATCGTCGACACGGCCCTGCGGCTCATCGAGGAACACGGCGCCGACGCCCTCTCGGTACGCCGCCTCGGCCGCGCCCTCGGCGCCGACCCCAGCTCGCTGTACCGCTACTTCCGGCACACCGACGACCTGATGCTCGCCATCGCCGACGAACTCATCGGCCGTACGCTGCGCACCTGGCGCCCCACCGGCGACTGGCGCGCCGACCTGCGCGACCTCGGTCTGCGGATGCACGCGGGGGCCCTCGCGCACCCGCGTGCCGCCGTGCTCAGCTCGTACCGGGTGACCGGGCGGGAGTACGAGATCCAGGCCGTCGAGACCGTCCTCGGCGTACTGCGCGAGGCAGGGTTCCCCGACGCCGAGGCGGTGCGGATCTACCACGCCTTCGTCGACCAGGCCCTCGCCCACGGCGCCCTCGACTCGGCGAGCGCGGCGATGCCGAAGGCCGCGCGGGAGGCCGAGGCGGCCGTCTGGCGGGCGACGTACGCGCGCCTGCCCGCCGACACCCACCCGCACATCGCCGCCACCGCCCGCCACCTCGTGGCCGACATGGCGCGCAGCTCCTATCCGGCCGCCCTGGAACTGCTCCTCGGCGCGTCGGCGGGCCGACTGGCGGAAATCCGCTCCCGGTCCGGGCACCCGACGGCCACACCGGACTCGTCCGCCAAAGCCGTCCCCTGACGAGAGACCTCGCCGATGGCCCCGTCACCCGCACGCCCCGCCGAGCAGCGCAAGAAGGACACCCTGCATCGCCTCGAAAAGATCGACGAGGACGTGTGGGTCGCCACCGCCGACGCCGGCGGGGGAGTGCCGTTCCTCGTGCCGCTCTCCTTCCTCTGGGACGGCTCAGCAAGCCCTAGCTGTACTTCCGTGTCGTGCCGACCCGGGGACAGGCCTGGCGCGAGGCCGACGAGCTGGCGGGGCGGTTGCTGATGCGGGACGGGAAGTGGCTGGTGGCGGACTGAAACCGCCTGAGAGGGACACCCGTCGGGGACAGGGCGGCGGGACAGGTCCGTCCCGTGCCCCGGACCCTTCGGAGGAGTCATGCCACTGGTGACAGCGGGTTTCGTGGTGCTCGACTGCGCCGAGCCGGAGAAGCTCGCCGTGTTCTACCGGGAACTTCTGGACGGCGAACAGACGGAGGCGACCGCCAACCGCGTGGAGATCAGGGGTGCCGACGGCACCCGGCTCGCGTTCCGCCGCGACATGAACGCCACGCCGCCGAGCTGGCCGCGCCCCGAGAACTCCCTCCAGGCCCACCTGGACTTCGTCGTGGCGGACCTGGACGAGGCCGAGCGCAGGATCGTCGGGCTCGGCGGCCGGCCGCTGGAGGCGAAGGACGCGGCCGGCCCCTACGGGGAACGCGGCTACTCCGACCCGGCCGGCCACTCCTTCACCCTGCGCCGCCAGGCCCCCACGGCACCGAAGCAGGGCTGAACGGCACCGAAGCAGTGCTCAGTCCCGCCCGCCCTTGTCGCTGACCGGCCACACGCCGGTCGACCGCTCGATCGCCTTGGCGCCCGTGCGGTCCGCCAGACTGCGGGCCATCGCGAACAGGGCGCCCTGGACCGCCGCCGCCAGCAGGATCTCGCCCCAGCCGCGCTCACGGTCCAGCGCGTCCGGAGCGTCCTCCTCGTGCCGTATCGCCATCCAGGTCTTGCGGAAGGCGAGCCCGGCCAGCGCGCCGCTCGCCCAGCCGAGGGCGAATCCCAGGGGTTTGTAGGCGAGGGGGAGCTTCGCCTTCTTCCGCTTCTTGGCCATGTCCGTGTGCCTCCTTCGTCGGTCAGGGTCGTCCGCGCGCCGCGACCCGCTCGGCCTGAGTGGGCGGCCCCGGCGGCGTCCCGTCGCCGAACGGCCTGCCGCCCAGCTCCTGACGGTGGTGCGGGGTCGGCCAGCCCGACAGGTCCGGTCCGAGGGGCACGATGCCGGTCGGGTTGATGCCGCTGTGCACCTGGTAGTAGTGCCGCTTGATGTGGTCGAAGTCGACGGTGTCACCGAATCCCGGCGTCTGGTAGAGGTCGCGGGCGTACGCCCACAGCACTTGATGCTCCGTCAACTTCCAGCGGTTGCACTTGAAGTGACCGTGATAGACGGCGTCGAACCGGACCAGCGTGGTGAACAGTCGGATGTCCGCCTCGGTGATCGTGTCGCCGACAAGATAGCGCTGCCCGGCAAGTCGCTCGCCCAGCAGCTCCAGCCGCTCGAAGAGCCGCGCGCACGCCTCCTCGTACTCCTGCTGGCCGGTGGCGAACCCCGCCCGGTACACACCGTTGTTGACGTCCTCGTACACCTCCGCCATCACGGCGTCGATCTCGTCCCGCAGCGGCTCGGGGTAGAGATCGGGCGCCCCCGCGCGGTGCAGCGCCGTCCACTCGGTGGCGAGATCGAGCGTGATCCGCTGGTAGTCGTTGGTGACGAGCCTGCCGCTGGGCACGTCCACGATCGCGGGCACGCTGACGCCGCCCGGGTAGTCGGTCTCCCGCCTGTCGTAGGCCTCGCTGAGGAAGCGGATGCCGAGCACCGGGTCGCGGTCGTCGGGGTCCAGCGTGAAGCGCCAGCTCCGGTCGTCCTGGATCGGGTCGGCGACCGCGAGGGACAGGGCGTCCTCCAGGCCGAGCAGCCGCCGGGACACCACCGCCCGGCTCGCCCACGGACAGGCACGGCTGGCCACCAGACGGTAGCGACCGGCCTCCACCGGCCAGCCCTCCCGCCCGTCGGCCGTGATCCGGTCCGTGAAGTGGGCCTTCGACCGCTGGAACGACTTCCTCCCGTAGGCGGTGTTGCCCCCGCCGCTCATGACCCGGCTCCTCTCTGCCGTACGTCCCCGTCCCGTGCCGGGGTTCCTGATCCCACCGAGTCCCCCGATTTCCGCCGACGGCACGGTGTGAGCGGGATCGACCGGGGCAGTCGGTGGAAAATGAGCAGCACGCCCGACGCACCGAAGGCGGACCGCAGGACCCGGGTCACCGTCCTGGTCGCCCTCACCGCCAACCTCGTCATCGCCGTCGCCAAGGCCGTCGGCGGAGTCGTCGCCCACTCGCCCGCGCTGCTGTCGGAGGCCGCGCACTCCGTGGCGGACAGCATGAACGAGATCTTCCTGCTGGCCGCACTGCGCCGCAGCCGCCGCCCCGCCGACGCCCGCCATCCCTTCGGCTACGGCAAGGAACGCTTCTTCTGGTCGCTGCTCGCGGCCGTCGGGATCTTCGTGATGGGCGGGTGCTTCTCCTTCTTCCAGGGCGTCGAGGCGCTGCGCGGGGGTTCCGAGGAGAAGTTCAGCGGCTATGTGGCGGGCATGATCGTGCTCGGTGTCGCCTTCGTCGCCGAGGGGCTGTCGCTGGTGCGGGCGCTGTACCAGGTACGCGGGCAGGGCGGCGTCACGCACGGCCTGCGGGACCCGGCGCTGCGCACGGTCGTCGCCGAGGACGCCACGGCGGTGCTCGGCGTGAGCCTCGCCCTCGGGGGCATGGCACTGCACATGGTCACCGGGCAGGTCGTCTGGGAGGCGTCCGCGTCGCTGGCGATCGGCGCGCTCCTCGTCTACGTCGCCTACCGGCTGGGGCGCGACGCCCGCGACCAGCTGATCGGGGAGGCCGCCGACCCCGAGGCGGCCGGCCGCATCCGCGCGCTGCTGGAGGCCCAACCCGAGATCGACAGTGTGGAAGCCCTGTTCACGATGAAGACCGGCCTCGAAACGGCCCTGGTGGCGGCCCGGGTCGATCTGGCACCCGGCCTCGACAGCGAACACGTGGAGGAGGTCGCCGTCCGCATCAAGCGCTCCATCTCCCGAACCGTGGCGGAGGCCGACCAGATCTTCCTCGACGTGACCGAACGCTCCGCACGCGAGGGCCTGTCCGGCGGATCAGGCCGGCTGTGAGGTGCGGTGCATTTCAGAAGCCGTGTCAGAACCGGCGATCTGTGACGTTCTCGACGCCGTCGTCGCCGACCTCACCCAACCTGGGACTCAGGCGCCGTGGAGGGCCACGTCAACCGGATCATTCCGTGGAATCAGCAGTGTCAAGCCGTGTGCTTGTGCATCACGTCGAGGTAATGCCGATCGCGGTGCGGCACGTCGTCGTCCCGTCCCGGCAGGCTGAAGACCGCGCAGACGCCGGCGGGTTGGGTGATGAGGCTTGCCTGCCGGCCGAAGGTGAGGGTGCTGTTGACCGCATGCCGGCAGCCTGCCTTGTCCAGGGCGGCGATCAACTCCTCGCGGAGGACGGTGGCGTCGAATGACTCGGAATCGGGCAGGACGAGCGGCGGAAGTCTGGCGGCCGAACCGGGCCGGAGGTTGATCCAGATCCCGCTGACGGTCCGCTGAGTGACCACCAGCCCCAGCCCGTCCCAGGAGTATGGATAACCGTCGATATCGGGCCCCTTCATGATGTGGGCGGGGTGCGGGCGCCCCGGGCCGAGGAGGTCTTCAGCCTCAGCCAAGGTCATTCCGCAGTTCAGGGGCCCGAGCCGGCCGGTACGGGAGAAGCTGACGAGTACGTCCATCAAGGTCACGACAGTGACTGTGACACTCACCCGAGCCACTTCGCACTCCGATATCAGCGCGACCCCAGGCCTGCGCTGCCTTGCCTTACGGCGATGACTTGGCAGGAGGCGTGCGGTGGCCGGCTCGTCGAGTTCGCGGGGTGTCGGGCCTGCGGGATTTCTGCAAGTTGTCCTCGGCATCCGGGAGTTGGGCTCTCGTGGAGTCCTTGGGGGTGCAGAAGTCGCAGCGTGCGCAGGCCATAGTGTGTGCACGTGCAGCACGATGAAGAGCAGCCGTTGTCCGGCGGCAACGTGAGCGATGGTGTCGTTCGAGTCGGAGATACCGTCCGCCGTCCGACCGGACCGTGGACTCCCGCAGTGCACGCCTTGCTCACCCACCTGCACGAGGTGGGATTCCGGGCGGCGCCTCGTCCTCTGGGCATTGACGACCAGGGGCGCGAAGTTCTGACCTTCGTGCCGGGAGATGTGGTCTGGCCCGACGGGTTCTCTCTGCTGGAACCCACTCTGCAACTGGCTCGCGTGGCACGACTGATCCGGGAGTTCCACGATGCAGTGCAGGACTTCACACCACCAGCCGACGCGCACTGGCAGGTGCTGATCCCCGCCGAGGGCAGCGACATCATCGCCCATCACGATCTGGCCCCATGGAACCTTGTGGTCGCAGACGAGTCCCAGTGGGCCTTCATCGACTGGGACACAGCCGGCCCCGGTTCCCGCCTGTGGGACGTCGCGTATGCCGTGCACGGGTTCATCCCGTTGTCCGCGCATCCTGACTGGCAACGCCGCGACGCGGGAGACCGGCTACGAGTCTTTGCCAACGCCTACGGCCTCGATGAGGCCGAACGCCGTCGA
This sequence comes from Streptomyces muensis, assembly GCF_021474425.1. Classification (GTDB taxonomy): domain Bacteria; phylum Actinomycetota; class Actinomycetes; order Streptomycetales; family Streptomycetaceae; genus Streptomyces; species Streptomyces muensis. The sequence goes on along the minus strand of NZ_JAKEIP010000001.1, from coordinate 10,953 downwards.
CTGGTCCCTCTGCTGGGCCGCCGTACGCGTTCCATGCACGACTTCCTGCGCGACCAGGCCGCCCAAGGTGTCCAGCCCTGGGCAACACTGTGGGCAGCAGGCCACGGCGACGCCTGGCGAAGCGACGCCGAGTACATCGAACAGCGCGAAGACCAGTGGGTGCACGCCCTGCTCGCCGACTGAGGCACTGCCGCCCGCGCCTCGCTCCCGGCTCGAACGGCATCTCGAAGTGGACCGCTCACCTGGGCATACATGGACTGGCGGGCGAACGGCTGGGACAACGCCGACTCCGTGTACCCCTGGCTCCAGTGCGGTCCCTTCACCGTCCGGTCCGCGGGGCAGAGCCTGACCACGCCCTTCCGGCGGACCAGCACCGACCCGCAGTACCAGTTCCGGGTCTGCGGCTCGCTGGTCACGGACCCCCCGGCCAAGTGCTCCGACTGGTGGTAGACCACGCCGGCCGCCAACGTCGTCAGGACGACGCGGGAGCCGGTGCGCTTGATCGCCGTCGCGGAAGCTGTCGTCCGGGCGGTCCAGCGGGTCAGCGGCGCGGGGGTGAGGCGGACGGTCCAGAGCCGCAGTCTGATCCGCAGCGCCGCGCACCGCCCGGTCCGCCGCTTCAGCCAAGCCGAGCCGAGCGGGGCGATGGGAGTGCCCCCGCGCGAGCCGGACGAAGCCGGTTCGAGTGTGGGGGAGTGCGTGCCGGACCCCGCGATGCCGGCATGATCCGCCGGACAGGCCCTAGGTGTATTGATCACGAGCGTTGTTAACGCTGGGCGGGCTTGATCATGGCGAAGGCCTCCGTGTGTGGTGGAGGTGTCGAATCTTCACCGCACGGAGGCCTTCGTGTCCCACCGTAATGCCCGGCTGACCGTTCACGGCAGGCGGCTGCTCGTCGAACGTGTCCGCTCAGGGCGTCCTGTCGCGCATGTCGCCGCGGAGATGGGCATCTCCCGTCCCACCGCCCACAAGTGGATCCGGCGCTGGCGATCCGAGGGCGAGCCCGGTCTCGCCGACCGCTCCAGCCGGCCCCGGACCACACCGCATCGCACTGCGGCGACCGTGGAGGCCCGCGTCTGCCGGCTGCGGCAGGACCGCAAACTCGGCCCAGCCCGCATCGGCCCGATCCTGGGCCTGCCCGCCTCCACCACGCATCGCATCCTGTCCCGCCACGGCCTGAACCGGCTGGCCCACCTGGACCGGCCCACCGGCCAGGTCATCCGCCGCTACGAACGCGACCGGCCCGGCGAACTCATCCACGTCGACGTCAAGAAACTCGGCCGGATCCCCGACGGCGGCGGCCACAAGGTCCTGGGCCGCCAAGCCGGCCGCGCCACCCGCAACACCATGGGCTTCGACTACATCCACTCCGCCGTCGACGACCACACCCGCCTCGCCTACAGCGAAATCCACCCGGACGAGAAGGCAGCCACCTGCGCCGGCTTCCTGCGCCGGGCCGCAGCCTTCTTCGCCACGTCGGGAATCGACTGCATCGAGCGAGTCCTGACCGACAACGCCTGGCCCTACCGCAAGAGCTTCGCCTGGCAGCAGGCACTTGCCGACCTGGGCGCAACCGGCAAGCTCACCCGCGCCTACCGGCCGCAGACCAACGGCAAGGTCGAACGCTTCAACCGCACCCTGCTCGACGAATGGGCCTACCTACGGCCCTACACCCACAACACCGAACGCACCGACGCCCTGACAGACTTCCTCCACACCTACAACCACCACCGCTGCCACACCGCACTCGGCGGCCACCCACCCATCACCCGCGTGAACAACCCTGCGGGTCAATACACCTAGGGCCGAGAAAGCCCCGCCGCGACGGGGGAACGCGGCGGGGCCTGACGCACGTGTGCCCGGCCAAGAGGGGTTCATGCGTCCGTGCGGAGAAAAAGTTTCCGGAGGTCGGTTCAGGCCTCGTCGAGCGGCTCCAGTACGAAGACCGGGATCACCCGGTCGGTGTTCTCCTGGTAGTCGGCGTACGGCGGATACGCCGCCACGGCCCGCTCCCACCACTCGTCCTTCTCCGCGCCGGTGATCTCGCGGGCCCTCATGTCCTGCTTGAGGGGACCGTCCTGGAGCTCGACATGGGGATCGCCCTTGATGTTGTGGTACCAGACCGGGTGCTTGGGCGCACCGCCCTGCGAGGCCACCGCGGCATAACGCCCCTCGTGCTCGACGCGCATCAGCGGCGTCTTGCGGATCTTGCCGCTCCTGACACCCCGGGTCGTGAGCACGATCACCGGCATCCCCGTGTTCTGCAGGGTCGTCCCCCGGGTGCCGCCGGAGCTCTCGTACAACTCCACCTGGTCGCGGACCCACTTGGTCGGGCTGGGCTCGTACTCGCCGTCGAGAGGCATGCTTCGGTCCCATCGTCGTGTCCTGAAGCTGACTGGTTCCCTCTTTCAACAAAGGCACCAGCGGAAATCATCCTGCCGCGCCTACGCCGCCGTCCCCACGGCCAGCGCAAGGATCACGCCGCTCGACACCAGCGCCGTCACCAACCGCCCCCGACGCCCCGTCAGTACCCGTCCCAGCAGCGCCCCGCCGCCGGCCAGCAGCACCTGCCAGCTCGCCGAGGCGGCGAACGCGGCCAGGACGAAGACCCCCTGTTCCAGGGGTGCTGCCGTGTCCGACGCCCGCGTGCCGAGGACGAGGGCCGCGAAGTAGATCACGGTGGTCGGGTTCAGCAGCGTGATGCCGAGCAGCGCCAGAAAGGCCCGCGCCGGGCTCGGGGGAGCAGCGGAAGCGGAGCGGGTGGCCAGGCGGCGGTCGCGGTAGTGGCGTACGGCGACGACGGCGCCCCGTACCGCGAGCACCGCCAGCACCAGGGCGGATGCCCAGCGCAGCGGGACCAGCACCGGACGCAGCGCGCCGGCCAGCGCGGAGCCGCCGAGGGTGGCCACGAGCGCGTAGAGTCCGTCGGCCGTCGCGACGCCCAGCGCGGCGCAGACCCCGGTCCGCAGGGAGGTTCGGGCGGTGAGGGAGACGAGGTAGGTCGCGACCGCGCCGACCGGGACGGCGATGCCGTAGCCCGCGATCAGCCCCGCGACGAGCGCGGCCGTCATGACGTGGGAAGCGTGGGCCTCCATGGACGGCCGGGCTGCTGCTGGAGCGCCACCGGACGGACGGCGGCGGTCGGCGGCAGGAAGGCGCGGGTCGTGGACATGGCCGGATTCTGTGGCCGGCGGTCCCGTGCCGACAAGCGGTTTTCCAGCGACCGGCTCCGGGAGAACCGGCGGGACGGGCCGGACGCCCCCGTGCCCGAAGCTCTGTGCGACGATCCCCGGCCAGATTGCCCGGGCGGCTGATCTGGCCGAACTTGGCGTCGTCCGCTAGATGCCTGAGGCATCTAATGAAGATCGGCACGACGCAACCTTCGTCTGCGAGGTCTTCCATGACGGACATGACGGAACCGCACACCGTCGCCTTCCCCCAGAGCCGGACCTGCCCCTACCACCCGCCCACGGCCTACGACCCCCTGCGCGAGACCCGCCCGCTGGCCCGCATCAGCCTCTACGACGGCCGCCCGGTCTGGCTGGTCACCGGACACGCGCTCGCCCGCACCCTGCTGGCCGACCCGCGGCTCTCCTCCGACCGCACCCGCCCCGACTTCCCCGCGCCCACCGAACGGTTCGCGGGGCTGCGCAACCGCAAGGGCGCGCTGCTGGGCGTCGACGACCCCGAACACCGGGTCCAGCGACGGATGATGGTCCCCAGCTTCACCCTGCGACGCGCCGCCGAACTGCGCCCCGAGATCCAGCGGATCGTGGACGAACGGCTGGACACGATGATCGCCCGCGGAGCGCCCGCCGACCTGGTGAGCGCCTTCGCCCTGCCCGTGCCCTCCATGGTCATCTGCGCCCTGCTGGGCGTCCCCTACGCCGACCACGACTTCTTCGAGGAACAGTCACGACGCCTGCTGCGCGGCCCCACGGCGGCCGACACCATGGCCGCCCGCGACCGGCTGGAGGCCTACTTCGCGGAGCTGATCGACCGGAAGCGGAAACAGCCCGAACCCGGCGACGGCGTACTGGACGAACTCGTCCACCAGCAGCTGCGCACGGGCGAGCTGGACCAGGAGGAGGTCATCGCCCTCGCGACCATCCTGCTGGTCGCCGGCCACGAGACCACCGCAAACATGATCTCCCTGGGCACCTTCACCCTCCTCCAACACCCCGACCGCCTCGCCGAGTTGACGGCCGACCCGACGCTGCTGCCCGCTGCGGTCGAGGAACTGATGCGGATGCTGTCCATCGCCGACGGCATGCTGCGGGTCGCCGTCGAGGACATCGAGACGGACGGCGCGACCATCCGGGCGGGCGAGGGCGTCGTCTTCTCCACCTCGGTCATCAACCGCGACGAGTCCGTCTACCCCGACCCCGACACCCTCGACTGGCACCGCTCCGCCCGCCACCACGTCGGCTTCGGCTTCGGCATCCACCAGTGCCTCGGCCAGAACCTCGCCCGAGCCGAGATGGAGATCGCCCTGCGCACCCTCTTCGAGCGCCTGCCGACCCTCCGGTTGGCGGTCCCTGCGGAGGAAATCCCCTTCAAACCCGGCGACACGATCCAGGGGATGCTGGAACTCCCCGTGACCTGGTAAGAGGCTCCGGTCATGCACAACGAAACGCGCGAATCAGACAACCTGCACATCGACATCGACCACGGCCTCTGCATCGGTGCCGGCCAGTGCGCCCTCGCCGCCCCCTCCGTCTTCACCCAGGACGACGACGGCTTCAGCGCCCTGCTCCCCGGCCGCGAGAACGGCGGCGGCGACCCGATGGTCCGCGAGGCGGCCCGGGCGTGCCCGGTGAGTGCCATCACCGTCTCGGAAACGGGGAGTTGACGCCGGGTACGTAGACCACTGTGGACCACGGCGGCGGGCGGGCCGGTATCCGATGCCGCCCCGCCCGCCGATCTCACCGCGCCGCCATCAGCGACCGCGCCGCCTCCCGCGCCTCCGCCGCCGGACGCGTACCGCCCGTTATCCCCGCCGTCACCATCGCCCCCTCCGCCAGCAGATACAGCGACCCGGTCAGCGCCTCTGGCAGCCCGGCCGCCGTCACCAGCGAGGCGAGGTAGTCGCGGAACGCCCGTTTGTGGGCACGGACCTGGTCGGCGACCCGCTCCGAGCGGGCGCCGAGTTCGCCGTAGGAGTTGATCCAGGCGCACCCGCGGAAGTCCTCCTCGCCGAACCACTCCTCCAGCCAGTCGAAGACGGCGAGAAGCCGCCGCTCGGGGTCCGTGTGCCGCTCCACGTGGGCGGCGAGCCGTCCGCGCCAGCGCACGTCGCGCCGCTCCAGATAGGCCTCGACCAGTTGCTCCTTCGCCGGGAAGAGCTGATAGAGCCGCTTGAGTGAAACCCCGGACGTGCCCCGGATGTCGTCCATGCCGACGGACTGGATGCCGCGCCCGTAGAACAGCTTCTCCGCGGCGTCCAGTGCCTGCTCCCGGGCGGTGGCGCTGTCCATGTACGACCTCTCCTTGACGCGAGAACGAGCGTTCTCCTACGGTAGCAGCCGTGCCGGAGAACGCTCGTTCTCCGCTTTCCGTACCGCCGTTCCGGCCCCGGAGGATGACATGACCGACCGCCCGCCCCTGCCGCCGTTCACCCACGAGACCGCGGCTCAGAAGGTGCAGGCCGCCGAGGACGCCTGGAACACCCGTGACCCGCACAGGGTGGCGCTCGCCTACTCCGAGGACTCGGTGTGGCGCAACCGCGACACCTTCGTCACCGGCCGCGCCGAGATCGTCGAGTTCCTCACCGCGAAGTGGGCGCGCGAGCGGGAGTACGCGCTGCGCAAGGACCTCTGGGCCTTCGACGGCAACCGCATCGCCGTCCGCTTCCAGTACGAGTGCCGGGACGCCGAGGGCCAGTGGTGGCGGTCGTACGGCAACGAGCTGTGGGAGTTCGACGAGCACGGCCTGATGACCCGGCGCGAGGCGAGCATCAACGACCTGCCGATCGAGGAGAAGGACCGCCGCGTCTTCGGCCCGCGCCCGGACGACGAGCGTGGTCAGTCCTTCCCGCTGCGCTAGCCCGTTTGAGTAGGGTTCCCGGATGACCGAACAGGCCGTGACCGAACAGGCCATGACCGAGCCAGCCGTGACCGGACAGGCCCGGAAACCCTTCCTCTACGTCGTCGTCTGCGCCGCCGGCATCGCAGCCGACGTCAGCAAGCTGATCACCGCCGCACAGGAGCGGGACTGGGAGGTCGGTGTCATAGCGACCCCGGTCGCCATGAACGGCTTCTTCGACACCGCGGCCGTGGCGGCCCTCACCGGCCGCCCGATCCGCTCGGCCTGGCGCACCCCCGCCGACCCGCGCCCCTTCCCGCCGCCGGACGCCGTCGTCGCGGCACCGGCCACCTTCAACACGGTCAACAAATGGGCCGCCGGCATCGCCGACACCCTCGCCCTTGCCACCCTGTGCGAGGCCTACGGCCTCGGCGTCCCCATCGCCGTCCTGCCCTGCGTGGCCGACGCGCTGGCCGCCCATCCCGCCTACCGGGACAGCCTGCTACGGCTGCGAGCGATGGGCGTGCGCTTCGGGGAGCCGTACGCCGGCGAGGCGGGGGAGGACGGCGGCCGGCCGGACTTCGGTTGGGAGCGCGCCCTGGACCTGCTGGACCGGTGACCGAACCGGCCGCGCCCGCACCCGACGACGTACGCTCCCCAGGTACCCCACCGGCGAAGGCAGGAGCAGCAACGATGCAGTACGTGAAGCTCGGTTCGACGGGCCTGGACGTGTCGCGGATCTGTCTGGGCTGCATGACCTACGGCCTCCCCGACCGCGGCACGCACGAGTGGACCCTCGACGAGGAGGCCTCACGACCGCTGATCCGCCATGCGCTGGACGCCGGGATCAACTTCTTCGACACCGCCAACGTCTACTCCGACGGCACCAGCGAGGAGATCGTCGGCAAGGCGCTGCGCGACTTCGCCCGCCGCGACGACATCGTGCTCGCCACGAAGCTGAACGGCCGCATGCGGCCCGGCCCCAACGGCGCCGGCCTCTCCCGCAAGGCCGTCATGACCGAGATCGACCACAGCCTCACCCGCCTCGGCACCGACTACGTCGACCTCTACCAGATCCACCGCTTCGACCCGCACACCCCGGTCGAGGAGACCATGGAGGCCCTGCACGACCTGGTCAAGGCGGGCAAGGTGCGCTACATCGGGGCGAGTTCGATGTACGCCTGGCAGTTCTCCAAGATGCAGTACACGGCCGAGCGGCACGGCTGGACGAAGTTCGCCTCGATGCAGAACCACTACAACCTCCTCTACCGCGAGGAGGAGCGCGAGATGCTCCCGCTCTGCGCGGACCAGGGCGTCGGCGTCCTGCCCTGGAGCCCGCTCGCGCGAGGCCGCCTCACCCGGGACTGGGGCACGGTCACCGACCGCAGCGCCACCGACAACTTCGGCAGCGGCCTCTACGCCGACAGCGACCGCGTCGTCGTCGAGGCCGTCACCCGCGTCGCCACCGACCGCGCCGTCCCCCGCGCCCAGATCGCCCTTGCCTGGCTCCTCCACCAGCCCACGGTCACGGCCCCGATCATCGGCGCCGCCAAGTCCCAGCACATCGAGGACGCGGTGGCGGCGGTAGAACTCACGCTCACGGAGAAGGAGTTGGAGGAGCTACAGCAGCCATACAGTCCCCACCCGATCATCGGCCACTGAAACGCCCCTTCTTTAGGGGCGCGGGGCTGTGTCGATATGCGGCTCCGCCGCGCGGGCGCGATCAACCACGACGCACCCGCAGCCGACACACTAGTGGGGCCCGGACGGCGCGAACTCGCTACCGCACGGCCCCGCCCCCTCACTCTCCTCCAACGCCACCCGATCCCCGCTCATCGACAGCGTCCGGTAATACGCCCCGATCCGCTCAGCCGACCGCCCCACATAGTGACCGATGAACGACCGCCGAAACCGATCCCCCGTACGGTTCGGCTGCGACCCATGCACCAGGCTGCCGTTGAAGAACAGAACATCCCCCGGCTCCATGTCGACAGGAACCGCGGCCAACCCCGCCGGAGGCGCCACGTACTCCCGCGCGAAAGACACCTCCTCGTCCGCCAACTCCGGACAGAACAGCTCCATCGCATGCGTACCCGGCACGACTTCGAGCCCCCCGTTCTCCCGGTCGATCACATCGCAGGCGATCCACGCCGCCACACACGTGCCCGGCTCGACCCGCAGATAGAAGTTGTCCTGGTGCAGCGCCTGCCCCCGCGCCCCCGGCGGCTTGAAGTAGAACATGCTCTGCGCGGCCAGCACCTCCTCTCCGAGCAGCACCTCCAGCACCCCGCGCAACCGCGCGTCCAGCAGTACCCGCAGTGACAGTTCGTCGATCTCGTGCGGCTGCATCACCCTCGGGTAGGCGCGCAGCGGGTCGCTGTCCGACGGGTGCGGCGCGAAGTGCCCGGGCACGGGCCCGGCCGCGTGCAGCGTCGCGAACCGGTCGCAGAGCCGGTCGATCTCGTCGTTCCCGAACAGCCCGCGTACGACCGTGAAGCCCTCCTCCTGGAACTGCCGGAGCCCGCGCTCGGGCAGGATGGGGGCGTCGGCCGCGCCCCTGTCCGTGACTGTCATGTCGGCTGTCATGTGCCCTCCTCGGTCAGGTGTCCTCGCCCGACCACGCTAGGCCGACGCACGTCCCAGGAGGATGACTGTGAGCGCTGACGGATTGCCCGAGACTGCCGCGCCCGGTGTTCCCGCCCCGCCGCCAGGCCTGGTGGTCGTCGGGTACTTCGATCAGCCGCCGACGTACGGGATCAACCGGCCGCGCGGCGCGGACAGTTGGCTGTTCACCTGGACGACCGGCGGCCGCGGCCGACTGCGGCACGGCAGCGCCGAGACGCGGGCCGGGACGGGGGACCTCGTGGTGCTCGCACCCGGCGTTCCGCACGGCTACGAGGTCGAGCCCGGCGCGCGGCACTGGCGGTTCTGGTGGGTGCACTGCCAGGCCCGCCCCTCCTGGCGGTCCTGGCTGCGTCCGTACGACGCCGGGGAGGGGATGTACGTCGTCACACCGACGCCGGACGCGGTGCGCGGACGCGTCGAGGCGGCGTTTCGCCGGATGCTCGCCGACGCCCGCTGGACGGGCACGGAGGCGCCGCCCCTGCCCGAGCCGGGCGAGGCGCCGGGCGACGAGGCGGGGGACGAGTCGGTCGCCGTGGCCCATGGCACCGCGGCCCGCGAACTCGCCCTGTGCTCACTGGAGGAGGTCGTCCTGCTGACCGCCGGCACCGCGCGGCCCCAGCCGCCCCGGCCCGGCATCGACGCCCGGGTGCGCCGGGCGCAGGCGCTGATCGCGGCCGACCCGGCCGCACCGCACACCGTGCGCTCACTCGCCGGGCATGTCGCCCTCTCGCCCTCGCGGTTCGCCCACCTCTTCACCCGGCAGACCGGGCAGTCACCGATGCGCGTGCTGCGCGAGGCCCGGCTGCGGCACGCCGCCCGGCTGCTGGAGAGCACCGACCTGTCAGTGGAACGCGTGGCGGCCGCCTCGGGGTTCGCCAGTCCTTTTCACTTCAACCGGGTGTTCCGTGAACGGTACGGGCGGCCGCCGGGGGCGTACCGGGGGAGCGGTCCAATGGTTGGCGGATGACTCGTGAAGGCGCGGTGAAGGTCCGTACGTCCGTATGACCAGGCATGAAAGTCGGAGATCGGCCGTTCAATGGTTTTCGGTCGCATGCGAAGTGGGCTGAGTGAATACCGTTTCCAATTGCCCCGCCCGGATGTCGTAATCGCCTTGCGGGGTTATTGACTATTCGTCAAACAGTGATCGTCGCGCACGCAATGCACAAAAACTGGAATCGCTTGTTCTCTGTCCCTGACCTGTGCAAAGGTGTGCCTCGCTCCCCAGTGCCCAGGCTTCACAAGAGTCGCGCCCGGAGCATACCCGTTGGTATGGACCTTCAATGCCGAAAGCCCTCCGGAGGAATGCCGTCGTGCCTGACGCAGGCCTGTCGAATTCGCCTGACGACGCCCGACTCTTCGATGTGACGGACGCTCAACTGAGCGCCGAACTGAAGAAGTGGACAGGGGTGTCGCCCGCGCTGCACCCCGTCGGTGAACTCCTCGATCGGCACTGGGAAGCGGGCCTCACCTACGCACGGCTGTGCACCGCCGACGCCCGATCCGCGGGAATGCTCACGACCGCGGCCTTCACCCGGCTCTTCGGTGAAACGCTGCGGCAGACCGGACCGACGGCCGCCTGGCGTCCCCAACTCCTCGTCACCGTGCGCCGTATCGCCGCCGAATGGGACACCGACCGCAGTCGCGAACTGCTCCACCCCGAGCTGCGGTCCGAGACCCAGGGCGCGGAGCGCGTCGCCGCCCGACTGCTGCCGCCCGCCGACCGACGGCTGCTCTCCGGGGCCTTCCAGCGGCTTCCCCAGGCGGCCCGCTGCCTGCTGTGGCACACCGAGGTCGAGGCCGAACCGCTGGCCGTACCGGCCGGACTGCTCGGCCTCGACGAGGAGTCCGCCCGTCTCGAACTGGGCCGGGCCTGCGAGCGGTTGCGCGAGGAGAGCCTCCAGGTCCACCGCGAACTCGCCCCCGAGCACGAGTGCCGGCAGTACCTGCGGATGCTGGACGTGACGTACCGGCGAGGCGGCGTCGATGTCGACCCGGACCTGCGCGGGCATCTGAACCGCTGCGGGCACTGCAGTGACACCGCCGCCCAGCTCCTCTTCTTCAACGAAGGGCTCGGCGTCGCACTGGCCGAGGCGGTCCTCGGCTGGGGCGCGAGACCCTACCTGGAGGCGAGAGCACGCCAGGCGGCGGAGCCGGCCGAGGCGAGGACGGAAACGGCCGCGGCGCCTCGGCCGACGGCGCCGATCGCCGGGGAGTCGTTCTTCGCCGACACCACGGACGCCACCGACAGCGCCGACTTCGGCTCCCCGGCCGAGGTCCCCGCCCCTCCGGCACACGCCCCTGCCC